>SVDS01000057.1 GCA_015057715.1 Paenibacillaceae bacterium
GCGACCTGCAAAGTAGTTAACTTTAATTTCAATTATTTTTCTGTTCTGAATTTTGATGCAAATGGGAATGAGGAAGAGCAGTTTGATTATAATACTGAGAAAGGAATCAAACTGACTTTAAAGAGAACAGGAAAATACCGGCGGCATTCGGTGGAAGAGCTGTTGGCAGTTACTAATATTGATGAACTGATTGAAAAAAATCAAATCGATCAAATCCTGTCTGAAATTTCATAAATGGACGAAGGTGAGAAATAAAAAATGCTATGGCTGCTTCAAAGTGGATTGATTATTTTGCTGATAGGTTCAATGGCTGGCTATATGCTTTTTTCAAAGGAGTTACTTCAGCTTCAGAGTGAATTTGTACCTGTTTTTGTTTTTTCGTCTCTGGCCTGCGGAGTATATTTGGGAGGTCTTGCAGGGTATTTATACCCTGGGGCCGTGGTTCTTCTGGCAGGGGGAGTTTTACTTGCAGGAATTTATGGGGTAAGGATTCTATTTAAGAAATATAAAATCCATGCAGAGATTACTTTATTTAATAGTTTGTTTATGATTGGCAGCCTGTTCTTTTTTTATCTGTTATACAAGAGCAGGCTGATTCACTATGACAATTTTTCTCACTGGGCAGTGGTTCTAAAGCAGATGTTAAGCACCAATGCATTTCCGGATGCTTCCTCTGCGCTGATTGATTTTAAAAATTATCCATTGGGAACTTCTTCGTTTATCTATTTTATCTGCCGGTTTGCGGGGCACTCAGAGGCAGTAATGCTGATTGCTCAGGGACTTTTGATTTTTTCCTGTTTTTGTGCATTGTTTGGCGTTATAACGGAAAAAAAACGGTTTTTACTCTATGCGTTTTTAGCGGCGGGCTGCTCGACACTTTCTGTGTTTAATATTACTATAAGAATCAGCAATCTGCTGGTTGATTTTTTGTTGCCAATTTTTACGTTGGTTTTATTTGCTGTTGTTGACCGGTATGAGAAACAATTGGTAAAGGCATGTTTTGTAATTGCGCCGGTTGCCGGGCTTTTAATGATTATTAAGAGTACTGGAACGATTTTCGCAGGGATTGGGTTTTGTTATCTTATATTTATATGGTTAAGAAACAGGGATAGGGATTTGGTTAAGAATGGATTTGCGGTACTTCTTTCCATTGGAGTGGCATTGATTCCATGGTTATTGTGGAGCTGGCATATGGCGGCGGCCTTCAAGGGGGTTGAAAATAAGTTTGATGTGACGCGGCAGGTGGATACCGTATATGGTGGGAAAACTCAGGAGGAAGTGAGGCAGATTGTAAGTCTGTTTATTCAGTCAGTTTTTGATTTGAAAAGCAGACCGTTTATGGGGGTTTTGGTGTTTAATCTGATGGCAGCGGGAGGAAGTATATTTGCCTGGGTATTGTTGAAAAAGAACTGGAGACTGTGGAAGACTTTAATTGCACTGGATGTTGTAGTTATATTATATTATGCTGGTATTTTGGGGTTATATATCTTCTCCATGCCTTCTGATGAGGCACTCAGGCTAGCGGGATTCGAACGTTATGCTTCCAGCATTGTTGTTCTTTTTGTGGGAGGTCTGGTTTTATGCGCAACCGGGGATTTGGAACGAACTTTTTATTATAGAATCGGACAGGTTCCGGATCTGATGGCTTTTAAAAGTGTGGATAGCAAGGATCGGTATCAGAAAGGGGTGATTGTCTGCATTGCAATAGCGGTTGTTCTTCTGATGTCAGAGTTTAATGGTATGGAGACAATACAGGAATCTTATACTTCCACATTGCCTTATAAGGTACGGAAGGTCACCGGGGATCGGTGGTATCGTGATGGGAAGATGGATGAGAGCAGGTATTTGTTTTATGCGACAGATGCGGACGGACAGGTGACGGATTATTATCTGCAGTATATTGGGAAATATATGCTTTTTGCGCCTCATGTGGATGGTATCTGCGCTTTCTATGAAGACAATATGGACAATCTTCTGAGCGGGTATGATTACTTGGTGGTGGTGGAAAGTGACGTGGAGGCGCGGTATTTGCTTGGGAAGCATTATGGGGTAGCGGGGGAGGTTGGGATTTATCGGGTTGAGAGAGATGGGAAGGTTATTCGGTTAAATTATTTATTGCTAAAAGATATGTAAATAAATATAATATTACAAGCTCTAAAATGAAATAGTTTACATTACAGGTATCCCAAAGCTTGTGTAAGGACCCTAAACTAATATAAGGTAGATTTATCATCTGGTTTTATTTTTGTGACGGAAAAAGATAACCCCACTGCTATGCAGGGGGTTATAAATAGAGATGATGCCAATACTATTATTTGTGATATAATATCCGCCATCCTAGAAGATTCAATGATGAGAAGATGAATGAAAAACTGGGTCATTGATGGTGCTGTTTGATATGTAAATTAAATACATTATAATTCGAAATTTTATGTTTTACATAAAAAAGTACGAAATTTTGAATTTTACTAGTAGTATTTTGTTATTCTAACCAGATTCTATATACATATGTTAACATTCTAAAGTGTGAGAATGTAATATATCTATTTGCATTAATAGCACTAACATCAATGGTGAATGTATTTAAACCTGTCACATTTGACGTTGTAGATGCTATTGCATTATCTGTTGTATAAGTACCTGGTGCAGTTACAACACAGAAATAGGCTGGAAATACATCTGGTATTGCGCCCCAAAACTGTATTCGTAGACTATTGAATCCGGTTAAGTTTATTGGTGCATTAGAGCGTATCCATGTTTTACTTGAAAATCTATCATCAAGTGTTATTTGACCAGAATCAAATGAGACAGACCCTCCGCCTGATTGAATACATCTGTTATACCCTCTGTTATATAAATCATTGGCAGTAGGTACATACCCTTCGAATGTTCCAACAACACCTCCGACACTTACCCCTTTTTTTATATTTGATGCTAATAAATTATACACTCCCTTTACGATTACATTTCCAGTCATATATTTTCCAGAGCTGATCACGGTTTGCTGTGAAGCGGTAGGATTAATAGTTTGACCTTCTAAGTATGATATATTTCCAGTAATTTTATTACCATTAACCCATGCACTACGCCCACTTAAAATAGAACTAGTATCCGCATTCCCTGGAGTCTGGATCCCCAAACTACTTGCCCCAACTGAGAAATCCTGTGCATGATATCCCTTTTTAACTAGGAAGGAACTACCTGCATTTAGTCTCTGGTTTTCAGTCGCCCCGTTATTTGCCATTGTACCAGTACCAAGTTCATCGCCTGTATCTGCGCCTACATATGTCTTACCACTTAATACTTCGTCTTTTGTAGCAGAGACTTCATCGGAACCGATTCCGCCCCCTCCCCCAATATTTGTTACACCACATTTAGCCATTTTTCCTCACCACCTCTATTTCTCTGATATTTAATGTACTTTTAGGCATTTTACTAGCCTGCAGAATAAGATTGCCTGCACCGGTTTCATCCTTCACAACAATAAATGCCTTTGCAGCTATCACCATGCTATCGGAACTAAAGTAAACATTAACCTTATCATTCTCCTCAATTTTATCCGAATTAAAGGTATACGTTAGATCACTGCTCCATGCAGTAACTGGGATGGAAAGATTTGATGCAATAGAGACTCCAGTCAGATAATCCGATTTTTCTGCGGAATAGGAATTCAGCTTTTTTTGATCTTCTTGCGGACTGTCATTTATACCCACAGTTTTCTGCGCTACGTCCCGTATCATTGTATCTACTTCCTCTTTAAAAAACTTTTGAGTTGCTTTTACTCCATCTAATAAGGTATTAAATTTGTCTGCATTAAATAAAGACTTAGTCAGATTAGGATACTTTTCCATTATAGCAGCCATAGCATCCACATCATTGTTAATCCAAGCCTCATTGTATTGCTCAATTGCCGGGCGCATTGTTGCAGATACGTCCTGCATGCTGGGTAAGTCGCAGATTTTTTCAGGAAAACTGCTGTGAGGATATTCTGAATAACTCATTTTTAAAACCCCTTTCATTTACTTTTATAAACATAAGAAAAACTCTCCAGAAAACGATAGAGAGTAATGCTCATTGTCCCTTCGCCTGTGGACCAGCTTATGTTTTTAACTATGTATTGACTGGTTACATGATTGTATCTGGGTGTATATTCAACTTTTGTATTGACCTCAAGCCAGGGGATTACCAGTGAAGTCAACTGTATGGTGTCCATCACGGCAGTGGACTGGTAGGTCAGGTATTGCGCCTGATTATAACAGGCAGCATCGTCACTTAAGGTATTGAAGTCCAGGGATTGAGGAATTTCGTAACCTAAGTTTGTTACAGAAAAAGGGCAGTCCTTGGATCTCTCAACGTATTTCCCATAACACTGGAATTGTCCTAGTAAGAAAAGCGCTCCCGGGACGGTATTTAAATCGGTAAGTCTTCGATAGCGGAAGACATAGACAGTGTCTTTTTTCAAAACACCTGCTTTTAACGGATTACCATCTCCGTCATAAATAGGAATAGCGGGAGAAAAGCCATTTATAGTAAACATGGGAGCATCCGGATGTTCTGCAGTAACTTTAAAAGCAAACTGTGTTAAATTATCAACCTCCTGCCAAGCGTTTAAAGAATCATAATGTACATCATAACACTGGTTTATATAAGTGGAGGTATCTGCATACCGATCCTTCGACTCTAATTCAAGCACCTTTCCCCATACCTCAGTTACATTGTAAATCTCATCGAATTTTACATCGGTATCTTCGCTTATAATAAGATTTCCAAGCAACGAGTCATTAATTGTAACTGGTTCATCGAGGCAGGTAGGTATCTTTCTCCAAATAAATGTTCCATCTGCATCAAAATAAAATTCCCAGGAATCATAAAGATCCCGGATCTTTGTCCAGATATCTGCGTAGGTTGATCCTGTTTCGAAGGTCAGGTCATAGGGGACTGGTTTTCTTATGTCTTCAATAATGTAGTTTTCAATTCCTGCCTCTTTTACAATAGCAAGGACAGAGGAACGAATATCCTCACCGGCAGGAATGGTAATAGACTGGGACGCAAAAGCAGGCGGATTATTAGAAGAACCATAGCCCGCAAGATGCCCGTTTAATGTTCCGTCATATAATGCCATTAAATCTGCACAGGTGACAGAAAGCCTTTTTTCCTGTAAAGAAAAAGTATATTTCATGCTTACATAGCAGAAGATTCCAAGAAGATACCATGTGATTTCACCAGTGCGCAGCGATTTAATGCCATAGTAGACCCGAACCCGTTTGTCCATCCAAATTTTCTTATCCTTTCCAATGGCAAAGGATGAATTTAATACAATTAAATCAAAGCTGTAACTCCTCCGTTGAATGGATTCATTATCCTGACTATAGCTGTCTGAAATGATCTGGCCCTCCAAAGAGTCCAGAATTTTATAGGAGGAGTTAAGCAGCTCTGCTTTCAGGAAGATTTCCTGGGTTCCCTGTTTTAACAGGCTGATATCAAATTGTGTTACTTGATAATTCATGCGTTCACCTACCTGTCAATGTCAGCGTTAATAAAGCCGTTGTCGTATAAGTCGCCGGGGTCATAAGCACTGCCGCATTCTGCAACACTGAACTTGGTTATTACGTGTTCATAATGGTCGGACTCTTCAGAAATATCACCGCTGGTGACAGCCACCATATAGATATTTCCAAGATAATCCTTCAGAATTTTGGGTTTCCCATTTGTGAGGAAATCGTAAATTCCATTTCTATAATCCCAGGAGGTGTGTGTCTGCCAGCCATCTTTTGTTAATTCAATAAAGGTACAGGAAACATCTCCTGTATAATAACGGACACGTCCGCCTTTTAATATCACTGGTTTTTCACGCCCCAATAGCTCAATCAGGCTTGTTTTCTGAGTCAGCTTCTTTTCGAAACCTGTATCAAGGATCATCGGATAGGATATATCCTTTTCACAGATAAAATAAGAGTCAAAGAATGACTCAATCCGATTTGTAATATAGCTGTTCTCACCGCCTGAAATAACTGGAACATACGCATATTCCACGGTTCCCACAGGTTCATAATAATCCATTAACTCAATTTTAAAATCATCATTAGAGTGAATGGATTTTTCGTAAATAGTTTTGAATTTTTTATCGCCCTTTACTTTCTTCTTAATCCGTATTGATTCCACAATACTTTCTGTGAAACTGACGTTTCCGCCGTATAGGTTATCCTGGAACAGAGCGTGTAATCGGGTATCAAATCCCCATACGGCAGGAATTTTGAAGTCTGTTTCTGTCATAGGGGTTAGGTTTACAGTGGAGTAAATTTCGTCAAATACCGCATTTGCAATGGTTAAGTCGATTACATCTGAAGCAGATGCAAAGGAGGAGGTCAAAGATTCTTTACTTGAAGCAAATGAACTACCTAAAAACATTGGATCACCGCCTTTCTGTCTGGTTCACCACACTGGCATTTATTTCATATGTATTGCCAATCCGGTTTAGGTGAAGTAAAAATTGTTGGTTTGTATCAGGGAAGGTTACATAGTTACTGAACAGGATATATTTGATGCCTGAAGTTTCTGCCTGGAGTTCAAAAAATGCTTTCTCTCCATTGGAATCAGATAAAGTACCTTCCCGATAATAAATGTTTACATTAGATTTCTGTCCATCTGTAAAACGAATAATTCTTGCGTTACGTTCGGGCTTGTAAAAAAGAAAAGCCTTGGTGAAATCACCTTTTACTTCAAAACCAATATCATAGGTGACTGAGTTGCTTCTTAAATCTGCAAACTCATGGTCAATAAAGGTGACTTCCTTTTCAGGTATGCCAACGGTTGAAGTAATATTGCTTTTTATTTCAATGGCACCAAGCTCTGCCCGATTATTTAACTCCAACGGATTAAATATCTGGGCTTCTGTGTAGGATACCGTAAATAGAATATAGCCGGTGTCCAATGTCATGTTATGGAGCGTCTTTCCGGTAGCCCGTATGTAATACTGTTTTGCATTTTCAAGACCGGAAATCAGATAAGTAAGGCTGTCAGTATTATACAGGTTACCAGAAGTCAAAAGTTCAGTTTTCTGATAGGTATAAAGGGTAATGGAATAATAATCCAAAAGCTCATTTTCTGCCTGTGCGTAGGTTAGTTCGGTCTGATAGGCTGAGGTTTTTATAACATCTCCAGGCTTAATGGATAAGTGAAACTTAGGGCTCTGATAACAGTAAAATGGAGTACCAATGTTTGAAAAGCTGGATTCTACTCCATCCACATCGATTACGGATAGATAAGCAATATAGTAGCCCCCATTTTTTAATGTTGAATCAGGCGGCAGGAGGTAACTCTGCTTCATGGTGCTTATGGTCTGGTCATATACTGCGTCGCCTGTAGAATTATCCTTAATCAAACAGCGGACTTTAAATATCTGATTTCCCTGCCATGTAAAGTTGATATTAGTACCTAAGGAGGAATCAAATGGTTCTATTGGGTGAATAATTACATGCATATTAAACTCCTTTTCTTTGAATGCATATGCTGTGTTTATTTAAATTCAGACATTTGGATATATAAGGAATTCCAATCATTGCAGGGGGCGCATACCCACACAGCATCATTGAGATTTACCTGTGTACTGCATCGGGCGGCATAGGTTTTGTTTTTATAAGAAATAGTACATTTCCCATCTTTTGCGGCGCCATTGACCAGTGCGCGAAATGTCCGGTCAAACTTAAGATTTTCGGATGCCGAGTTAATGAGATAGTTTATATCTTCGGCTAGTTTTTTATAAACGTCCTGTAGATTTATTGGTATCACCATCCTTTCCTGATTTTACAGCATTAGCGTTTCCCGGTTTGTTGTATGATAGCACTTTTTAATCCTCCGTTAAGAATTCCTTTTGCCAATTCATTCGGATCGCTGCATTCATTAATATGGATATCTCCAAATCCGAAATTTGTAATTGTCTGACCTGACTTAGCGCCAGCGTCAATATTAAATGTACTGGCTCCAGGAGTGAAATTCCAGGCATGCTCCAGATTGGATAAGAGCATATCCTGTTGCTCTGTGTTAAATACCGCTTCATTTCTGTGTAAAATAGAAGCAAATTCATCAGAATCCAACGGTTTCAGACCTAAGAGTTTCATCTTGGTTTCTCTGGCAGATACAGAGGTTGCCCCAATCAGTCCTTTGGAAATTCCGGCTTTATATGTATCACCAGGTCCACCACTTACATAATCCCCTCCCATATATGGTTCTCCGCTTGAATGTTCGGAATTATCATCCTCATCATTGTCTGAAGATGACTCTAAGTTATCCCGTACATCTTTTAAAACGCTTAGCATGGAAGAAACATTATCTGTCAGCTGTTGCCAGCTTGAAGTATATTCTGATATGGTTCCGTAATTTTTGTTATACTGCTCTAATGATTTTATGAGTTCAGAGGCGGAGTCTTGTAACCCCTGTCGGAATCCGGCAAGTATACTTGATCCATCTGTCTTTGTACCCTTTATGGATGCATAGTAATCATATAGATTTTGCAGATTTTCTGATGAGGACATTTTCTGGTTCAGCTGGGACAATAAATTGTTAATTCCAGTTAATGCCTGATTGTAGGTTAATGTACCTTCTTTGTAGGCGGTTGTGTAGTTTTCCAAAAGGGCATAAATTTTCTCTGTACTTTCAATCTGTTCTTTATAAGCACTAATCTGCTGCGTAATTCCGGTATAAAGCCCATTTAAATTTTGGAAGAGGCTATCATCTTTCCCGGAGAGTATTTTGTCCTTCCATCCAGTGCCAAGAATTTCATCGGCTTTGGCATCATTTTGAGCCTGTGTAATTTTTGTATTAATCTCAGACCATTTATCCGATATTTTTTGAAGGGATTCTATTTGACTCTGATAATTATCATTTAAACCATCCAAAGTTTCCTGAAGGGAATTAATCTGAGATTGAATTTCATTAGTTTCTATTTCAAATTTTGCATCCTGTACAGCTTCTTTAGCAGCCCGCAGCTTATCCGCATCCTGTTCATAGACAACTTCCCCGTTACGGATGACTTTTTCTGTTGCCTGTTGATTTGCTTTTTGCAGATCATAGAGAGATTGCTCATATTTTTGCTGTAGTTTAAGTTTATCGTTTTGTTTATTTAGTAAATCTAATTTATCCTGCAGTGATTTTTTAGATGCTTCGTATTCTTCGTTTACCGCATCTTTTTGCTTGTTTATGGACGTGATTTGTTCATTGAGTGCTCCGGTTACAGCATTGATTACAGTATCATAATCACTTCTCAGGGCTTCCAGACCGTCAGAAATTTTTTGCAGATCAGAAGATGCAGCTGAAAGTTTATCTAAGGGCATTTTCAGCAGTTCTTCGTTCCATTTATGAAGATTTTGTACCATGGAAGACGTTTCTGAATTCACATTCTGCAGCTTGCTGTAAAGCTCATTCCAGTTGTCGGACCCTGCGTCATAATGGTTCATAGCTCTTTCAATCAAGTCTGCCTGTTCCCCAAGCTGATTAGTGAGTGTCAGTCCGTTTGAAATAAGCTCCTGGTAATATACTGAGTCCGCCTTTTTGCCGGAAGCTTCCATTTCGCCAAACCAGTTTTCCATAGCAGACTGAATATCCTTATACATATTGCTCACAGTTTCCAGGCGCTCAATTGGTAGCTTTAGAAGTTGGAAGTTATATTCTTCCTGTGCCTTTTTTAAGTCATACAGAGATGACTCGGATTTGTTTATTTCATCTTTCAGCTTGAGATAGGATTCTGAGTTTTCCGAATTCAGACCTTGGTTCAGTATGTCCTGCAATTCTTTTCGTTTATTTGCAAGAATTTCATTTGTAACAAGCTCTTCCTGACTGGATAAATGAATCAGCTTTTTATAGAGGGAAGAATCTACTACTTCGCCGGATGATTTAATGTAAGCAATTTGTTTCTCAATGAGGGAGCTGGAATTTCTAATCTGTTCATTTTCTGCCTCCAGTGCCGCTGAACGATTCTCGTAGCTGGCCATAAAGTCCTCGGTATAGGCTTTATTCAGTTCGTTCACTTTATTTTTAGAAGCGGTGAGTTTGTCATAGGCAGAAATTGCGTTGTTAATTACTTCCGCTTCTTTACCGGAAAACTGCTCGACTGATAAACTGCCGTTTTCAATTTTAGATCTATAGTCAGGGTTTACGGCAGATACGGTATTTTCATACTGCGTTTGGTATTGCGCTGTAATTTCCTTTTGTCTTTCTAAAGAAAGTTTGTCTGCATCAACCAGTTGGTCAAGAAGACTTTGTCTGGATGCGGACCAGGTTCCACCCAGTATGGTTTTATAAAATTCATCCATGGACAAACCGGACTTCTCAGCCATTTCCTTCAACTCATTTAACTGCTCTATGGTAGGGGCAGTTGTAGAATTAAGTATATCCTTTGCGTGGTTAAAATCTTGCTCGGAAAAACCAAGGTAGTCAATATTGGTGTCTGATGCAGCATCCTTTAATCTGCTTCGGGCCTCGTCCAGAAGTTTTTCTTCTCGTTCGATCCAGTTGATTTCCTGGTTTGATTGTGATGTTGAGTTAGGGCTAAAACTAGAGATGGAATTTGGGCTGGTGGGTTTATTCTGGGGAGTTGTTTTTGGTATTTCAGGAACAATTATCTGTGCACCTGCAGCATCATCCAGATTCTTTATATTTTTGTTATATTTAGAAACTTCTTTATCAAGAGTCTGCCCCTGTATTTTCGAGTATTTTTTCCTCATCTCCTCTTTAACAGAGATTGTATTATCTTTATTTATAGAGATATATGTATCAAATAACTCATCAGGTGTAGGTGCGCCGTCACCAGTACCTCCTAAAATATTGGATAATTTATTCTTAAATCCAGTGTTAATTCCAGATTTCGCCCGAACGAGATTATTCCAGTTTTTTAAATCATCACCGTAGGCTATTGCAAGATCTTCAAACAAGCGTTGGTTACGATCTCGTACAGCAGAGAAGAAGTTTTCATCAAATTGCAGTTTATAGACTATGTTTAAACGATAAGCTTCCGCATCATTATTATAGCACTCCTCCAGTTGTTCCATTAGTTCGTCATAATCTATGGCTCCTTGACTATATTCAAGAACGGCAGCAGATAGCTGAGGAAACTTTTTTGTAATGGAATTTAGACTGTTGGTTCCAACATCCTGGGTATCGGCAAATTGCTGTTTGACGGATCCAATAAGCTGAGCAGTATTTTCCATACCTGATATTAAATCCGAACTTGTAACATAGTCTTTGGAGAAATCTTTTAAGCTGTTGACAGCATTTTCTGCGCTGACTCCGGTTTCTTTCATAATTTTATTCAAATCTTTAAAAGAAGAAATGGAGCTTTGATTTAGGTCACCCGAATTTAAGAAGTTTATATACTCTTCAAGTTTTACTGCACTTAGTTCATATAATGCACTTTTGAAATTCTCATTTTTTTGTTTTCCTATCTCTTCTTCAAATTCTAAGTTGAATGCGGAGATAAAATCTTCTGGTGACATATCGCTTTTTACTAATAAATTAGTTTTAATATCTGCTGTAGTAAGCCCGCCATTGGCTGCCTGTTTTATCAATTCATCAATTTGATTTTTATCAACATCTAAATCAAGACTT
This sequence comes from Paenibacillaceae bacterium, assembly GCA_015057715.1. Lineage (GTDB taxonomy): Bacteria > Bacillota > Clostridia > Lachnospirales > Lachnospiraceae > Lacrimispora. The sequence continues at coordinate 11,599 of SVDS01000057.1, forward strand.
ACCTTTAATGGAACTGCAGTTTCAGATGAACCGAATTCTTGAGCGAAATCCTCCAGCCCATGTTGGGCCTGCTCTATTAAGTCTTTATTTTTAACGGGGTCAAGACTGGCCAGGTTTTGTTGTATTTCGGGCACTGATTTATTAATATTACTTTTCAGATTCTCTAATTCCGCTTCAATTTCGCTTTTCTCCATGCCTAATGATCCAAGTTTTTGATAATCCGCCATAGATTTTTGATCAGTATTTTCTAACTGTTCTTTTTGCCTGGACACATCTCCGTATAAACGTTTTAATTCCTGATAATCAGCAAGCTCATCCTTAAGTCTGTTTAAAGGGGTTGAATATTTATTTTTCATTTTGGGATCTTTGTATGATTCAGAATCCTCAAAATATTTATCTTCCATCCCTTTAAACTTCTTATAACCTTGTGTAGATTTAAAATAATCTTCTGATTTGTCATTTGCGTCATCTGCTGCAATATTTTCAAGAGCACTCTTTATTTTAAGCTGATCTTTCAACTCTTCGTTGGCTGCTGTCAGATTTTTCAACTCATCCTGTTCTACAAGAGTAAGACTGTCTTTGGATTTCAATTCATTGATACGTTGGGCTGTAGTTTGTAGCTTGTTATTAAGACCATCAACCTCAGCTTTAATGTCTGCCAGTTTCTGTTGGGCATTTGCAGCGGCTTCTGCAGCGATGTCTGTTTGGTGCTGCTGATTGTATATGGCTTTTCCAAGGGATTCAATCCCCATTGTTACTAATTGCATTCCAATGGCGGAAACTGTTGAAAATGCAAGATTTAACAAAATGGTTTTCTTTCTCAACTGGTCTGTCTGTACTTCGGCTTTATTTAGGTATTTTTGATAACCTGCCAACGAGGCAGGAGCCTTTTTCGTACATGTTCCAAGGTAGTATCTTAAATTTTCATGATTTTTTGCAATAGAAGCAGATAGGGAATCAAAGCCGTACTCCCCTTTGATTAGCTGTTCTTCCAGCTCATCAACCGATTTTGATATATCCTTAAAATCCGATGCAGAACTTATTAATCCCTTTAAATCAAAGGCTTTGGATGTCGATTTTGTTTCGTTAGCAGGGATATTGTCATTCTTAGCCGTGACCTTTAAATCTACACTTGCAGCTAAGGCTGGAGAAGAACTGATCTCTGCAATCTTTTGAGGAATTTGATTTAAATACTCAAAAAGGGTTTCAACACTTAAAATGGTCTCAAATAAAAAAGTACTGCCACCACTTAAATCTGGGTTCATCAGGGCATAGACAAAGCCATCCCATGCATTTTGCATAGAGACCAGCCGATTTCCCCATGAAATAGTGCTGTTTTCAAAAAGGCTGTCCATTGATTGAAACACCTGTATCAGCTGATCTTCCTGGCCGGATATGGAAACCTGACTGTTTTTTAATACCTCAAGAACACCTTCTAAATATTCCTTAATACTTTTACCATAGGTTCCGGCCGCCTGGAGAGATGCTTCACTTAACTTTTGGACATCATTCGAAGCGACACCACTAAGCTCAGATATTTCATTAAATAATAAAGAAATTTCCTGAGAGGTTTTCATTGCCTGACTGAATTTCATAATTCCAGACACAACCAGTTCCAGTGAAGCCGTAACCAGAGATAAATTCTTTTGAACATTACTGAGATCCATATGAAATTGATCTTGTTTCATTTCTAATTTTGGCAAGGTTACATAACGTTCCAATGTATCCGTAACATTTTGAGCCATTTTTCTTGCTGCAAGTTTAATTCCCAGATTGTTGATTTTTATATCTTTGAGCGATACCTTCCTCAGTGAGTCATTTATTTCTTTGTTAATGTTTCGGACGTCAACGGTAGTTTTTAATTTAAATGCTTTTACTTTGTTTTCCAATTCCTGTATGGATGCATTTATGCTATTTTTACTTTCGCCCTTAGAAAGAGCTGCCATCAGGCGAAGTTGGCTGATGGTCTTTTCTAATGCTTTTATATCCTGATTGATTTGCTTTGTACTTTTTTCTTTTTCCAAAGCTGCGGTTAATTTAATCATAGAATCATTGTCTGCCATATGTTATCCTCTTAATAGGTAGGTGAGAGATTTGGGGTTACTCACGTATCAGATACTTTTATTTTTCTGCCAACGTTTATAAACCAGTTCGCTCTTTGCCTTATGAAACCAGGCGACGATTTTTCCTTCCTGCTTTTCCGATTCCCAGATAAATTCCGGCTGCAGGCCGTTGGAACAGTAAAATATAATTTGCCGTAGGGAAGATATAGGAATAAGAGAATCTTCACCGTATACGGACTTTGCTTCTTCCAAAGAATAAAACTTCAAAATACATTCTCCTTTTTTAACAAGAAAATAAAAAAACAGGGAATAACGATTGTATGGTACGTCGTCATTCCCTGAGTGTTATTTAGAACAAACTACAATCGTTTACATTAGAAACTTATGCCTCGGTCTCTGCGTATTCAACCATGTCGGCTACATTGCCATCCTTATCTTCCAGACATGCAAATTCAATCTTAACGGTTGCAGCATCTCCGCTGGAAGAAAAGCTTAAATCCAACGCCTTTTTCGGCTTGCATTTGTAAGCAGTAATCACATAAGGAGTAATTACTCCGCTTTCATCCTTTTCTACGGTTTTCATGGTGATGTAATAGTCCTGAGGGTTTTTCTTGTTATTAAAGCTGATTTTCTGAACTCCGGATTCCTTCACGGTTAAATAGCCAACTTCATAAGACTGGCCAACTACCAGTTCAGCTGGCGTTGCTGCTGTAAATTTAGACTCCTCTGCAACACCCTTAATGGATTTACCACCAAAATCGCCTTCTCCATAGACAAATACAGAAGTGGATTTTACCCCTGATGGAAGAGAAAGTTCGCCGGCAATAGTACAGGCAATCGTTTTCTTTTCTGCAACTACTGCAGAGGTATCAATGGTGCCATCAGATAATAAAGCATAGAGCTTGAATGGCTTTACCTGCGCCTCTACAGTCATGGTTCCATCCATAGGATTAGAGAATGCGATTTTCTTAGCACCTTTGCTTGTGGCGTATGTTTCATCAGCTGTGAAACCAAAGGTAGTTACATTGGCATCCTCAAAGAAAAGATAAGGAGCCAGTGTTTTTAAAACGCGGATATCCACGTCACAGCAAGTTCTGTTAGCTTTGTTAATGTTTGTCATTTTAAATTCCTCCTGATTTTTAAATTATAAAAAAAGACCAGCACATTGCAGGTCTAATTTTCCTTAAATAAATTTTTGTACCACTGGGATGCGTCAAACTGCTTCTTTTCATCACCCCAGGCAGCAACTGTCATTGATTGTATATCGTAGAAACTGTTGACTTGAAGCCGTTTAAACTGGTCATATAGCTGATAGACCGTAATATCCCATATATTATAAATATTAAGTGAAGGATGCCTGGCAGAAACTGCTGAAATAATATTGGGCAGATCCATATTTTTATCTGTCTTATTTCCTGATATGTTATTTTTCTGGACCTCTAATGTCCGATAGTAAAGGGTTTTAGCCAGTTCATTTTTAAACACAGGTTTCTCTGTCTCTAATTCTTTTGTTGAGACACCATTTCTTTGAAGAATTAAATCTGCTATTTCCGGATAAGCGGCTTTGGTAATAAAGCAGATTGAACTTTTTTTATCCTCTTGAATGAAGCCTTGCTTTTCCAGAGAGTACGTAAGGCGGCAACCTGAGAAAAAGGATAACGCCTGTTGCAGACTGAAGACAAGAATGGGATCAAAAACAATAATATCCAAAAGCTGCAGTGAATCTTTTTCCTCCTCTGGAAATGATTCGTACTGTGTACGCATTCTTCTAAAAGCCAGTTTTTCCTTTTCAGAGTAATTAGAAAAGTAATGGAACTGTTCATGATCAATTCCGTAAAAATATGATTCTTTATCCAGCATTAGGGCTGCCAAATAAGACTGATATACAGGAAAAGTAATTTCTGATATCTCTTTCAGCAGTGGAGACCGGATATGCAGGCCGTTTTGCAGAATCAAAGGATTCGTGCCCAGCAGCGTTCCATAATCCAGCTTCATTGGATTACCTCCTTTCGTAGATTAAATTTATATGCAAACGGCAGTCTGACAGCTTAAAGCCATCAGACCACCGGTAACAAGGAGTGTTATGAGAAAGGGATTTTAAATTATTACCTTTCCATATTAGTAAAATTACAATCGAACATATGTTTGCGTTTTGCCCTTATAATATCAGGGTTCTCAAGTCCCTTATGATAATATCGAGTTGAAATGAACCCAGTCTACACAGTAGTCTTACTACGGTAACGCCTCATTTTTAATTTCTGAAGCTCTTTACGGTGAGAGGTCTTACAAAAATCGCATCTGCAATCTCTGCTAGCCGCTTCTGCGTTAAAATGCTTTCCGCAGTCTATGCAGGTGATACTCTTTATTCCTAATGGAGTATAATAAGGATTCTTCTTTACACAATCTTTGCAGTATTTCTTATTAACAGATGTTTTACGTACTAAGATACCACACCCGGAACATCTTATATAATCCTCTCCTTTATAAATCCGCCACTCATAACCCAGCTTACGGTAATCCGTAATGCATAACTTCTTCTCAGATTTCTCATCAACGAATAACACCTTTATACTAAGATTGTCAATCTTGTTAGCAAAATCTATCAGGCCAGCTTCTTTCAGCTTATGAAAGCGAATATCTTTTTCGTAAGAATTAGTAGTAATACAGGCAAGTCTGTAAATTTCACTGTCCGGATTATTTACCCAGTTTTGATTGTTTTTATTTCTATAATTATGATACTTTGCCAGACATAAGAGGGTAAATGCAAGACGTTCCAAAACCTTATCTTTGATCTGGATAATAACATCAAGTTCATTTGAAGTGATCCAGATTCCGTCACATTGGCATAGAGGAAACTTTAAGGTCCGTATTGCGCAGGTTTCTATGCAGCTTGTCCAGTCCACAGGATTATATCTTGGATAATGCTGCTTCATAAAGTCCTGAAGTTGCTCAATTAGTTTATCACCACGGCAGCCTCGGATATGACAATAATAGCGAGCCAGAAGGCTAAGGGTCTGATAGGGTTTTGAAAAATCAATCTGATCAGATGTAAGTAATTGTTCTACATATTTTCTTTCATTTAAAATAATCAAAGTAACTCATCCTCTCCTAATTTCTTTTCTTTTATAATGAATGATTCTCCTCCAAATTTAAATTCTCCCTCTGTTTCTGTCAGTACAGGAAAATGTATGGTGTTATTATTTTTTTTAAGAAGATTTTGTATAATGGTATCTCCGCAGATATCCCACACAAACTGCTTCGATTTATTGGTGGTGTAGCACATATCCAAAAGAATTTCACATAATTCCAGAGCATTAGGGCAAATGGATTCACAGGCTGAACGAAATTTCATCATCATCATAGCCCGGTTTGCAGCGGCCTCTTCTTTATCCACACGCTGGGTTTTAGCAGTCTGCTGATAGAGCTTCAAAGTCTCATCATATTCTTTTTTTATAATTTCTATCTTTTTATAATCACTTTTCTGATAGTTAATATCACATTTTAAAATGGTGTAGTCAAATGCGGTATTATTTTTTGGGTCAGTGAGAAATTGACCAAATTCATCTTCAAATAAATGGCAGATCCGATTGATAGTACAGAGATTGTTTCCGGTTGGCATAAATTTTTGATGGTATTCCAGAAATTCTGCCTGCTCGGGTGTATAATTCGGAATCTGTTCAAGATCCTTAAGAGGCATTTGGAAACGCCGAATACATTTCTTATTGCTGTCAGTGGTGTACTTTTTATATTCCTTCATAAGGTCAGGGTATATGTATCTCATAAAATAAGGTTTTTTGTCAGCTACTATGCGAGAACAAAGTTTTTTAAATTCCTTTTCTTCTTCTGTTGTTTCAGGCAGCTGGCCGCAGGCAGCTTTATCATACCAGTACCTGGGCATTGGCTTTGAAAGGATTCCCTTGGCCTTATCTATTGAATTTTGCTGGTAATGCTGCCCGCACATAATTCTGTATTCAAGTATTCGATATTCCGGGCTATCCCGTCTAAAGCTGGACTGAAGTTCAATCATAGAGGTGATTTTATTGGTTGTAGAGCCAATTTCATCACCAAAGGATAAAATATTTGCTTTGACAAGATGGGATTCGTCTGGAACAATCTTTTCAGCCTGCCGTTGAATGCATTTTATAGTAGGAACGTTTCTGGTATTTTTCAAAATGATTTTGTTATCGGTTGTAAAAAAACTGTCACTGTCTTTATCCGCTCCGTTTAAAGCATCGCAGGTGGAATCCCAGGAATTAAGTATTATTCCGGTCTGATTGTACTGATACCAGTAATCCATTTCCAGGCTGTGAACCACAGACTGCTTCCGAATATTGTTGTGACAGGTCATGGGGGCGCGGAAACATGCAATTTCTTTTACACCTTTTGCTATCCAGTATCTGTGATATACCTCTCCTGGTTTTAACAGGCCGGTAACAGGAAGGCCAAAGATCGACTGAGCCAGAGAGTAAAGGTCTCCGGATACAATGGCGTAATTGCCGGAAAGCTGAATGGATCCTTTGGCGGCCATCTGAATCCTTTTTTTAATCATTCCATAAATTTTACCCAGTATAAATGGATCATTCATCATACGGGAGTCAATCATAAGTGCCTTAATAAAATCATTGTTCAGGCGCTCCATTTGATCCTCTTTCAAATACATTCCTTTTAAGAAAACAAGGGTTTTCCCCCAGTCCATGCATAGGGCACCTTTCAACTCTTCCATAGTAGGTTCACAGAGATGGATTAACTCTTCCTCTGTGAATTCATAGGTTTGAAGAAACTGATAATTTGCATTTCTAACATGTTCCAGCTTAAGAGGCGTAGTTTTTGATACGGAAAACTGATAATGGTTTTTCCGGGAGCAGTAAAGAAAATGCTCCAGACTTTTATAGGAATCCCAGAGCTTTACCATTGAAGTGGTAAGTATGACATCAAAATCCCGGACATCCCGAATTGCCCCCCAGGCATCGGTAATCATAAAATTACCGTGGTTGATTTTACGGGCAAAATCCACATAATCAAATGTAAAAAGCATCCCTTTTGTCCATGCAAAGCGCGTATTGATGCCGGTAATAGTCTTATCTTCTGCTAAATCTCCATGGAGTTCTTTATTAACGAGTCTGGAATATTCCGGAGTCATAAGACCGTATCCGTCAGAATCACAATAGTTGATTTCATAATCTTTTTTATAAGTCATTTCAGGCTCCGCGCCATCCTTATCCTGTATAAGGATCACATCTTCTTTCCAGGATACAATACAGTCTTTTACAATTACGATGCGCGGCATGGAGACGGGAATGGAGCCACTGCAGATTAAAGCCTGGTAGGCTTCCAGCTTGGCCGGTATCAGCTTTTTGTTTAAATCTCTGTCATTATCCATACGATTTTTAATTTTATCATAAATACGCTCACTTACATAAGTTATTGTAGACTTTTTGACACCACCGTTAGTACCCAAAAGTCTTTGGTACCTGATGCCATTCACTGAAAATCCTTTGTTTGCTCTGTAATAATCCTTGCTTGAATTCATAATCAGATAAAGGCAGTCTTTCTGATATTGGAGATCATATAACTTCTTGTATAATTCTTTTATCTGTTTTTTAGCTTCTTCACATCTTTCCATTTTTTTAAGTTTTTTTAATTTCTGTTTAATAGAAGTAACCTTGCTGTCTATATTCTCGTTACCGTTTAATTCCATAATCCAGCGCAGGAGCTGGCTGTCTCCTGTGGCTACCACATCATTTTTGTTATTAAGTGCAACGGAAAGCGGAAGTGTTAAGTTCCAGTCAGCTTTAGCAAGGCGTATGCTTTGCAGCTTATATATATATTTGTGACAGGATTGTTCTCTGGTCAATTGTTTTCGCCCCCTTATTATTTCGTTTTAAGTATTATTTTTGTTCTGCATCTTTGCTTTTTCTGACTGAACTTTACGTTCTTCCGGCGTATATGGGGGTATATGGCGCTGATTTGTACGTTCGGTGCAGAAATCGCGAATACTGAGCTCGCCTGCATAGACTCTGTGAAATTCTTCTCTTGTTGGTATGGTTGGTTTATTAAATGATTTCATATAGATTGGCTCTCCTTTTTGTTTTTTATCTTTTGGCAGTTTGCCGGTCAGATATTTTTAAAATAGGAGAGAAGAAATATAGGAAGTAAAATTAGAAGTTTAAAAAAGGGGTATATTTGGATATAGTTTATTTTGTGGTGTGGACAAATAATAACACGATGTAGACATAATGTCAACTAATGATTTTTATGTTTTAAAAATATTAACTCTTGACGTCATAGGTTGTCAGTGCTATTATAAAAACAGAACATGTGTTCGAGAACGAGAGAGGGAATAAGAAAAGAATAAAACCATAGTTTGAGAAAATAGTATAATTTATTTATATGTGGTATATTGTATAGGTTAGGTTGTGGGACAATTACGTTATAGAAAAGTAGATAATAGCATTTAAAAAGAGCAGAAAATATCATGCAACATGCCTTCTTTCTGATTAAACTAAACTCAGAACAGGAGGAATAATAATATGAATCATGTAACAGCTTATACCCTGAACCTGGAAGGTAACAATTATGAAGTAGGTTACCAGGCGGGAAAGTTTATGGGGGAGAATTCCCAATTGAGATCACTTCATACCCAATCGGTGGAAGGATTTGGAGCAGGAGATTTTAAAGATGCACAGTCATTGTTCAGCCGATGGTGTCCGGGGCTGAATGAGGAAATTCAGGGATTTGCGGATGCGTTGCAGGTCAGGGCGGAACAGATATATTTCTATGGAATGACTTATCTGTTACCCCGTTGCAGCCATGTCGCACTTTTACCATCTATGACGGCAGAACAAAAGCCTCTTCTAGCCCGGAACTATGAATTTAATCATGAAGCAGAAGATTTTTGCCTTGTAAAAACTAATATTACAGGAAAGTTTGCCCATATTGGTACCAGCGTACTGTTTTTTGGACGGGATGATGGTATTAATGAGCATGGGCTTGCAGTGACCATGAGTTCCTGTGGTTTTCCAGTAGGGGCGATGCCGTATATGCGGGAACCCAAGATTAAAGGTCTTCAATTCTGGGCAGTCATTCGGGCTTTATTGGAGAACTGTAAAGATGTAAGGGAAGGCCTTGAGTATATTCGTGATATGCCAATTGCGTATAACCTGAATTTAATACTCCTTGACCAGGCGGGCAACGCCGCTTTGGTAGAAACAGTGGATGGAAGATTATCCTATAAAAAACTGGATTCGACTTCACATCAACAGTTTTTACATGCCACCAATCATCCGGTCTTACCGGAATTAATTCCTTATGAACCCAAAGCATTTGTCCATTCTTTGAAACGCTACGATTACATTACAGGAACCCTTACCGACGCCGGTAAAGTTAGCAGCGACCAGTTGAAGCATATGCTTTTGTCAAAATATCCAGAGGGATTGTGTACCCATTATTACGAAGAGTTTTTTGGCACTACAAAGAGCATGATTTTATCTCCTACAGATAAATCAATTGATATTTGCTGGGGAGGTAGAGAAGAGAACGGTTGGAAACGCTATCAAGTGGGTGATGCCATGAAAGAAACGGCCAGAGATATTGAATTGAATTTTGAAAACGCCGATCCGGATATTTATACGTACCGGCCGATTCTATAAAAAGGAGAGATTAGTTATGGATTACCGGAAGTCGCTGGAACAGGCAGTGATTTATATCGAAGCCAACTTAAGAGAAGACATTCGTGTAGAAGAAGTGGCCAGGGCTGCCGGTTATTCCTACTATCATCTCAATCGGCAATTCTATTCCCTTCTTGGTGAAACCATAGGAAGCTACATTAAAAAACGCCGCCTTGCCGATGGAGCAAAGCGGCTGCTCTATACAGATGAGCGAATTATTGATATTGCAATTGACAGTGGGTTTGAGTCATCAGAAGCATTCAGCAGGGCATTTAAAACAGTATATCGGGTGAGTCCTCAGCTGTACCGTATCAATCGGCTGGATGCTTATGTTGGAGCAAAAGAACGATTGGATCAGGGACTTTTACAGCATCTCATATCAAACGTAACGGTTCATCCCAAAATTGTGACCATTCCAGAAATTAAAGTGGCAGGAATACGGGGGGAAACCACACTCTCTGATATAAAGCTAAGAGATCTTTGGAAAAATGCTAACAGTATGCGCTGCCACATACCCAATCTGGTAAAGGAAGGCAGAGGTTTTGGGATTTGTGAAGCCTGCAATGAAAATACTTTGTACACCATGAATGATTTTGTTCTATTTACTGAAGTGGCGGGTTTTGAAGTAAATTCATTGGAAGACCTTCCACCACAATTTGTAAAAAAAATTCTGCCAGCAGGAAAGTGTGCTGTTTTCACTCACAAGGGAAGCTTAAAAATGCTTCCCCAGACCTTTGAATATATTTGGGGAACCTGGTTTCTTGAAACAGAAGAGGAATTGGATTTTCGGGAAGATTTTGAACTCTACGATAATCGGTTTCTTGGCTACGATCATCCTGATACCGAAGTGGATTTATATATTCCCATTCGATAATAGAAGGGATTGGTGAGACAGACGTGGCTTACTTGCAAAATCCACCCGACTCCCTTATGATAGTAGATACATAACTATTAATTTATTTGGGATAAGAAAGGTAATATTATGTTTACAAAACAAAGTCTGAAACAGAATTTAAAAGAAATGGGAATCCAGCCTGATGACACATTATTGGTTCATTCATCCATGAAAGCAATTGGAGAGGTTGAAGGTGGAGCAGATACTGTATTGGATGCATTCATGGAATACTTATCTGATGGACTTCTTATACTGCCAACTCATACATGGTTTTCCATGTCGGAATATCATAATGTTTATGATCCACGGATAGAGCCGGCTTGTGTAGGGATTTTACCCAACCTTTTCATGAAACGGAAAGGTGTTCTTCGTTCTCTCCATCCCACCCATAGCTTAGCGGTGTACGGAAGGGACAGCGAGGCCTTTATTGAAGGGGAAGAAAATCGTACAACGCCCTGCCAGCCAGGCGGAAGTTATGACCGCTTAATGGAAAGAGGAGGTAAGATCCTGCTTCTCGGTGTCGGACATGAGAGGAATACCTTTATTCACTGTGTGGAAGAGCATTTGGATGTGCCTGACCGTCTTACTAAGGAGCCCACATATTTTAAGATAGTAATGCCGGACAAACAGATAAAGCCATGCTTTATGCACCGGCATGAAAATTCCGTAACAGACCATATCTCAGAAAATTATAAAAAACTGGAGCAGGCTTTTTATGACAGACATGTAGCAGTAAAGACTACATTTGGCAATGCCGCCTGTATTCTGTGTGATACGAAAGCAATTTTTGAAGTAACAAAAGACGTCCTTTCCCATCAGATCAATTGCCTGATTGAATTGGAGACCATTCCGAAGGAGTGGTGGCAGAAATAATAAGGCAGATTCTGGGCATGACTTGCATTTGTACCAGATTTGTGCTATAGTATCACCCGTAATAAGGCCGTGGAACCCTTTCTTTTACAGGGGATTTCACAAAAAAAAGACCGGTGTGTTCGAGACCTTCCACACCTAAAACAAAACTAAAGGAGAATTAAATATGAATTACAAATCATCAGGGAAAACCCATTTCATGGTTTTTTCCGCAGTTATCGCTGCAATCTACACGGTGCTGACTATGGCATTTGCCCCAATCGGCTTTGGACCCGTCCAGTTTCGGATTTCCGAAATGCTTTGTATTCTTCCCTTTTTTACGCCGGCTGCAATTCCAGGATTATTTATTGGTTGTTTCCTGTCCAATTTTTTGTGTGGTGCAGCAGCTCTTGATGTGGTTTTCGGAAGTCTTGCCACTTTGATCGGAGCCATCGGAGCATATAAACTCCGGGGAAATAAATGGCTGGTCTGTATTCCACCCATCGTGTCCAATGTTCTTATTATTCCATGGGTTCTTCGATATGCTTACGGTTCGCCGGATATGATCTGGTATATGATGGTTACTGTTGGCATTGGGGAAGTTCTTGCAGTCGGAGTATTGGGGAACATTTTGCTGGGCGTACTTAATAGATATAAACATATTATATTTGGCCGCTTTTTATCGGAGCCGGTTTAAATAGAAGATCAAAAACTTAGTAACTCCTGACCCAGTTAAAAGTCAGGAGTTTTTTGTTAATTGCTCTTTCAATAGATAGTTACATGTGGTAAAATATATTTATCTGAAACAATGTTATGTAACCGATATGTAACCGCTTTTATATATAATAAATTTGTAAACAAAGGACTATGGTGAAGGGATGACAGTTGGAAGAATGAGTGTGGTTCGTAATGGAGATAGATATTTTACAATAGCAGTAGATGAATTTGAAGATAGTAGTATTAAAGGAGTTTTATTCCACGACAGAGACTCAGAAGGAATATTATTTGACAGTCTTCTGGAGATGTTTTTTAATATGGATCGGATCTTTGATCAACTGGGAAGCCCCAAGCAGACAGTTCAGAGGCGGCAGTTTTCCGGAATAGAGGATCTTTCTCCGGAAATAAAGAAAAGCAATGAAAAAGAAAGAGCCGGTAAACTGGCCACTTTTTATGTTTTTGTACAGTATCGGTATTATGCAAGCTGGCAGGGGAACTTTAAGTGGATCGAAGGAGACGAAAAGATACCATTTGAAAGTGAACTTGATTTAATTCTTTCCATGTATGGGTTGTTGAGCGGTAATGAAAAGAAAGAACAGGTCAACAATATTATTACTACCTGCCATGTGGCGATTGACAGCTACCATTCAGGAAAGTTTACCGGAAACTATCAGAATATACCGTCTGAGATATTGGAACAGCAGATGAAACCAGTGGACCTTGCAAAGTCCCTGGGTACTTTTATGGAATACGAATTAAAAAATGATGATATTCCCAAGTACGGGCTAAACTATGGACAACTAATATCCAGTGATGCCTGTACGTTTTGCAGAAGGGGAGGAAAGATCGCTTCTTTTTCCATTAAAGTATTATTTCACGAACACTCAACCTGGCAGGGGATTATCTACTGGAGAGAGGGACGGCAGCAGCAGCTGTTCCGCAGCTATAAGGAAATGCTTTATTTAATTGCATCAGTAGCAGAGGCTTCAGCAGGAACCCCGGGTTTTAGGGGACTTCTGCCGGCAGGAGCGGAGCTGGCATTATCCGGATCATGATTTTTGTGTCATAAAATGCACTTTACAGGTCATAGAATCTGTAAGGTGCATTTTTTTAATTTACAGGAATATATTGCAGCTGCAAACAGGGCATTTCATCACCTGGCTTCGTCCTTGTTTGGATTACCCGGTAGATTTTCTGTTGTTTTTCTTATATAATAAAGAAGAAAGCAATTGACTTTATAAGAAAAAAGCAGTAAAAGTAAGTGAAAGTAACAGTTACATAAATAAATTATAAATTTAAGGATGGATAAAGCATGTATCAGATTGATTTTCATAAACCACAGGCAGTTCATTTTATCGGCATTGGAGGAATCAGCATGAGCGGTCTGGCTGAGATTCTCATGGATGAGGGATTTTCGGTGACAGGATCAGATTCTCATGAATCGGAGCTGACACATCACCTGGAAGCAAAAGGCGCAAAAATTGTGTACGGACAGCGCGCAGAGAATATTACAGAAGGAATCGATGTGGTGGTTTATACAGCTGCGGTACATTCTGACAATCCGGAGCTTATGGCAGCAAAAGAACAGGGACTTCCCATTTTAAGCAGAGCAGAACTTCTTGGTCAGATGATGAAGAATTATGAGAATGCGATTGCTATTTCAGGTACTCACGGAAAGACTACCACAACCTCTATGATTACAGAGGTTCTTCTCTGTGCAGATGCAGACCCTACTATTTCCGTAGGCGGAATATTAAATTCCATTGGGGGAAACATTCGTGTAGGCGGTCCGGAACTTTTTGTGACTGAGGCCTGTGAATATACCAATAGTTTTCTTTCCTTTTATCCAACAGTGGAGATCATTTTAAATATAGAAGCAGATCATCTTGATTTCTTTAAAGATATCAAGGATATTCGTAATTCCTTCCGTCTGTTTGCCCAGAAGCTGCCAGCGGATGGACTTCTGGTAATTAACAATGACATCGAAAATATTGAGGAGATCGTACGGGATCTACCGTGTAAGGTGATTACTTTTGGTAAGAAAGACGGAAGCAGATATCAGGCGGAAGAGATTGCGTTTGATGAGCTGGCAAGAGCCACCTATCATTTAAAGATTGATGGCTCCGTTGTGGATACGGTAACTCTCGGAGTACCAGGAGAGCATAATGTGTATAACTCCCTGGCTGCAGCCGCCGTGTGTGCAGAACTGGGTATATCATTGGATCAGGTAAAAAAGGGACTGAAACATTTTACAGGCACCAACAGGCGCTTTGAAAAGAAAGGCGAACTGGGAGGTGTGACCATTATTGATGATTATGCTCATCATCCACAGGAGATCCGTGCGACCTTAAGCACAGCACAGCATTATCCACACAAAAAACTGTGGGTTGTTTTCCAACCCCATACTTATACACGTACAAAGGCATTTCTTGACGAATTTGCAGATGCGCTGTCTCTGGCAGATGAGGTAATTCTTGCAGAAATTTATGCAGCAAGAGAAACTGACAATCTGGGCATCAGTTCCGCAGATATCGTGGAGAGAATAGAGAAAAAAGGTGTAAAAGCACATTACATTACCTCGTTTGACGAGATTGAAACATTTATTTTAGAAAATTGTATACACGGTGATTTGTTGATAACTATGGGAGCCGGAGACATTGTAAAAGTGGGAGAAAAGCTGTTAGGCTTATAGTTATCCACATTATCCACATAGTTTTCAACATTTTATGTTAAGAAACTATGTGGATTTTTTAATTTACATAAATTATAGTCTCACAATTTAGGAAATCTCGATTTTATCAGCAATTCGACAGGATCATAGTGGATAAACTAAGATTATGTATACTTGGTTTCCACATTATCCACAATATCCACAATTGATTTAGTGGATAACTGCCCCTATTTTCTTTTGGAAAGACCTGTGGTATGATAGGAACATGATAAAAAGGTGAGGTTATGGCGGTGAACTTTAAAAGCAGTTTTAAGATCAATGGTACGATAATATCCAATCAATTCATAGACGATTTTATGGCTTCGGCCAATGGTGAATACATAAAAGAATATCTGTTTCTGATGCGTCATGAAGGGGAAGAGGTTACTGTTTCCATGATTGCTGATGCCTTAAACCATACAGAGGCAGATGTAGCCCGCGCCTTATCCTATTGGAAAAAAGCAGGAGTATTAAGCGATGGGGCAGTCTCAAAAACGGAGGTTTCTCCGGCTGTTTCGGAGACTGCATGTTCCGGACGCCCGGCAGAGCCAGTGAAAAAGGAGATACCTGCACCATCTGCAAGCAGAAAATCCTACACTCCGGATCAGATCAGCGGGCTGGCGGGAGATGAGGATTTTTCTCAATTGCTTTATATTGCCCAAAAGTATATGAACAAAGTTTTCACTCAGAGAGAATGTGAGGTATTTGCGTATCTGTATGATGGTCTTCATATGCCTGCAGAGCTTTTAGAGTATGTTGTGGAATATTGTGTACAGGGCGGACATACCAGCATTCGATATATTGAGACAGTAGCCATCAGCTGGCACGAAAAGGGTTTTAAGACAGTTGATGATGCTAAGAATAATGCACTTACATTTTCTAAGGATTCCTTTGCAGTCATGAGAGCATTTGGGCTGAGCGACCGTAATCCCGGAGATTCAGAACGGGAATACATGGATAAGTGGTTCCGTACTTACGGATTTACCAAGGAGCTGGTTATTGAGGCCTGCAGCAGGACTCTGACGGCGACACATTCTCCCAGTTTTCCTTATACGGACAAGATTATAGAAGGCTGGAAGAAAGCAGGAGCCCGTACGATGGAGGATATTAAAAGACTGGACGAGCAGCACGCAGACCGGAAAAAGAGCGGCGGCGATAAAGGTAATAAGGCACCAGCAGGTGCAAAAGGGAAGAACGGACAGAACCAGTTTCAGAACTTTCCTCAAAGAGAGATTGATTATGATGCTCTTATTCTTGAACAGCTGACAGAGTTTAAGTAACGATAGATAAGCACAATAGAAACGGAGGTAATTATGGCACTGAGCAATTCACAGTATGATGCCATCATGCGGGCTTACGGGCAGCAGCAGTTAAAGAACCGGCATGAACAGGAAAAGCGGATTGCGCAAGTATATAATAAAATACCTGTGATAAAGGAACTTGATGATTCCATCAGTACAAGAGCAGTCTCCTGCGCCCGCAGGCTTTTGGATGGGGATAAACAAGCCTTAAAAGAGCTGAGAGAGGAAATTGCAGATCTGCGGGAACAAAAGGCGGTTCTTTTAAAGTCTGCCGGATATGCCGTTAATTTTATGGAGATGCAGTACTTGTGTCCGGACTGTAAAGATACGGGGTATTCCGAAGGCATTAAGTGCCACTGCTTCCGACAGTCAGAGATGAAATACTTATATGCACAATCCAACATTGAGAAAATCATTGCAGTAGAAAATTTTAATACATTTTCTTATGAATATTTTGATGATACCAGAGTAATTCCGGTTCTAAACCGGACAGTGAAGCAATATATGATGCAGGTAACGGAAACCTGCCGCAATTTCGTAAAAACCCTGCCTAAAGAACATGGGAATTTGTTGTTTACAGGTCCTACTGGAGTGGGAAAGACATTTTTAACCAATTGTATTGCCAAAGAGCTGATCGATAAGTTTTACTCCGTGATCTATTTATCCGCTAACGATCTCTTTGAGGTATTTTCCAAAAACCGGTTTGATTATCAGGATGAAGACGATATGAAAGGAATGTATCAGTATATTCTGGACTGTGATCTTTTGATCATTGATGACCTGGGAACAGAGCTAAATAACAGCTTTACCTCTTCCGAACTATTTTACTGCATTAACGAACGGCTTAATTCTTCAAAATCCACAATTATTTCCACCAATCATCCCATTAATGAATTAAGAGACCGGTATACAGAGCGGGTGACTTCCAGACTGATCAGCCGATATACCGTAATTCCACTCTATGGAGATGATATCAGGATCAGGAAAAAACTATCCGATTAACTTGACTATTTTCGCGCATAATGTTATAAAAGAACCGTTGCATTGCATAAGGACACGTTGGAGGAGAAACAAATGCTTTACGAAGAGAAAACG
>SVDS01000058.1:0-12908 GCA_015057715.1 Paenibacillaceae bacterium
GAACTGTCATTTGCACCCATGATCACGGACTATTATATAAAAAACCGGGAATTTTTATCGGAATGGGAACCTGTAAGACCCGAGGAATATTACACCACGGAATATCAGGAGAAACAGCTGGAAAACCAGATTGCAGACAGTAATGCATTAAAACTGTGGATCTCCAAAAAAGGGGAAGAAGACAAGGTGATCGGCGCCCTGACATTCAGCAATATTGTAAAAGGAGTATTCCTCTCCTGTTTTCTTGGATATAATCTGGATAAAGATGAAATTAATATGGGTTATATGACAGAAGCTGTGAAAAAAGGAATTGAAATTATGTTTCAGGACTACGGTCTTCACCGGATTGAAGCCAATATTATGCCACGAAATATCAGGTCCCTGAAGGTGACACAAAAACTTGGCTTTCAGGAAGAAGGTCTTTCCCCACAGTATTTAAAAATTAATGGGAAATGGGAAGATCACCTTCATATGGTATTATTAAACCATAATATGAATGAATAAGGGGGCGGTTGCAAAATGGCTGGCTTTCAGTCATTGGGCAAAACAGACAGAAACCGCCAAAAGCAATGCCTGGGGCGGTTTCTTGTTAAACAAACGATCAAATCATTAGAGTCGGCTCATAGCAGCCTTAAGCTCTTTGCTAGTTATGAGAGACTGCTTATATGCTGCTTCAAATCTACCAATATGCATTTCTTTATCATATAATATTTTGCTGAATTTATTGGCAGCTTTATACACAGCTGTAAGTAAGTCGATATAGTCACATTGAATTGTTTGTTCTATCATTTCCTTATATCTAAAATTAATACAACGAATTATTATCTTCATTTCTTTATCTTTTGTAATATCCAATCTGTAAGGTCCATCCATAAAATAAAGGTCGAATTTAGGCTTATCTTCTCTTATGTACATGAGAAGTTTGTATGACCACATATTCAAAATATCAGCAAAATCTGTCCATTGATTATTAGGAAAACACAGCCCGTCATATTCAAGGTACAACGGTAAGACAATATTTGTTGTAATATTGGAGATAAACATCTCTTCATCAATAACAATTTTTAATTCATTCATTTTGGTCACATCGCTTCTATCGTAAATTAATTTTAAAGCTTAATCACAATCCCATACATAGTTATATTTATCGATAATTAAAATCTAGAATACCATAAATTTATTGTGAGATTAATAAAGCTAGGAATTCACTTTATGCCTAAGTTGATATTATTTTATCAGCTATCTTTATACAATCCTGCTTTGTCTTTTTAAAAACATCTTCTCCGAAAGCCTCAATAAAAATAGTGAATATCCCATCAGCAATTGCTTCACAATCTTTTGTTATCCTCAATATATCTTCGACTTTTGTAATTTCTGAGTGATACTCATCACTTGGTGTGTATGATAGCATTTCAATAGGATCCCACTTGTTAATTATTTCTTTTACGGACATTTTAACCCTCCTATTTCTCAAAAAGTTTCTTAACAATTGCCTACTCCTAATCCCATTCATGAGCATACTATTTTGACAGCAGTTCAAGTGCTGAAATATAAAAATCCTCATCTTCCTGTAGAGTACGTATCTTGTTTGTTAATAGTGGAATTTGTTTTTTTATTAACTCTAAATTGCTGTCTTCTTTTGAAAGGACTTTTTCGATAATGAGATAAGCTTGTCTGCTGACTTCAAAATTATCTTCTAGCATAAAGTAAATAAAAAATCTATATGTAAAGAACAATCAAGTTCTCCCAGTGCATAAAGTAATGTTCCTCTATTACCCTTTGTCCTTTGGTCCTTAATCATTTTTATTATTGGTACAACCTGTTGTTCTCCCCTGCTTTTTTTGTCTCTTTTGTCGTTTGAAAATAGGGTTCCTTATTATCTTATGAACGCATTAAAAAGTCGATAGTCAATATAAGAATAGACTAATTTACTACAAATTCATTAAGATTTTTATCAATATATTCATCTCTATTTATGAGCAACTCTTCTTCATTTTCATAATAAATATTATCCAATCTATTCCACTCAAAATCTGTGTTTTTCTGTTTATTTGGTTCCCGTTGACTGGACTCGAATAAAGCAAATGCTTCTACAAACGCTTCTTTTATTTTTGTATTTCCCAATAGATAAAGCGAATCTTTTGTTATTTGGTAATACTCTCTCAAAATCTCCTTTTTGTGTAAGCTTTCATTATTATCAAAATATTGATAAAATCCGCCATTGTTTATTTCACCTTGCAAATGCCATGTTGTTGCTACCATCTTCATACCAGACGAGTATTCTTTCATTAAAATGAGATTATCTTCGTTTGTTCTCGTTAAAACACATTTCATGATATGATTGGCTATTTCTTGAGCCCTTATGTCTTTGCTCAAGGACTTGAGATAATCATATTTCAGTTGAACTTTTCCCTTAGGAAGAGATATTTTGTTTATAGCTTTTTTAAGTTGTGTCCGCTCTTTTATTTTATTAAACAAAAAACCATACCTCCCAAAAATTTCAAGCCACATGGGCGTATCAATTGCTATCTTATATTTAAATATAGCTAATTAATTGGTGTAATCACTATATCAGGTAATTTTTTATCATGCTTCTATTTATACCTGCAAAATCGCCTACAAATACTATATAAAATGTTTTTGTTGCCTTCTTATCTACAGTAAACTTGTCGTTTGTTAGCTCTTGGCTATAACCTTTTAAGTTTCGATTTTTTATTAAACCTAACTCAACATCATCTTTTAAAATAGCATTAAGTTGATATGATTTATTAATGTTAAACATTAGTTCCGCTTTGTTTCCAAACAAGGGAGCAGAAGTTCAGTTTTTAAATTCAAATATTTCTACATTTTTATCCTTAAATCCTTTTATGTCAATATATAATGGTTCATTTT
The DNA here is from genome assembly GCA_015057715.1 of Paenibacillaceae bacterium. Lineage (GTDB taxonomy): Bacteria > Bacillota > Clostridia > Lachnospirales > Lachnospiraceae > Lacrimispora. The sequence continues at coordinate 2,893 of SVDS01000058.1, forward strand.
CCCATATCTGATGAAATCTTATAATAGTTGAGTCGTTAACATTTACCTCTAAAAAAACAACGAATTTTTTATCAGGGAAAATGCTAATTAAAGATTTCAACAAGTTTTTTGCTATATTGACTCCAATTTTAATGACACTATTTTTGTTTTTAATTCCCACTTTATTAAATAAGTGGATATGATTTATAAAAGCCTCACACTGAGTCTTATCAGCAATTTTTGCTTTATTAAGTATATGGTGCTCCCCTAAATCCCAGAAAACGAGCTCGTTGGAGTCTTCATCCTTTGCAACATAGAAGTTTGGATATATAATTGGCAATAAATTTTCTAAATACTCACATCTTGTCATTTTGATCTCCCTAAAATGAGTTAGCCCTTAAGCAATAGCTTTTACTACTCTTTGATCAGCAAGTAGTTTTTGTATGAATCTTATACCCTAAGTCCACTTTTAAGTTACTAATATCATTCTATTAAACTTTATTCATCATATTACATAGTTTTTTTAAGACGAAAACATATGATTTAAGAACCAAAAATGTAATAGTGTACATAATTAAGTTTAATATAAACATTCATAAAAAAACAATATCAAATATTATAATTATCCAGCACAATTACGTTCATCTTCACATACTGAGCGACCTATCGTTAGAATGATAGATGCGATGTTGTAAAAAGCTTCTTTTTTTGCACCGTCAATAATTGCATATCTAACTACAACACTTTGAAATTCAGTTGTTACATATTACATTCAAATTTCGCTTGGAGTATCTCATCGTTTTCGATAAATTATCTGCCATTGCATTGTTGTATTGCCTTTGAAATACCATGTAAACAGTTCGTTTATCATAGACTGGATTCATCGACAACGAAACTTCATAGAGTATAAAGTTCCGTAATCCGTTTTGTTTTATTAAGCAGTACGCGTAATAGTTCAGTCCATTTCTCGCGGAGTCCTCTGTCGTGAAGCGGCCTGTTTCTGGTGTATAGTATCTGTTTCTTAAATAAATGATATTTGTCTCTAAATCCTTATACTCACCGCTAGAGCGTACTCCGTCACCTGGTTTAAGTTTCGCTCAACTCCAAAAGCATCATACTCATATGAAGCTTTACAAGTTCCGCTTTGACTCCATAACTAGGTTACATCTCCATGCTAATTAAATATATAATAGTATACCACACGATCTACTTCTCCGGCAAACAAATTGCTTCTACTTAAATAGAATGGTATTGATATGTAATTTCTTTGTCATCATGTAAGTTTAAATTTAATTGTTGATACGTTAAATTCAAGAGATTATTGTTCTTTCTTATGTCTGAAAACAATAAATGGCGGGTAAATCCCTCTCACAATCAGATGATCGGTAATCCATTTCATCAGCTTCAACCCCTCATTCCAGATTATCGCTGAGCTGATTAATGTATATAAAAACCAGCTGGTTCAGGAAGAAAGTAATCTGATACGCCTTCTATCCTTAGTATCATCCGGTTTATACAAATAAATTTTAAAAGCTGTTAGTTATATTCCGTTGCCGCATTTTTTCATTTAAGCCCTAACTACCTCACTTTTCTTATTAAGAAACATACCGGAATGACCTACAAACAGCTGGTACAGTCACAGAAACTAAAATACGCTGCTAAATTTTTGAAAAATACAAATAAATATGTCAGTTACGGAATTTGCAAATGAAGCCGGTTATGAGAATATCAGCTTTTTTTATCAGAAATTTCAGGAACACTACGGCTGCAGTCCGCAGGAATATCGAATGAATAAAACCAGCGGTATCATAAATTAAAATCATCTGCAGACAGAGGCTTTCCTGTTGATACAGGAAACCTCTGTCTGCAGATGATCTTTATATGTTTACTCTACTTATATACAGCCGTAAAATCAACCAGCTCCACATCATGATCCCTCAGCCACTGTTTCACCAAAGGATCACAGGCTGTCTCCAAATCCCTGCATCTTGCTGTTGTCAGAGATGAGTGATCCAAAATATATGCATCCACATATCCCGGGTGGAGATGAATGATGTTAAATTCAAAGGGGCTGGTCAGAATCCCAAACCGGTCTTCAATAAAATCCTGGGGCGTACAGCCTCTGTTTAAAATTTCCATGGCCATAGGATTGCCCGTCATAATCTCATGAACCGGATACCACCGGTCTGTTTCCACCTCTGGTTCTGTCATGCAATGGATCTGAAACTCTGCTGCCACCTGATGAAATGCCTTGCAGATGTTTTTATTAATGACAGAATGACCTTCAAAATGATTAGGGAGATGTCCGGTCAGTTCTTCAAACCGTTTTATCTGGGCAGCCGTTTCCTTATAGCAATCCTCTGCAGAGACCACAATATCCCCCAGACACTTCTGATCCGCTTCATCCTCCCGTTTCCATTTGTACGAGCGGTAAAACTCCCCGTTTTTATCCACAAGTGATGGAATCAAATCCGGATTGCACACCGGCTTTCCCTGCACAAAATTTGTATGGACAACCAGATTTGCCTCCGGTACCTCTTTCTTTGCAAGCTTCACTCCGTGAACCGCTGCTTCCATATTGCTCATAAGAGAGAGTACCGTTACGATCCCTTCCCGGTAGGCGTTCACTGCCCCGTAGTTATAACCTTTGCTGAAGCCGAAATCATCGGCTGATACAATCAGTTTTTTACTCATGAGGTATCTCCTCCCGTCCCCATTCCTTTAAGAAATCCGGATTAAAAACAGGCCCTTCATCCATATCGAATACCTTCCTGCCCATGACAAATGTAGCAGCAGCCCGGTAATCATCGGTTATGACTGTAAAATCTGCATCCTTCCCTGCTCTTATGGAACCTTTTTCTTTGTCAAAGCCATATTTTCTGCAGGGATTTAAGGAAAACATAGGCAAGACAGTTTCCATTGGCATTCCCAGTTTTTCTGTCAGCACACTTACCCCGTAGAGAACAGGCTGGCTGGAACCCATCAGACGTCCGGTATCTGTTAACACAAACCCGTCTTTTGATACATTAATTGTCATTCCCTGTTCCAATCCCCGATAGCTGCCTTCCGGAGCACCGGAAAACGGTGTACAGTCAGAGATCATCATGAAATGTTCCGGTTTCTTAATCCTGAAATAAATCTGAAGCATCTCCGGACAGATATGCATCCCGTCACAGATCACCTCGCTTGACACCTCATTATCCAAAAGCGCCGCTCCCAGCCCTCCCACATCTCTGTGGTGCATGCCGGTCATAACATTACCTGTATGAGTCGATACGGAAAATCCCTTTTTATATGCTCTTTTCGCTTCTTCATAATTGGCGTCACTGTGTGCAAGTGCAAGGGTAATTCCTTCTGTCAAAAAATATTTAATCACCGGCTCCATTCCCGGAATCTCCGGTGCCAGAGCAACCAGCCTTAACAGTCCCTTTCCATCAGAAACCATCTGCTTTGCAGTATCAATTGACACTTCCGGCCAGCCTGTCTTAATTCCCTTTTCTCCCGTGCGGTTTAACCACGGTCCTTCGCTGTGTATCCCCAGTATCTGAGCTCCTTTTAAATTCTCTGCTGCCGCATCGGCGACAGCAGAGATCATGGAAAGATCAGCGGTGGGGAAAACACCGGTAATTCCCTGGGATGCACAGCCTTTTAAATATCCGGCTATGGTTTCCCTTGTTCCTTTATCCATAAGCCCGTATCCGCAGGTTCCGTGATTGTGGGTGTCAAAAATCCCCGGTATAATCCTCATATTTCCATAATCAATCACGTCCTGTGCATCAGTGCTTTCCATAAATTCTTTAATTTTCCCTTCTTCAATTACAAGGAACCCATCCTTTAATCCATCCTCCATATAAATTCGTTTTGATTTGATTATCATTCGCTGTCCTTTCCAGATTAGAAAATCCCAATAAAGGCACCAATAAAGGCAATGGCAAAGATTCCAACAATCAGCTGCACCGGTCGTCTTCCCTTTTTAATGAGACTCATTAAAAACAGTACCAGAATGATGCTTAAAATGCCTGGAAAGATGGAGTTTAACACATCTGCCACCACCACGGAGGTCTGGCCCATATGAATCGTCCAGTTCAGTGGAACATTGACAATTCCCGCTGTCATGGCACCAACCATCATGACTCCTAAAATAGAAGCTGACTTTCTAAGAGCCGGCATTAATCCAGAGCTGAAAACCTGGTCTATAAACGAGGTTCCATAGATATATCCGAATTTCACACAGAAATATTTTAATACAGACTGGGTCACTCCATAAAGCAGAATGAAAATCGGAACTCCCAGGAAATTTCCCTGTGAACAAAGTCCAATGGCTACTCCGGCTGCAATGATTCTAAGACAGTTAAAGAACAGGGAATCAAACATACCGGCAGTTGGTCCCATCAAGGCAGCCTTGATGCTTTCAATTGTTTTTCCGTCAACGGAATTCTTTTCTTTGTGCTCTTTCTCCATGGCATAGGATAATCCTGCGATAAAGGAGAAGGGAACTGCATGGGTGTTAAAAAAGTTCTGATGGCGTGCATATGCCTCTTTTTTTCCATCCGGATCATCCTTATAAACCTCTTCAATGGCTGGCTGCATGGTAGTTGTAAAGCCATTGGCCTCCATCTTTGTCATATTGAAAGACAGGAAGGTTAAGTGAGAACGGATAAACATGGATTTTAATACTTTCTTTTCTGTATTGTCCAATAATCTCTTTTCCATTAGAAGAAATCCTCCTCTTCCTCAGATGGCTTCTGTTCGGCAGCCGCCACCTTCATATTTTTCATATCGATCAGCTGCTTTTCATAGAAGAACATTGTAATCGCGATGGCAGCTCCGATAATGGCAATTGATAAGGAATCCATTTTTAAAATCTTCGCCATAATGTAACCTACAAAGAAGAAGCTGGCTACCTCTTTTGACCAGATCATGGAAATCAGGATTGCAAATCCCACTGCAACCATCATACTGGAGGCAGCGGTAAGGCCTGTCATAAAGAATGCAGGAAGTGCATTTAAAGCCTGGTTTAAACCAGTTACTCCATATGCAATGCCAAGGAATATGATGATGACATTGGGCAGCGGATAAATAAGTCCGGAAAATACAAGGTTCTGAGCAAGAAAGCTTCCTGGTTTCCCTGATACTGCAAGTCTTTCCCAATAAGGTGCCAAAGCGGAACTGACCGATAAGAAAATACTTGATAAGGAAGCCATAACAGTTCCGATGGGAAGGGCAATGGCAAGTCCGGTTTCCACATCAGAGCCAGTTAATACGGTATAGCACACGGCAACAATACTGGCGGATAGCGCATCTGCCGGAACAGAACCTCCGATGGCTGAAATCCCCATAAATATAGACTCTAAGGATGCCCCCATGATAATGCCGGTATGAAAATCACCTAGTAAAAGACCCAGGATCGGAGCCACCACAATGGGACGGTTCAAACACTGCCATGATAAAATATAAGGATCCATAACATAGAAAAACCAATACGTAAGAGTACCAATGATTGCAACTGTCATAACGGACATAATCCTTCCCTCCTTAGCTAAGTACTTTTAATAGTTCCTCCGGATTGTCATCCGGAACTGTCTGGTAATTACATTTGATGCCTGTTTCCACCACCTTCTTTAAATCCATAATCTCATTGTCATAGGCATATAAATTCTTCCGGTAGGTTTTCCTTTGCTCTCCGTCCGCTTTCGGTGCAACCCTTCCGTAATTTCCTACATTTACAAGAGGAATATCAGGAACCTGTGTCACCACTTTCAGGAGTGCAGAAGGATTGCTGACGATTACAAGAATCTTATGATCTGCCGCCTTGGGATTCTTTAACAGTTCTATGGCTGCAGCCACATCCTTAATTGCCGTTTTGGCTGTGGGCGGAGCCGCCATCATTAAGGATTTCTGAATCAGGGGATTGGCTGCTGCCTCATCATCAGCCACTACAATTCTGTCCACTCCCGTATGCTGGGACCATTTAATTGCTACTTGTCCATGAATCAGTCTCTCATCCAGTCTTATCATTACGATCATAATTTCACCCTCCTTTTAAAAAAAATCTTCCTCCTGGGAAATCGTTTCTTTTTCCAGATCTACAATACAAAGCATTTCTCTGCTCTGTGCTATCAATTCATTAAGTTCGTCTCTCGAAATACGCTCTCTGCCAGCCAGACCAATCATCAGCGCCAGGTTTGTACCGGCAATTAACGTGGTATCCGGCCGGTCAAGGAACAGGCTCATGGCCTGGTTCACACTGCTTCCATAAAGATCAGAGATGAGCAAAACCTGTTCTCCTTCATTAACCGTTTCAAAGAACTGCTCCAGCTGTTCCTTCACGGAACGTTCATCCACATATGCGTCAAAAACAGTAATGTTGTCACATCTGCCATACAATATTTCCATGGAACTTTTTAAACCGCTTGCCAGATGACCATGTGACGATACGAATAGTTTCATCTTCTCTCTCCTCCTTTGATAGCTTTATTATAATACTTAAACTTCCTTTTTTCTATGCTCACATTTGTCCTCAATAAGTGAAAAGCACTAATTCCAGATCAGAATTAGTGCAATTTTTAGCATGGATTTATCATTCATATTTGATGCATTTTTCAATCATCTCAAACAATACAGGCCTTCCCCGCTCAGAAAAGGCTTTCATATTGGCTTTCTCAGAAAATAGCTTTCGAAAACTGTTCTCATACGCCTTCACTCTCTTCCAGTCGCCCTTCCAGTCAGCAGAAATGAATAACAGATACTCAACTTCTTTTCCTCTCCAGGTACCGGATTCAGTCAGGCAGTACAGTTCCATACACTCTTTTTCGCAAAAGGAGGCGGGAAGATAAAGCATCACAGATTTCGCCGATAAATATCCGGTATCGTAAAGGCTTGCTTTCTCTAAATATTCCTGAATCCTCTCCCTTTCCAAAGCAGTTTTCCCATGACGGAATGCAAGAAACTGAAGGAATTGCATTTCATCGGTATAACGGTAATTTTTGTTGATTTCAATTTGATCAGAAGGCGGAATCAGTGCTTCTGTCTGGTACGACCTGATTAACTGCCTGTTAAAGAGCTGGTCCATTTCCTTTTCGCTGCTTAAGGTATGGATGACACAGCAGGGAAGATCATAGTGATAGGCGATCTCGCTGGTATCCGTTAATACAGCATCATACTCCTCCTGATTCATTCCACGTATCTCATAAAGCTCTGCGATTGTAAAGGACTTCACCAGATGTTGGTATCTTTTAACGATCCTTTTTTGAATAATTTCATTCAGGCCTAATCCATTGGAATTGACTAAAAGCAGTCTCTGGGGTCTTAAGTCATACTCGGTGAGAGATGCCATTTTAAATATCAGGGAAGCCATCTGAGAATAAAATGACACCGAAATGGTAACATTCAGACGATCCTGCAAAAAGCCTGCAGCTGTACAGGCCAGTGTGGCTGATACAGGGCTGTTAAATGCCTGATTTTCGTAATCATACCAGAAACGGTACTGCCCCTCCAGACCAAAGTGAATGCTGATAAAAAGAGAGATCAAAAGGCTTAACAGCTCTTTTTCTGCCCAGGGAAAACAAAGAAGATCAATTCCGCAGGTATGTTTCATATAATCCTCAAGTTCTGTCATCATATTCAGGGCATCTTCATAAAAGAGCGCATATACCTTCCGGGGCTGCTCCACATTCCACATATCCCTGCAGGACATCAGATATACTGCCAGAAAAACAGTCTCTTCTTCTGGTAAATCAAATCCTTTAAAGCTGTTTTTTAATTTGCTGTAAATCTCACTGGCTACTCCAAACTCGTCTGATGCTTTCACCTGTTCTTTCCAGACATCAGGCAGCTTTAACCGGTAACCCGCATTGCAGCGGTTCCTGACGATAATAAAATAAATGGCGAGGCGCTGGGTGTTGGTGTCTGTGACTTTGATCCGGGATTCTCTTAATACTTTAAGAAAAACGTGCCTGATATCCTGCCGTTCCTCGTATCCGCATTCCGTCCACTTGGCATACTCCATTCCGGCATTGTCTAACAGTACCTTATGAAAATGGACAGCAAACAACTCTGTCATGGCAATCCGCATGTGATATTCCGTACCAAAGGCACGTATTCCAAGGCCAGGCTTGCTTTCCGTCTCAAGGTGATAGCTTTTCAAAAAATTCATTACATTGTTGACCGCTTCTCTTATGGCACTTCTTGATAAATAAAGCTCATCTGCAATGTCCTCAAGCTTTGCAAAGCGGGAGGAAGAAACCAGCTTTCTTGCAATATAAAGAAATCTTGCATTGTCATCGGAACCAAAGTTATTGGTCAGACTGGACTGAAGCGAGAGAGGTTCAAAATACCGGTCAAACAATTCCCGGTCTTTCACCAGAATGGAATATCCTTCATTACGCTTGGCAAAAAGTTCTGCTCCATACTTTGGCAAAATGGATTTTACTTCTATCATCTCATACTTTACAGTGCGGGCGCTGACAGACAGTCTTTTGGCCAGTTCATCCGTGGTTAGCGGACCTTCACTGACTGCCAGCTGGTAGATGATGCTTTCCTGTCTCCGTTTCATTTCGTTACCTCCTGTATCAATCCATTATATCAAAAATAATGCATTGCAGCATGAATTTTTAAACACAAAAAAGAATGGGATAAAACAACTGATCTCAGTTATTTTACCCCACTCCGCTTTTTATACCAGCCGGTATAAATCTTTTTCTTCTTTCTCCATACGCTGCTCGATGGACTGTATAATTCCTTTTGATTCATTTAAAAACCGATCTCTGTCAGAGAGTATTTTTATTTTTGTGTTAAAGCTGTTTTTAAAATCTGTGAAAACAGCCAGAAGATTTCCCATCTCATTTTGGTATTCATGGGCTTTTCTCACCAGATTTTCATCGCTTCCCCGGAAAAAGGAAGGGTATAAATACTGATCTTCGGAAGTCAGATGAATATTTAACTTACCGGCAAGGCCGCTGACGTGGAATGCCAGCTCTGTGGCATTCTGCTCCAGATCCTGCTTTGCCAGAAGTTTTTTCAGTTCTGCCAGCTCTTCTCTGATTCTGTCATGCTGCTCTAAATAATGCTTTAATTCCATGGGTAACATTCCCCTCTTTTGTATGATTTAAGCCGGGTAACTTAAGCCAGCTTGCTGCGAAGCCAGTTCTCGTAGTGGTCCTGTACTCCGTCTTTTCTCGCCTGAATTTCAAAGTTCTCTGTCTCTGTATCCACATCATTCATTTTATCTGCAGGAAGAGCGCGGGCAGCGAAGGCATAGGCAGCCTGATCTTCTTTTTCTATATGACGCTGTAATAATGCGCCGTATCCTATAGCATTGGAAATGATATCCAGCTTATGGTCAGTCACAGGATCTTTTTCATATGCTTCAATCGCTGCTTCCAGCTGGGTAAGATGGAGTCTTCCCAGATCGTGTTCCACCAGCATTCCGTTACGGATCAGCTTATCGGCAACAGGACCCATATTCTCCATCATAATACGGAACAGGATTTTTTCTTCCTTTCCATGATGATGCTTGTCTGCATAATTTCTGCCAAAGTCAATGCATTCTCTAAGTAGCGCTCCGTCTACTTCTTGGCCCTCAACAATACCAGCACAGATCTTTCTTAAAAAACCGTTGAAAGCCAGAATATTTTCATGTTCCTTCATTAAAATATCGATACCATTCATTAGCGGCTCCTTAATTCATACTCCTGATTTCCAGTATGATGAAATTGTACACTTGAACCTTCAAACATTCCCTGGATCAGGGCTTCTCTCAGTTCATAGTAGTTGCTTACATCTCCATGGATCATATCCCAGTAGGGCTGGTGTATTTCCACTGTCTGGCGATAGGCCAGAAGATCTGATTCTTCCTTTAAAAGCTGATTTACTCTGTCACAGGGCATACCGTTTAATAACGTATTTTCCAGATGATCATAGGCCTGTTTTACAGATAAATTTCCACTTGCGCTGTGGTTCTTTCCGAATTCCTTTACTGCCTGTTTCATTTCATCAAGACGTGTGGAATCTTCTTCTAAAAGAGTTGTAACAGCATA
>SVDS01000058.1:13008-28837 GCA_015057715.1 Paenibacillaceae bacterium
CAGCCAAGGCAGTGCATTCCGCAGCCCATTAAAATTTCTGCTGCTTCCGGTTTGCTTCTTAAAATTTCTCCAATATACATTTCTTTCGTTATCATTATTTCTTCCTCCTGTTAATTGAATGTTATTAATTTCTCGGTTACTTTTCTTAAATCTTCCTCTGGCATGGGAATCAGGGGAATTTTATGATCCTCTCCCAGGATTGCCAGTATATTAGGTGTAATAAGCTTCTCCATGGATTCATAATCCGGTATTATAATAAAGGGACTTTCAGGGCTTATATCTGCATCTTTACAGATCAGATTCATCTCTGCCGCTTCCTCTGCAACCGGAAGAAGATCTTCCATTGTTAAGTCATAGCTTATGATAGACAAAGCTTTGTAAAAGAATTCATTTATTTTTTCATTTTGATCTCCCTTTACCAGGGCAGGAAGCGCATAAACTGCAATTCCTTTGATAGAGGATAAAATCAGGTACTTAAAAAAACGAATGTCTTCATCAGCTGCCCAGATGTTTTTTATGTCATAATCTGAAGTATTACCGCAGACACTTTTACAAACGGCACAGCCAGGTGCGATCCTGTCTTTTTCCTTTCTGACCCTTAAAAGCATGTCTGACAGGGCCTGATCATCAAAGCCTGCATCGGCAATGGTTGTGATTAAACCTTCCATCAGAAGTCTGGTTACGGCTGTCTGGCGGATATTCATCTTACATGCTTTTGCCAGACCAATGAGCGATCCAGTCAGCTCATCTGATAAACCGGACGTTTGATTTTCCATTTCTTTGTACTGCCTTTCCTTAAAATATTACTACCAAAGACATCTTAAAACTTTCCTGCCCATAAACAGCATGAGGCTTTTTCGCCGGCATGACCAGGGTTTCCCCTTCGTTTAAAATAAACTCGGTTCCGTCTACCGTAAATTTTCCTGTTCCTTCTAAAACTGTAACCATGGCATCTCCATTGGATTCATGGGTACTGATCTCTTCCCCTTTATCAAAGGCAAACAAGGTGACGCTGACTGACTGATTCTGTACCAGAGTCTTACTTACGATCTGGCCCTTTTGAATCTCAACTAAATCTGCTAACTTTAAAATTTCTTCCTGTGCTATATTTTTTAAGAGTTTCTCTGACATTTGTCTCCCTCCTTATTTTGTTCTTGTCTTTCTATAGAGATTATAATATAATATTATCATCATTTCCGTTGTTTTAACAACATTTTCAAAATATTATTTAAAAATGGAAAAATGGATATATGGAAATAACCATTCACATACTTAGGAGGGGCAATCATATGGAAGAATTTCTGCCTGTTTTAAAAAAATCAAGCTTGTTTTCAGGTGTCTCGTCTGATGAAATCAGAGGCATGTTAAAATGCCTGTCTGCACGAATGAAGTGTTATAAAAAAGATGAATTTATTATAAGAAGCGGTGATTACATTCATTCCGTAGGAATGGTTCTTTCTGGAACCGCTCTTATTATACAGGAAGATTTCTGGGGAAAGAGAAGTATCATCTCAGAAGTGATGCCTGGAACGCTGTTTGCAGAAACCTATGCCTGCATCTCATCCGTTCCTATAGAAATGAGCGTAGTTGCAGATTCTGACTGCGAGATTATGTTCCTGGATTTTAATAAGATTTTAACTGTATGCACCTCTGCATGTGGTTTTCACACCCGGCTGATCCAAAACTTTCTATCAGCCATTGCCGGCAGAAATCTGGTCCTGACGAAAAAGATGCAGCACATGTCAAAAAAGACAATCAGGGAAAAATTGCTCTCCTATCTCTCTGCAGAGTCTTTAAAGAGCAATTCTTCCACATTTGATATCCCGTTTAACAGACAGCAGCTGGCTGATTATCTTTCCGTAGACCGAAGTGCCCTGTCCAATGAACTGAGTAAACTCCAGGCAGAAGAAATACTGAATTTTAATAAGAACCGGTTTACTTTAAAAGAGCAGGGACCGGAAGGATATTTATAATTTATGATCCTGACTTGGGAATCGAGACTGTAAAACAGCTTCCCGATTCCTCTTTACTTTCTGCCACTATGGTACCGCCATGAGCTTCCACAATGGATTTTACAATGGTCAGACCGATTCCGGCACCTCCGGTTTTCCGGTTTCTGGATTGATCCGTCCGGTAAAAGCGTTCAAAGATAAGAGGAAGCTCTTCTTTCCTGATTCCGATTCCCGTATCTTCTATGGTTACGACTCCGTTCTCCTTTGTTTCAGATACGCCAATCCGGATACTGCCGCCTTCCGGCGTGTATTTGACGGCATTGGAAAGTAAGTTGGAAAATACCTGTCCCATTCGGTTTTTATCACCATCCACAAAAACCGGTTCTCCTTTTATACAGAGAGCCAGCTTCTTTTTGTTGATTTCCCCCGTCATATTCTCTGCTGCCTGACAGACTGCCGAATATAAATCCATGGAACCTTTCTTCAGGCAAAAGCTATCCCCTTCGATCCTTGCCAGCTGTTCCAAATCAGCTACCAGCGTTCCCAGTCGTTTTACCTCTTCATGACAGCTTTTTAAGCGTTCTGGTGTGGCATCCCACAGCCCCTCTGTCATCGCTTCCAGATGAGAACCAAGAGCAGTCAGGGGAGTGCGCAGCTCATGGGCTACATCGGCAGTCAGCCGTTTGCGCAGCCGCTCCTGCTCACTTAATGCTCCGGATAAATGGTTTATGGCTATGCCCAGATCGTCAAGCTCTTTTATCCTGGTACCTGGTTCAAATTTTAGTTCGTAATTTCCTGTGGAGATCTGCTTGGCAATATAGGCAGTTTTGGTGACTGGGCGGGATATCCTGCTTCCTAATACACAGCCAACCACAACAGAACAGATACTGGATAGAACTCCAATAACAAGCAAAACGATATTCATCACACGGATGAAATTAAAATCGGCTTCATTCATAAAAAACGGTCCGTAATATTTAATGGAAACGGAACCTGTCTTTTTCCCATTCTGAGTCAGCTCATAGGTGTGATCGACAAAACCGCCTTTCGCCCCGCGTTCTTTCATGCGTGCGGAAATATCGTTCATGATCTGGCCGCAAAGCCTCATATCATGATTCTCCGCATCCCACACCATATTCCCATCTGCATCGTAAAGCTTTATGATATATCCGTCATATAAGGAATTCATTCCGATTGCATGAACGTAATCCAGTTTCCAGCTTCTTTTAAACTCATCATACTGGCTTTCCAGTTCATCTGCTATATTATCCCGCCGCTCCTGCCCGGTTTTGGCAATGTACTTTTCAAATTCCCGGTTAATGAGCAGGTTTGAGGCAAGTCCGATTAATGCAATGGTAATGAGAAGGGTTAAAAGTATGGTCAGGGAAAGCTGTTTTCTTAAGGTTTTCATATGCATCAGCCTCCGAACTTATAGCCCAGCCCGGGAATCGTTAAGACATAGTCGGGATTTTTAGGATCATCCTCTATTTTCTTTCTGATATTTTTAATGTGGCTGTCAATGGCTCTGTCATAACCGGCAAAGTCCCTGCCAAGAGCAGTATCAATCAGTTCCTCCCTGGTAAATACCTTACCGGGATATTTAATGAGGGCAGATAATATCTTCAGTTCGCTTGGTGTGAGTGTCAGACCTGAGCCTTTTTTTCTTACCTCATTTTTTTCAAAATCAACTACCAGATCTCCGTCTCTCCAGGAATTTCGTTTAACAAGGGGTACCAGATCCACTTCTGTGCGTCTTAATACCGCCTCAACTCTGGCATACAGTTCCTTTAAACCAAAGGGTTTCATAATATAGTCGTCGGCTCCCAGCTCCAACCCGCTTACCACATCCTCTTCCTCCACTCTGGCAGTCAGCATTATGACTGGAATCCGGGATTTTTTACGGATGGCGGAGCAGACCTCTTCTCCTGAAATATCAGGCAGCATTAAATCCAGTATGACAAGGGAGAGATTCTCCGTATCAAATATTTCCAGTGCCTTCTTCCCGTTTTCGGCGGGGAATGTCTTAAATCCTTTGCTTTCTAAGAGCATGCATACTACTTCCAGAATTTTAGGCTCATCATCCACTACCAGCACTTGCCTGAAGTTATTGTTCATTTCCGGTCACCTCTATTTTAAAAACTTTAAGTATGGAAAGAGGGAACCGGTCAGATTCCGGTTCCCGTCTTTCTTTATTCTACTACATCATATCCCTGGTCTTCAATCTCAGCTTTTATTTTTTCTACCGATGCTTCATCGGGATTGTGATCCACAGTCACGGTTTTTGCAGCTAAATCAACTGCTACTCCCGATACGCCGGATAACCCGCTTACTGCTCCGGTTATTGCTTTTACACAATGCTCACATGCCATTCCATCTACGTTTATTACTGTCTTTGCCATTTCAATTTCCTCCATGATTATAATTATTTAATATTAAAAGGCTTTAAAAACTTATTGACCTGCATCTTCTTTCCGTTTTCCATGACAGGAACCGGTGCGTAGAGCCAGCCTTCCACTTTTTCAGGGTCTACGCCAGCTGCGATCAATGGTTCTGGCGACAGAACAAATACAATATCTTTATCCTGTGCCTGTTTCGTTGCAGCACTGATCTCTAAGTCTTTTGCCCATTCAAACATATTTCCGCCACCCAGCTTTACTCCAAAATGATCCATATCCGTATGGTAATTTATCTGGCTGCGGCCATTTTTTACCAGTCCCTCATAGGCGGAAAGGGCGGATTCTTCTGTACCAGCGAAGCTTCCAGCATTCAGCTTCATTCCTACAGTTATAACATTGTCGTTTATTTCGTAATTCTCAGGAAGCTTTCCGGGATCCAGACCTGCCTGAATAAATGGGGCTGCATCTGCCTGAAGTTTTACGTCAAAACGGGAACTTTCATCTGTTTCTCCGCTCCAGATAAAGCGGGCTCCCCCGTCGGTCGCAGTCAGGGCAAAGCCTTTGCCCCCATCTTCCTTACTAACCTGATCAGGAATGGCATTTAATACCATATCAAAGGACTGTACTGACTTTTTACCAACTACATCAAGGGTACCTCCGGCACTTTCTACCGTCAGAAATATAATTGCTGCAACCACCAGTACACCGGCGGCTATTGCGGTTATCACTTTCTTGTTCTCTAACATGGTTCTGTCACCTCTTTCCTGTGTCTGGCTTAAACCTCTTTAACCGCAGCGCATTGGTCAGCACCGATACAGAGCTTAAACTCATAGCTGCTGCTGCAAACATAGGGTTTAAAAGAGGGCCGTTAAATAGTAAATGTAACATACCTGCTGCAATGGGAATTCCGATTACATTATAACCGAATGCCCAGAAAAGGTTTTGTTTAATATTACGAATGGTATGCTTGCTTAAATCAATGGCTGCAGGCACATCCATCAGATCAGACCGCATTAATACGATATCTGCTGATTCCATGGCAACATCCGTACCGGAACCGATGGCGATTCCGATATCTGCCTGAGCCAGCGCAGGTGCATCGTTGATTCCGTCTCCCACCATGGCTACTTTCCGGTTCTCTGACTGAAGCTTTTTCACTTCGTTGGACTTATCCTGGGGAAGCACCTCAGCAAGAACCCGGTCAATTCCAACCTGTTTTGCAATGGCTGCAGCCGTCTTTTTATTATCACCGGTAATCATGGCAACTTCGATTCCCATCTTATGAAGCCGTTCAATCGCTGCACGGCTGGATTCCTTCACAACATCGGCAACTGCTACAATTCCTGCCAGTTCACCATTGATTGCTACATACATAGGAGTTTTGCCTTCTTCTGCCAGCCTGTCTGAAATCTCTTCCATACCTGAAAGGGAAATGTTTTGTTCATCCATCAGTTTTCTGTTTCCTGCAAGGATATCTTCTCCCTCCAGACGGGCCTTGATTCCCCGTCCTGTCAGTGAATCAAACTGTTCCGCTTCCAAAAGAGTAAGTCCTGATTCCTTTGCTCCAAGGACAATTGCCTGACCAAGGGGATGCTCTGAACCTCTCTCCGCCGATGCGGTAAGCTGTAAGAGACGGTCTTTTGAAATACTGCCTGCCACAAGTAGATCTGTTACTTTTGGTTTTCCTTCTGTAATAGTTCCTGTCTTATCAAATACAATGGTATTTATTTTGTGAGCGGTCTCCAAAGCTTCTCCGCCCTTAATTAAGATTCCGTTCTCCGCTCCTTTTCCCGTACCAACCATGATGGCAGTTGGTGTAGCAAGACCCAGTGCACAGGGACATGCGATTACCAGTACGGAAATAAAGATTGTAAGTGCAAATTTTAAATCTCCTCCTGTACCGATGTACCAGCCAATTCCTGCAAGCAGGGCAATGACACAGACAACTGGTACAAAGTATCCGGAAACGATGTCTGCCATCTGGGCAATGGGTGCTTTTGACCCCTGGGCATCTTCTACCAGTTTAATAATCTGGGCGAGCGCTGTATCACTTCCGATTTTTTCAGCTTTAAACTGGATCACACCTGTAGTGTTTAAGGAAGCGGCGTAAACCGGATCTCCTTCTTTTTTGTCTACCGGCATACTTTCTCCGGTGAGCATGGATTCATCAATGGAAGTGTGTCCGCCTGTAACAGTTCCGTCTACCGGAATCTTATCACCTGGCTTTACCAGAATCACATCGCCGATTTCCACTTCGTCAATGGGAATTTCCTTTTCCTCCCCATTTTCCAGAATGACGGCTGTCTTTGGTGCCAGACCCATAAGCTTTTTAATGGCTTCACTGGTTCTTCCTTTGGATACCGCCTCTAAGGATTTGCCCAGTAAAATCAGGGTAATAATTACACCGGCTGATTCAAAATAAAGGGCATCTACTGCCATAAAATGTCCAGCAGCGATCTGGAATGTATTATAAATGCTGTATAAAACAGCTGCTGTTGTTCCGATTGCAATGAGTGAATCCATATTGGGACTTCTCTGAAAAAGTGCTTTAAAACCAATGGTATAAAATTTATATCCAACCCCAATGACAGGGGCTGTCAGAGCCAGTTCTATCAGAGCATAGGTAAGGGGATAGTTCATTGGCTCAATGGCTGATGGAAATGGAAGGCGGATAAAGCTGATCATGGGTGCCATTGCAATATATAATAATGGAAGGGAGAATACTGCTGAAGTAATAAACTTCGTCCACAGTGTTTTGATCTCCTTCTGCTTTCTTATTCGGTCTTCGTCCGCAGCATCCGCTTTATTTACTTCCAGTGCCTGATATCCTGCCTTTTCAATGGCTGCCTTAATGGTGGATAACCTTACTTTCCGGGGATCATAAGCGATGGTTGCTTTTTCTGTTGCAAAATTGACTGAGGAGCTTTCCACACCCTCCAGCTTTCCGACGGCTTTTTCCACCCGTCTGGCACAGGCCGCACAGGTCATTCCGCCAATGGGAATGGTTACATCTGAATATTCCGTTTTTTCTGCTGCTTCATATCCAATCTTAGAAACGGCAGCTTTAATGTCAGATAAATCCAGGCTGCTGTCATATTCTACAAAAAGCTTTTCACTTGCAAGGTTCACAGATGCCTGACTGATTCCCGGAAGCTTCTTTACTGTTTTTTCAATTCTCTGGGCACAGGCCGCGCAGGTCATGCCTCTTATATCTAAAGTTTTATTTTCCATATATTTCACCTCTTTTAATTGGCTGATGCCTCTTGAAGTTTTTGAGTACTCATGATATTATTATGGCAGATATCGCAATTATTGCAAGTATGCACTTTTTAGTGATATAGTACCCAAAAAGATACTAAAGGAGGATTCACTATGCCCCCCATTGATTGTGCCGGCTACAACTGTCCGGTGGATGCTACTCTGGATATGATCGGAGGAAAGTACAAAGCCCTGATTCTCTGGCATCTGATCGACCACACCTTACGATTTGGAGAACTGAGAAAACTGATTCCCCAGGCAACACCCAAGATGCTGACCCAGCAGTTACGAGAGCTGGAAGAGAATAATTTGATTATAAGGACCGTTTATCCAGTTGTCCCCCCAAAGGTGGAATACGCTCTTTCTGATCTGGGAATCAGCATACGCCCCATTCTTGAGGCCATGTATAAATGGGGAGCAGATTACTTAACCCATAATGGTGTTACCGTAAACTGCTCCATGAAATGTCCTGATTAATTTAATATGTCTTTTTCCAGTTAGCGAATATCTGTTTGGATTCCTTTAAAAAGTCAGAAGAGATCGTGATTGATTCATCCGTCACGGTCTTATTCTGATCGAATATCGGCCATGGATTACAGCCTCCGGCTTCCACTTCCACCCGGCTCATAGGGAACCTGTTACCACAATTCTGGCACACCAGCTCATTTCCATCCTGTTTATAGTATCCCCGGCCGGAATCGTAACATACCTGACAGGTATTAAATGCAGTTCGTATGGTACCGTCAGGCGCTTTTACTGCCAGAACTTCCATCTTCGTTCCATCTGCTTCTACCGGATAAAAGCTCACCTTTTCTGAGATATCTGAAACTGGAATTACAAGATCTGTGTCTGCCTGTGCACTTTTACTGTTGTTTTCCGATTTTAAAGCTGTCGTTTCCTGTGTTTTGGTTGCAGCATTGGAGCTGCATGCAGTAAGTACCAGCAATGACATTGCAGCCACCACCGCTGTTTTAAGTATTGATATTCCATTTGCCTTCATCATTATTCTCCTTGTTATTCACCTTTATTTTCATTTCTTCTCATAAAAAATAATCCTGCGATCAGAGCCGCTGCCGGCAGTATGCAGTGCCAGTGACTGTATAATAATCCCATAAATCAATCTCCTTTCCCATTCCTGTCAGAACCTGATTATTCCTAGCATGATTATCCGCAGCAGGATCCTCCGGACCCCTGAAACGTGTCCTCAGGCCATATCATCGTCTGAAATTTACTCACTTCATCCTTTACTGCGTCTAAATCTACGTTCTCCAAATCATCTACCACCTTTATATATCCATAAAAGGAATTGTCCCCGGTTGAGAAGTCAAAGCTTTTATCTGGTATAAAATAAAGGGTGTTTTCCCCCTTTTCAAGGTAAAGTTCCGTAGTAAAATCAGGGATCAGAAGATTAGTCCCATAGTCCATATCCTGACGGTTATCAATGAATGTCCACTCCGTATCCACTCCGGCTTTTACCACCGCAACCGCCGGTTTAAATCCCTGACTGGTGAGTTCAAGAGTGATTTTCTGTACGGGCTTTCCATTTTCATCTTTGGATTCCTCAGCAACAACCACATCATCAACTGGTATGGTATAACCGGCTGGAACCGGCTTTTGAGGTGCATATTCTTTTAATACTCCCTGACTTTCTGATTGCTGGCCGCCATCTGTCTCTCCCTCTTTTGTAACATTAATAGAACCACGTATCATACCCATCCAACAGCTATATGGGATTTTTCCGGTTTTGTCCGGCGTAAATTCCACCACGTTTTCTCCTGTATGGAAGGAATATTCGATGCCGTATTCCCTTATAATCATCCGGTTATTACAGCCATTTATACTTCCTGCAGGTGCATCTATAATCCACTTTACAGGAATTCCTGCCTGGACCTTAATATTTGGATACCGTCCCGGACTTAAGGTACTGTTAATCACCTGTACACCGTCTTCTATTTTTATCTGACCTGAACTTTCCTGCTGATTTCCACTGATGCCATCCAGCCCAGGTAAGATCGCAGACGGATTGATTCCTGCCAGACTGACTCCCTGTGTAAACATGGACAGTCCCAGTACCACCACTAAAACGGCTCCGGCAGTCATGACTCTGCTTGAAAATTTCTTCGAAAGAACCGTTGATAAAGCTCCAAGAAAAAACATCAGGGGTACGGTACCAATACTGAATAAGAACATGGAAAGTGCTCCGGAAAACGGATTTCCGGTTGACAGTGCATAGATCTGCATGGCCTGAAGTGGTCCGCAGGGCATCAGTCCATTTAACAGGCCTACAAAAAACGGACTGCTGCTTTTTGATTTTTGTTTCTGGATCCTTACTGCAATAAACTTAGGCATTCTGGGATTTAGTCTTCGAAGCCATGGAAAGATTCCCAGCATGTTGATGCCCATAATTACCATAAAGATTCCTGCTGCCAGCTTTAAAACACCCTGAAAGGTATTAGAAAAGGTCACGGCTGCCCCCAGACCTCCTGCCAGGAAACCCACGGCTGTATAAGAAATAACACGCCCAAGGTTATAAAGAAATGCAGGCCGGAAAGCGGCAAGCCGTCCCTGGTTTAATTCTTCCTGTCCGCTTTTTGGAATACACTGGGAAAGGTTTATACCGCCGCACATTGCCACACAATGAACGGAGGTAATCAGTCCGATTAAGAAAAGCATACCGTATCCCATTGTCTTATCCGCCAGCTGGCTGGGCACCAGAACATTTAACAGACCGGATTGTTCTAAAAAAAGATACAGGGAAGCGATAATCATTAATATACCCACAGTCCTGCCTGTGTCTTTTCTTTCCCGCCCCTGATCCGGTATCACGCTATAACCTAAATTTTCAATAATCCCCGTTATGCTCTGATAGGAAATAATATCCGTATCAAACGTGACCAGAGCAGTTCCGGCGTTATAGCTCACCTCCGCTTTTTCGATTCCAGCTGTGTTACGTAATTTTTTTTCAATTTTATTCTGGCAGCTGACACAGGTCATCCCGCCGATACGCAATTTTTTCGTTCTGATTGCATTGCCCATTACGCATCCTCCTTTTTCATTTCTGAATAGAAGAATAACAGGAGCATATGTAGAAGTTGTGTAGATGGTTTTTGGACACAAAAAAAACACGTATATCTCATTGGTTCAAGTGAGATACACGTGCAGAAATTGCAGTGATTCTTATTTAGCCAGTTCCAGTCTGATATCCAGGCAGACATCTCCTACTTCTGAAGTGATTAAAATGTTATTTCGATTTTTATAATCTTCTCCGTCGTCCGGGCTTTTTAAGACAGGAGGAAGGATATCGCAGGTCAAATCTTTTTCTGCAAGCATGGTAAGTACATTTCCACTGATGATATTAGCTATTTCTGATATGGCAGAGGTTACAAATTCATCCACTGCATCAAACTCCATGCCACTCATGATGGTTACAATCCCAAGAGACGTCTGATGAGGAAGACGATAAATAACTTCGCCTTTTAAATCTCCGATAAAACCGATGGAAACATCTAACTCTTCCCCGCTCCCCAACCTCTCTGCCGGCCGGTCAGAGATATCTGATAAATCTAACATTAAAAGAAAAACATTGCGGGTCGCTTCTAAAAAGGGAGTGTACAAATCAGTCATTTTTGTCCACCCCTTTCGAAATTGCATAGGCAGCAATCCGCTGATCTTCTGATGCAACATGATTAATCAGCCAGGCCATCAGCTTTCCTGCAAACTTCTGTATAAGCTGCTCATTGTATCCACTGTTTTTATATTCCTCTGTTACAGCAATCACGTAATTTACCATATCAGCATGAACCTTTTTATGCTCTTTTTCTCCTGGATACCCGATTTCCTGCTGAAAGGCTTCTTCATCACGGAAGTGCTCAACTACATATGTATTCATAAAATTCAGGGTTTCATTAACTTTTTCCACCTTGTCTTCCCATGAAGACGCCATACGCAGTACCTGCATGAAAGATTCAACTCTTTTAAATAATTCCTTGTGCTGCTCATCAATTAACGGTACTCCAAGTTCATATTTTTCTTTCCAAAGCATCTAAATTCCTCCTTATCTTCCGTAATATCATTCTTATATTGCTGCTTCCAGTTTCATCAGAGACTGGATGAGTTCCTCACAGATATCTACAATATCTTTTCCGTCTGTTTCTATTATAATATCAGCCGCGCTCTGGTAGAGGCTGGCCCGTCTCTCCATCAGTCCCTTAATATACTCAATATTCATGTTCCCATTTAAAATGGGGCGCTCATCACTATCCTTCACTCTTTCCAGGATAGTCTCAGGACTGGCAGTTAAAAGCACGATTCTGCTGTTTTTCTTTAGGTTCTTCACATTCTCTTCTCTGATTACCGCACCGCCGCCACAGGAAATAATCGTCTGCTGACAGTCCTTTAAACTAATGATGGCGTTGCTCTCACAGTTGCGAAAATACTCTTCTCCGTACTTTGCAAATATATCCTTAACAGGCATCTTCTGATCTTCCACGATTTTTGTGTCTACATCCACTTCGTTCATAGCCAGCATGTCTTTTAAATATTTGGACACCGTACTTTTGCCTGCTCCCATAAAACCAATGAGAGCGATGTTATAATGAAACAGACTCTTACTCTGCACACTTTTACTTTCTTCCACAATCTGACGGAAAATTCCAAGGAGCTCCTTTTTAAAACCATGGTTACCAATAGCCTGGATAAGAGTCTGCTGCTGAACCTCTTCCTGTTCCGGCTGAAAAATGGGAAGCCCGTTTGCTTTCTTGTACTCTATGATCTCCTCGATGCAGGAAAGCCGATTCATTAAAAGTTCCAGAATCTGAAGGTCACATTGATTTAAATCGTTTCTAATTTCTTTCAGTTCTCTCATTTTGCTTCTCCCTAAATAATCCGTTAGTATAATTTTTTACATTATACATACAGCTATGGGGGATTGTAAAGCAATTCTTACGCCTTTTCTTTTATAAATTCAATATATTCCTCTCCCCATTCTCCCAGTGCCAGAAGAACCTTATCAAATTTATTGCCAATTTCACTTAAAAAGTATTCTACCTTTGGCGGAATCTGGGAATACTCTTTTCTGACAATCAATCCCTCCTCTTCCAGGGATTTTAACTGTCTGGATAGAGTTGTATGGGTAATCTCCTCCGGCATCATTCGCTTCAGTTCATTAAAACGCACCGGTCCATCCTTTAATAAATAGAGAAGATATATGGACCATTTGCCGGAAAGGATCTTCTGAGAGGTAACATAAGGACACAGTCCAAATAAGTCTTTTTTATCCATATAGGTATCCTCCTTGATACTAGGTATCATAAAATATCGTAGTTTACAAAAATATCATACTCGATATAATAATCTCGTAAGCAAATTATATCATGGTCACACGAAAGGAGCAAGAGCGATGAACGAAATACTCAATTACTTAAAAGAATGCGGAACATTTTACCTGGCAACCACAGAGGGAGATCAGCCCCGTGTCCGTCCCTTTGGTGCTGTATGCGAGTTTGAAGGCAAACTTTACATCACAACCAGCAATCAGAAAAAAGTTTTTGATCAGATGCAGAAAAATCCTAAAATTGAAATTTCCGCTATGAATAAGGGAACATGGATCAGACTGGAAGCCGAAGCAGTATGGGACGACCGCAGAGAAGCAAAAGTTGCCATGATGGATGACAATAAGGCCGCACTCAGCCGCTTGTATTCCGTAGACGATGGAATCTTTGCAGTTTTATATTTGAAGAATGCAACTGCCACCATTTTTTCATTCACTTCTGAGCCGAAAGTTGTTAAGTTCTAAATCATAACGGAAAACGGCAGCTGTTAAACTGCCGTTTCCTTAAAAAGATTCTTCTGTTACTGTAATCGGAATTTCTCCACTTCCTGAGTAAGTAAGTGGGCCTGTGCCGCCAGTTCTTCGCTGGAAGAAGAACTTTCCTCCGCAGTTGCTGCATTGGTCTGAATGACAGCAGATACCTGGGACAGTCCCTGGTTAATTTCATCAATCATCAATGCCTGTTTGGCAGAAGCCTGTTCGATTTCTCCAACTGACCTTCCTACAAGCTCCGATTTTTCTCCCACTCCAAGGAGCAGTCTGGCTGTTTCTTCTGCCAGCTTTTCTCCCTCGGATACAATTCTCACAGAATCGTGAATTAAATCTGCAGTCTGCTTTGCAGCCTCTGCTGATTTGCCTGCAAGATTTCTCACTTCATCAGCCACAACGGCAAAGCCCTTTCCTGCCTCTCCTGCCCGGGCTGATTCCACTGCCGCATTTAACGCAAGTATATTGGTCTGGAATGCAATATCTTCAATGACTTTTGTAATACTGGATATCTTTTCTGAAGAAGTTCCAATATCTTTCATTGCAGAGTTTAACTTCTTCATATATACATTGCCTTCTTTGAGACCTTCTCCGGTATTTGCAATATAAATCGTAGCTTTCTTTACATTTTCTGCATTTTGTTCTGCTTCCTTTGCGATACTGTTTACCGATGCGCTTAATTCTTCCACAGTAGCAGCCTGTTCCGTTGTTCCTGATGCAAGTGCCTGAGCTGCGGATGCCACCTGGGCAGAACCTTCATTTACCTGGTCTGCAGCCACACTGATGGAGAGCAGCGTCCGGCTTAAATCGTTTCTTATTTTTTGTAGTGCAAGGCCAAGAACGTCTTTATCAGAACGAAGAGGAACTTCTATGGTGAAGTCACCATTGCTGATGTCTTCTGCTGCATTTACCTGCTTTTTAATACTGCCTGTCATCTGGGTAAAAGCATCTGCAAGCTGCCCGGTCTCATCTTTTGAATCAATATTTCCCAGATCAACATCAATATGACCCAGTGCAATACGACCCGCTGCTTCCACAACCTGGGTAATTGGACGGCTGATCATTCCAGAGATTCTGTTACCTAAAAACATCCCGGAACCTGCACCAAAGATAACTGTAAGAATCAAAACTACAATAAGTACGTCAGCAGTAACACGATTGTCATTGTTTGTTTTATGGGCTTCGGCCATGCGGTTATCAATGAGTAAATCAAAATTATCAAACATTTTCTGGATATTGTCGGTTTCCTTTAAAAGTTCGGCATATGCTTCCTCACTTTTTCCATTTCTTGCTTCTTTGAGGCAATTCTGGATAGCCGGCTCAAAAGAATTATTAAAAAGATCCACTGATTCATCAAGAAGTGCAAAAGATGCCTGATTGGTAATTGTCTGTCGGTACTCTTTTATATTTGTCAGAAATTTTTCCTTATCGCTTTGAAATTCCTGTTCCAGTTTGTCCAATTCCTCGTTGTCGCCTGCTACTATTACCATGGTTCTAGAATCTATGCGAAACTGATACAGTCCCTCTACGGCTTCCATCAGTTTCTCAATTGGTGCCGTCTGCTTTTCATACAAATATGTATCCATTGCGCTGATTCTGAAAAGTCCGGCAACTCCCGCTCCTCCTACAACAAGCATAATCAGAGTCAGACATAAAAAACCGGTCCGCAGTTTTCGGGAAATGCTGTAATTCTTAAAATTCTTCATTAAATTTCCTCCCTGTTTTATCTTTTGTAGCTAGTACCAACTTACTGATCGCAGTATATTTGGTACTGCGGTTTTCTATGGAAAACACAGATTATACATATAATTAGCAGCATGATGACGGAAATACTGACGGCGTACTTTCCAAGTAATCATCTGTTCCCCATACCTGTCAGAAGCTTATTTAGAGAGATGGGAACCGGTTTTCTACATTTTTAATGACGTAATTTATGACGGCGTTCTCATGTTTATAAGCTAAATTACAGAACAATTATTTTGTCAATTATTTTACTTTATATTTTTAAATATTTAATTTATATCATTACTTCCTATTTGACAAACAATATATATTAGTTATATAATATATATTGTCGAAAAATACATATTTTTGTAACCGCAGTACCAAATATACTGTGGCATTTTCTCCTATTTAATTGATAAAAGAGCACAAGCATCCCGCAATTTTCAAACGAAATACGGCTTGTACTCTTTTAATTTTTACATTTATTCAGACATCAATCTTTTTTCTCCTGTAATTCTCTGAATTTGATCAATGTCCTGAGTGACTTCCAATACTCCAAGATATTCACCATCTATACTGCGAACGGCATAATAACGAATCAGGATATATTTTTCTCCCATTCTGATCCAGAAATCCTCCTGATCCTTTACCCCATTTTTAAAATCTTCTACGATTTTTTCAAC
>SVDS01000059.1 GCA_015057715.1 Paenibacillaceae bacterium
GATCATAAATAAAGTTCCAGTCAATCGCCTTATCAATAATACGTAAAAGGTGATCTTGCGGAACCATGTCATCCATGTGCAAATTGCGCCACAGACCGGACAGTTTTGCGGAGCAAAACGGACGCGGAGCGAAGCGAGCGGACAGCTTAACCTTCTGATTTAAAAGCCTTTCTCCTATAATGATGAATAACCATCAATGGTGATGGAAATTCATTTATAGGAGGTAGGCTATGCTAGACTACAAAGACATTCTAACCAAGCGGTACGTGCTACGGCTTTCTCTTCGTGAGATTGCTGAGCAGACGGGAGCAGGAAAGTCGGGGGTGCACGATTTCCTGAAGGCATTCGAAAAATGCGCAGATCTGGATTTCCCACTCCCGCCCGGGATCACGAACGCCGGGATTGCCATGAAGGTGTATGGCAAGGTTCCCGGAGAAGGTGGCCGGGATGAAAGCTACGAGTATCCTGACTACCAACAGGTTCTGAAACTCTGTTTTTTGTCAAGCACTTTTCCCTGAAAAAAGCGTCGGAATTCCCTGTTTTCATCTAGGGTAATTCCCTGCTTTCAGCGGGTGGCATTTATGCATCCCTGCGCATGAGGGCATGCTCCATACGGTAGTTTTTTCCCTCAAAGATTAACAAGTGACCATGATGGACAAGGCGGTCGATCATTGCAGCAGCCATCTGGTCATCCGTGAAGATTCCTCCCCATTTGGAAAATTCCAGATTTGTGGTGAGTATCAGGCTCTTGCTTTCATAACTATCGGATATCACACGGAACAGAAGCTGTGATCCGTCTTTATCTATCGGGACATAGCCCCACTCATCAAGAATGAGCAGATCAAGGTCTCTCAGTTCCCGTAGCAGTTTCTCCAACGTTCCGTTTTTGCGAGCTTCCGCCAGCTTAAGTACAAGCTCCGTGACGGTATAGAACTTCGTTTTATACCCCAGATTGCAAGCTTTTACACCGGCAGCAATCGCCATGTGTGTCTTTCCCACGCCAACCGGACCATACAGCACAAGATTCTTCTGACCTGATACAAATTCCAGTGATTCCAGTTCTTCCCTGCTGAATGCCGGAGGAAATTTGACATTCTGATAACTGTACCCCTCGAATGTCTTGTATGTAGGAAAGCCGGCACGCTTGATTAGGCGTCTGCGGCGGTTCTCATCACGAAGGATCAGTTCCTCATTCATGAGTTCCAGAACGAATTCCAGCTGTTTCTGGGTTCCCTTTTCCTGACAGACTTCCGCGATTCTTCCTGAGAGGAACAGTTGTCTGCTTGCCCCAAGGATCTGTGCGCAGATGTTTTCTTTCATTTTGGGTGTCATCACAATGCGGTGCCTCCTTTCTTCAGAAATGCTTCATCATATACTTCCAATGACGGCCCCGCCTCCGGCGGTGTATTTATTCCATATCCGGTAATCCGGGCAGCCAGTACCGAGGCATCACAGATGTTGATGTTCCCCCGGGAGCATGCCATTTCCATGGCGGAGACAGTAGCCTGAAAGCCATACTGGTTTGTCAGCTCGTTCATGATCCTTAGGCAGTCCTTCAGTTTTTCCTTGGGCTGGGCATCCATGTAAGCACTCAGTGCATCCGGCGTTTCACGCCGCAGCCCACTGTTTCCCCATGCACCGGAATTCTTCATGAGGACAGCAAGTGTTGTGCTATAGTCGCTGATGTCCGTGCGCCCTTCACCGAAAGCCCGTTTATGGGTAGCAATCACCTGACCCCCTTGCGTCAGGATTTCAACCGTATGGGCTCGGATTCCAACCAGCACTTTCTGATTGGCATTTTCCGGTCTGGTGGAGTAAAAATGTTTTCCATCCATGCAGACCTTTCCATAACCATCCCCTTTCAGCCATTCATATCGACAGACATTGAACCGTTTGGGTGGAAGCATCAACAGAGCCTTCCGGTCTTCTTCAAAAAGTTCACAGATAGGAATCTGTTTTTTGTAATGAAATTCGGCTGCCTTTTTCTCATGCATCAGAAGCAGCTTCCGGTTATATTTTGTAACATCCGAAAAATGCGGGACAGGAACAAACAGGTTGGCACGGTTATAACCAACTTTGCGTTCTACATTCCCTTTTTCCCAGCCGGAATACGGGTTGCAGAAACGAACCCGGAAGTGATAGTGGGCACGGAAGCGGGCAAAAAGCTCCGATTCGTGGATTGCGTCTCCGAGCTATACGGGAAGGACACGGTAAGATATTTCTTTCGGACGAGCCTGTCTGCCTCATAAAAATCAGCTTCTCCGAAATCAACCTGCGCAGGACCCGGATCCCAGACTAGTTCAAGGTTTGCTTTTTCCGTCTGCACACAGCGACACTTTTTCATGTAACGTTGGACCACACTGTAACTACCGGCATACCCGTGTTCTTCAACCAGACGCTCATAAACGCGCTGCGCAGTATGATGCTGTTTGCGCCAGTGGCGTTTGTCCTCGTCCAGCCACTCCTGAATCACATGCTTAAACGGATCCAGTTTTGAAGGCTGTTCCTGTACTACTGGCGGTACGGGGGAAAAGTCCTCCTGCGATAGATATTTTCGTATTGTTTTGGGATCCGCACCGGTTTCTTTTGAAATTTCACTGATTCGGTATCCACAACTGCTCAAATCTTTGATATGATTGATTTGGGACATAGTGTACATCTTCCTTTCCTCCTTTGAATAGATTGGTCTCTACCAAAGGATAAACATCATGTAAAGGGGATTCAATATGTCCCGCCTAATTTAAGGAAATTCCCTTGCTGACTTTAGGGAATTCCGACGCTTTTTTTCGGTAATTTCAGTGTATCATATACAAACTCATGAACGAGAGAAAAAACATGACACTTCAGGTATGCTGGGGCCGGTATGTTAAGCGCTGCAAGGCCGAGGAAAAGAAGCCATACCAGTACCGGCAGTTCTGCGATCTCTTCGGCAAGTGGTGCGAGGAGAACTACGAAACAGCGCACTTTACAGCCGTGATTGCCCAGACAATGGAAGTCGACTTCGCCGGAAAGACCTTTGACCTGATCAATCGCCTTACCGGAGAGATCACACCGATCGTCGTATTTGTAGCTATTCTTCCGTATTCCCAGTACATTTACGCTGAGGGTATGGAATCCACGAAGGAGATGCAGTGGATTGAGGTCAATAACAACGCGCTGAAAGCTTTTGGTGGCGTTCCCGCCATCGTTGTTTGTGATAACTGCAAGCAAGCCGTGATTGCAAACAAGGACTGGATACAGCCGGAGTTGAATCAGGACTATGCTGAATGGGCGGAGCATAACCACACGGTGATCCTTCCTGCCAAGGTTCGGAAACCTCGTTTCAAATCCTCTGTGGAAAACGCAGTCGGCATTCTCGAGAAGGGTTTCTTCCACGACCTGGAGGAACGCAGATATTTCTCGCTTGAGCAGTTCAACGAAGACCTTTGGGAGAAGTTGGATGAGCTGAATGACGCTCCGTTCAAGAAGAAGGAGCATTGTCGCTCCTACTATTGGGCAGAAGAAAAGGAAGAGCTGATGCCGCTCCCCTCCACGCAATACCACTACATGGAGAGGACCACGGCAAAGGTATCAAGCGACTTCCACGTACGCTTTGACAATGCTTATTATAGCGTAGACAAAGCATATCTGCACAAAAAAGTCGTCATTCGTGCCACCGCATCCGTTGTTAAGATTTTCAGCCTTGAAGGCGAGCTGATCATTGAATGGCCCAGAGCTACCTACAGGGGCGAATGGAAAACGGACTCCAGCCGCTTGCCGAAGAATTACGAAGATTTCTCGGAATGGAACAGCACCTACTTTATCCGAAAAGCTTCAACTGTAGGAAGCAATACAACAGAGGTGATCAAGCGTATCCTGAAAAGCCGGAAGCTGGAGGTCCAGACCTACAGGCTCTGTGTTGGTGTTCTTGGCTTCACAAAGAAGTACAGCGGTTCTGCCCTGGAGGAATGTTGCAGGCGCGCTCTCGCTGCTGAGAGAGTGACATACACCTATATCAAAAACACCATCGGCGCAGTAGCCGAAGAACTTGGCGCTGAAGGTTACAACACTGAAAAGAATAAAAAGCGGAACGAAGGTTCCTACATCATGGACAGCAGCTACTCTGACATGGAAAAACTTCTAAATCGCAGCCGTACTCTTGCGGATCAGTCCGGAAAGGAGGCACAGCGATGAATACAGGAACAAAGGAGCTGAAATCAATCTTGGAGGAACTGGATGAGCTGAGGCTTCCGCATATGGCAGCGGAGCTTGAAACTCTCTATAAACAGCCGACTTTTGTTAATGCAGGCCGTCTGGAGCTGATCAGTGCCATCATCCATGCTGAATACATGGTAACGATTACAAACCGCTATACCTCGCGTCTGAAAAAAGCAAAGCTAAAGGGTAGCGACAGCTGTCTTGACCAGTGTGTTGATTCCAAAGAACGCCAGTACCAGCCGCAGAATATCGTCCAGACGCTTTCGTCGTTGGATTTCGTACAAAACGGCATGAACCTTTGTATCTTCGGTGCCTCTGACAGCGGAAAAACCTATCTTGCGAGAGCACTTGGCGCTGAAGCATGCAGGGAGTACCGTGTAGGCTACTACCACTGTGAGGAACTGGCAAGTGAACTGGCTGCCGTCCGAAAGATTGATTTCAAGCAGTACCAGAAGAAGGTAAAGGCGATAATTAACCTTGACCTTGTGATTCTTGATGACTTTCTTCTGCATCCGGTTACGGAGGATGATGAAGTCAAGGCTCTATATGATGTCTTGGAAAAACGGAATGAATTGTCAAGGAGCTGTATTATATGCTCGCAGCGCGAGCCAAAGGCATGGCCTTCTATGTTGATGGAGGATGAGGTTTCATCTAACTCGTTGCTTAAGCGTGTGACAAAACACTACATCGTTATGATTGAACGGAAAGTGACTAACTAAAACACTGTCCGTTGCCGCCGCCGAGTGTCCGCTGGCAAACGCACCGGTGTCCGCTCGGTGGCGCAAAACGCAATCCATGCATAGGAACTGCACCTGTTCTCTTTTTTTATCAGCATTTTGCGTCATCATAAGTAAAAGTACCTGCCTTGATTTGATACTTTTATTGTACCAAAAAAGTGTCTGAAAGTCCGCATAACAGTATAATTCTTGAGATTTTACACAGAAAAATCCCGCACAGATGTGCGGGACTTTGTCTACAGTCTGAGGGTGACGTCAAAATGACGCCACCCTGATCATTCCCTAACGTCATTTTGACGTCAGGGTTTAAGCATCACAGGTACAAGATGTTTTTTTCCTTTCGCACTAAATCCTTCTTTTACTCTTGAAGGAAATCCCCTTCAGCCTCTGTAATACTATTTATGTCTGTCAGAATTCTATTAACACTTCGTTTTCTTTTCTCACAGACTGTACAGGGTATTCCTTCCGAAAACAATCTGCAGAATACACCTGGCACAGTTTGCGGTTTGAAATCTAACAGCCTGATTTTTTATATTTGATTGCCTGTATTATTGAATTTTTAACGTGCAAAACCCATTTGGTGGATGGGAATTTTTAGTTACTCACTTACTCCATTCTATCCGGTATAGCCGAGGAATTAGAGTTTTCCATCAAATAATTACCACGCATTTTTTCCAACACCTCCATTAGCTTAATGCTATATATACAAGCAAATAAGATATTATCCCCCCTATCCTTGGCTATGATATATTTCCCATTAGTAATTTTCAAAGGAGGCGCAAATTCTACTGGACAATTATCTATATATAGTTCGTGTATAATCGAATCCGGAATTACTCTATTTAAATGTTTTCTGCATGTAATATAGTGAAGTTTTATGTTTTTTTCACTTAAAAATATATAGTCACATGATGCAACAAAATAGAATGAGATTCCTGAAAAAAACACTCCCATTGCTATAAAAATTGCTAATAATTTATCCATAGAAGAAAAAACAATATACGTCGGCACTGCAAATACAAAAAACACTTTTATGCAAGCCCTATTATAACTTTTTTTACCTGTTTCCGATAAATGAGCATAAAATTTCATAAATATCTCCCCCTTTATTCCTTAAGACATGTCCATAGCAATGGGAGAGTTCCCCCTAACCCCAATTTTTTATCTACTACATATAGAACAGCTTCTACAAAAAAATCTCCAACCAGCACTGCTATTTTTTTATTTATCTCTATCATTTTATCTGGATCATTATCAAAAAGTGCCTGAACCCATTCGTTTATATAAACCCCAACATCTAGAAAGGTAAGAAAATTATCAACAAAAAACAATACATCCCCTATTTTGGTTGCAATAGCGTTTCTTCATGTCAATATTTTCATACATAAACAATCAGCTCCTTTAGCAAAAGTCTCCTTCGGTCCAATCAAATGGATAATCCGGATCTTCCCAGTATTTCACCCCAGACCAAGATCTTTCATATACCTTAAAACGCTTACGCGCCTGCTTTTCTTTTTCTTCATATATTCTATGGCAGAACGGCATATGTATCTCAGTCTCCTTCTCTGTACAGGGTACAACGTGCAATGTTGGTTTACTATCCTTAAAAATGGGATCTATTTCATAAATCCACTTAAATGCTTCCGGCTGACGCTGGCTGTGTCTATACGCTCTGTCAAAGTACTGCTGCCAGGAATACTTCCTGCCATATTCATCATAAATACCAACGGCATTTTTGTTGTTCAAGCAAAATTCTTCCAGTTCCTTAAACGTCTTAATTGTTTTATGTTTTTGGAATAACGGACGCCATCCTGCACTCAGCTTATTCAGATGAACCTGATAACCCAGATATGGTTCATCTACAATTTTATCATACACAGCCCCTGTGACCTTTTTGATCTTTGCATAATCTCTGAAAATAGTAGCCCTGGAAATATCAAGAGATACTCAATTTTTCCAATACTTTCTGCACCTTCTCTGACTGAATCAGATGCTTCATTTTCTCGTTTCCATTTTCCACCTCTGGTCTGCCACATCTAAGACTCTCCGGATGTTCCGATACACAACAGTCCCTGTACCAGCACTCGCCCATAAACGAGCCCTTGACAGACCATTTTTCATTTTCTGTCAGTTCACCTACTAGTGACTTCATCACCCGCTCTGTGGAGTACCTTTTGAAACCAGATAAAAATTGTAAAGTTTTCGCATCACCAATCTTGGACAAATTGATTCTATGATCCTCCACTGCTGCCAAAATATCTTCACGAATCTTGATTTTATCCGTCTTGCCAGTTCCGGTCCATGGAACCAGTTTGTCAAAAGCAAGTATAAAGTACTCAAAACAAATCATGTCAAGAATGATAACCTTGCCTTCTGACTTGTCCACCATTGATTTCAGAAGACGATATTTGTTTCGGATATCCTGATTATCAACCACCTGGTCGAACGCGATATAATATGTATCGTCCTCTTGAAGTTCCAGATTTGAAAGCGCATTCAGTAACCCCTGATTGCTTCCCTTGCTCTCAACTGTAAGTGCACCATCATAGAAAAGCTGATTAACCAATTTCCAAAAGTGAAGCCCGGCACCCGTATCTTCTGTCCATAAATATTTCATCTCACAGTTCCTCTTCCAGTGTGATCCTGTTTTTATCAAGTTTCAACACTTTAAAACTCTTATCCGATACATTCAGCCCATCACAATTTCTTAGGAATAGCATATATTGATTGGAAAACTCGAAATTAATAAATTTCCTAATTTCATCATCCACCAAAATATCCGCATTATCCATCACAATAAACTTGCCCTTGCACTGTTTGATTGATTCCAAAAGGTTATCCGTTTTGTAATTGAACAGTTTGATTGCCTTGTAGTCGTCAGTAAGCCTTAAGTCCTCTAACATTTCGTAAAGAACTGTTTTACCTGTAGCGCTATCTCCGCCGACGAGAGTGATTCTATCATCAAACGTTAAGTCGTATGAAAATGGATCTGCTTTAAACGCAATGTTCTTATAAATCATCTGCTTCTCTCCTTTCATACTCCTTGCTCCACCAGGTCTGATACCCTGTGCCTCCTGTCACTATGTCCACATCATTAAACCGGATTTGCATATCATCCGGAATCTCCGCATAAGATGGTCTTGACATGTAAATCTTTATATTATCCATTGCAAATATGATTTTCAGGACGTTCGGTCCGCACTCCTCTACACACACCACTTTTTCCGGATGCTTTACAATGTTAAGCAATGTCTTACATCCGGAAGACAAATTTCGGATCGTACCCAGTCCATATTTTGTTTCTATGTGCTTATCCGGTGTCAGTTTTGCTTCATCTACCTGCCTGATAAGATTGATTTCCTTCTCGGACATTTCCTCATTTCCCGTATTCAAATTAAAATACAGGTCATTTTGAAGAATCCAGTCCTTGGAATCTTTTTTTTCTGTGTATATATCAATCATTCTGTGTCACTCCTTCCAAAAGAAAATACCATTAATTCACTTCAAGTATTCTTTTCACATCCTGCTGCAATTCTTCGCTGAAGTCTGACAGATCAGCAGGCGATATCACCTTATGACGAATCAAATTGGCAATATCCCATATTGCTTCTGATTTATTCAGTTCCATGATGACGCCCGGATTCTTCCTGTCTTTCTTTATTCTTTTTTCCAACTCCCAGAATTTATCTGATGTAGCCTTGTCATCCTGACTTAGAAAGGTAATATACTCCCCAACAAGTTTCTCCATATATTTTTCCTGCCATTCAGGTAGTTTCTCCCTAAATAACTTCCAATCACTTTTTGAAATCATATGTCCTCCAAAAATTTATTCTCAGCTTATTTTGGGTGCATTGACTATTTTTCACTGAACATTGCATGGTTTCTTGCAATCATATAATCCATTTTCCTGAAAGCAGAACCAAACTCCGATTAAAACATCGCTTATTATTATCAAAGTATTGATTATTTAAACAAATCCCCAAGTTGAGGACCTGCACATTGTTTGCCTTGTTCGGCTCCTTTATTGGCTCCTTTTCGGCACCATTTTAATTCCCTAACTAGGATTTTCACCAAATTCCTCACATACCTCTTCTAAGTAGTCCACAAGCTGTAGTATAGCAAACGTCTTATCTTTTGCCATTTTACACCTCAGCTTCATGCATATCTAAAACATAATGTCTTCTATCTAATTTAACACTCTCTTCTCACATGCCCAGACCCATAAATATAATTACCATCAATCACATTCTGCAACCGTGTATCCATATTAAAAAAGAATTTCTATAAAAAACCTTTTAAGAGATTTTCTCCTCTGCCTGATCCACTTTAAACCAATGTTCACAATTTCTTCTACACTCAAGTGCAGGTGTTCTTTTTACCACTTCGCGT
This sequence comes from Paenibacillaceae bacterium, assembly GCA_015057715.1. Classification (GTDB taxonomy): domain Bacteria; phylum Bacillota; class Clostridia; order Lachnospirales; family Lachnospiraceae; genus Lacrimispora. Next base: position 9,324 of record SVDS01000059.1, read on the forward strand.
TTCGTTTTTCCGTCAACATAATGTTCTCTCCATTCAACTGGTTTATTATAATACTTCATTTTTCCGCCACATATAGGACATTTATCTGGTTTAACCTTTTCTATCACTATCCTACGATCCATTCCATTAATTGCATAATCAAAGACAAGAGGAATTCTTATTTGTTTTTTTGTAATTCTCCTAAGCCCCAACGAAAAAACAAGTAACAGTAGCGAAATAGCCATAAAATATACATAATAATTCATCGTAAAATTCGTCACTGCCCGAATATTTCCTTGAAATAGGCAGAATAAAATCTGTAAAATCTTTCCAAATGGTATAACACTAACTACTGTCAATATTACACTTATCCAAGATAACACCGCCAATGTAAACGGACTTCTCCATACTGGCTCAGATGTATATCCAGCAGCTGCTGTCTGCTTTTTTTCTTCATTTAGGAAATTTATTATATCACCCCCAGCAACCTGTGCCGGTCCATGAAAATTTACTTTTCCTTTAAAATTATTTTGTTTACTATCTTTTTTCATGATTCACCTCAGTTTCTCTTTCATTTTTAACGATAGAACCCATTCCAATAATTATTGTTTTAAAGCCTCTATATACTCCAACAATCTTTCTTTTTGCGATTTCTTAAGGCTTTCCATTTCAAGCAAAAGTTCATACTCCCTTGTGCCTTTCGTAACAACTCGATAATCCAGCTCCTCCACAGATTGAACACTATCCTGAAGCAACTCATATGGCGTTACCTTTAACACCTTACAAATAATCATTATTTTATCCGCAGACGGATTCGTTTTCTTTCGTTTCCAATCACTAATAGTACTTTGCGCAATACCTGTAGCTTTCGAAAAATCTGTCTGCGCAATCTCACGTTCTTCCATTAGTTTAAAAATGCGTTCACTAATAGTCATTTTTATCTCCCAAATCACTTTTCCGTATTAACATATATATTTCGTATATACGGATTATATTCTTATAAGCTAGTACTGTCAATAGAATTATTCGATGCCATCGCTTCTCTCCGCATCCAGTCTCTCCGCCATATTTTCCTGAACTCCCGGAAACATATGTGCATAATAGTATGTAACCCGCTCACTTTTATGCCCCACTCTTTTTGCTATCTCAAAAGCGCTGTATCCCATGTGGATTAAAAGCGAAACATGGCTATGTTGTCTCAGATCATGCAAGCGAATATCTTTTACGCCGGAGATTCCAATCCCCTTTTTCAGCTCTTTATATAATCTTTGCCTTGCATATGGAAATAACCGCTCTCCATCGCTTACTTGGCCCACATATTCTTTTAATTGTTCACATAAAGACATCGGAACTGTAACAGTTCGTATTCCATTTATCGTTTTAGGCTTTGTAATAACCTCTGCTCCATCAATGATCTGAAAAGATTTTGTAATTGATACTGTATGGTGTGCAAAATCAAAATCCGATTCCGTCAACGCCAATACTTCTCCGGTTCGAAGCCCGCACCAATAGAGGATTTCTAAAGCATAATAGTATTTGTTGTTATCCTTCATGCTTTCAATAAATCTCAGATACTCTTCCTTGGTCCAATAGTTCACTTCGTTCGCTCGAACAATTCCTATTGGTCCCGCCTTTTTAACCGGATTACTGTTCAAATCATAATATCGTACCGCATGATTAAATATAGCGCTCAGTTGCGATTGTATCGTCTTAAGATACGTACCAGAAAGTCCACTTCCCTTTTTATTACGCATTTCAAGCAACTCGTTTTGCCATTTTAGAATATCCAAGGGTTTAATGCTATTCATTGGCTTATCTTGATAATACGGAAGGATTTTGTGTTTTATCACATACTCCTTTGACCTCCATGTACTTTCCTTTACTCTTGGTCGGATGTCACTTTCATAGTTTTTATAAAACTCCCCAAAAGTCTTAGACATATCTTTTTTACAGAGTTCTTTATATTCTGTCTCCCAAGCCTCTGCTTCTTCCTTAGTTTGAAATCCCCGCTTCATTTTCTTTTTGGAATTGTTCTCATAATCCCTGTAAGAAAAATTCGCATCCCATTTCTTTGTTTTTTGATTATAATACGCTGCCATAATTTGTTTCTTCTTTGCAAAAATATGAATCAAAAACAAATATAACAGAAATGAAATTACTCATTTTTCAACCTGCAAACCACTTGGAACAATTCATCATTTTCGTATCACTCAAAAATAAAAAAGCCCGCAATCCCTATAAATACAGGTTTGCGGGCAATAATGCCTTTTAGTAGTATCCTTGGGCACTCTACTTTATCCTCCAAAGGGCAAAGCAGCCTATCCTCCACCCAGAGATAAAGAGTACCCATAATACTTCTTAATGGTTATCTGTAAAAGATATAAACTAAAATCCCATCAACGCCTTATACTACAAGGATTAATAAACAAAAGAACAGACCTTGGAAAGGGATGTGTGAGTCCTTTTCAAGATCTGTTACTTATGTTTTATTTTATTCTTTCAGGATAAGACAGTTTACCTCTTGGAGGATAATCTGCTTTGCCCTATGACATAAGGAACTATTCCATCTCGCAAAGACCTTCGTAGTCCAGTTCTGTTTTAAGGTTATTTCTATACTATTTTGTATAGATAATGGTCGTTTTTCCTCTCATTATCCGGCTTTAGAATGAGAAATAGTACCATTTTAGTACCGGATGTGAGGAGGGGGATTTACCAGTCCATGGGGTTATTATGGGGCATGTGAGGAGAAAAATCAATAGGGATTTTTCAGATTCTGTTCTTGACTGTTTTTAGCCCACATTGCTTCGATTTGCAAGTACAGATTATTATGTACCTCCACATCTGATGATTCAGTAAATGGTTTGTTCTGGATTCCTGGTGATGCACTAATCAGTGTAAAGATTTCCGGATATCGGGAATTATTCTCAATTACTTTTTGTTCTGCACCTTTTCGATCAAATGGTCTCTCTGTGTATTTTTCAAGTGTGGAAAGAATATCCTTCTCTAAATCAGAAAGCACGCCTTTTTGTCTGAAATAATTCAAGATTGTATTTAATAAATCTTCTCTGTTCATTTGAACCACCACCATTTATTTGTATCCCTATCCATATCCTCTGTTGAGTGGAATCGCTTGTCCTCGCGATTAGGGCACAAAATTAAGTTTTCATCACTGTAATCCAGCATTTCTTCATATCTTGTGTCATTTTATTGATCGGATTTTTACATTTTTCTGGCAAACTGCATTCTAAAAACAACCAATCATTAATTTCATCAAGAACTCGCTTTGTTTCCTTCGTAAATATTCTTTAATGAATAACACTACTCATCAAAAGTATTTTATATTTAATGAGTTAGTAATTACTCTCAATATACTCATACATATCATTCAAAACGCTTTCATAGTTTATTAGTTTCTTTCTTAACTGATCACATAGCTCCTGATCAAATTGTATTGGTTGCCCATCTACTTCACCAATAATCACTTTGCTATCAATAGAAGGTGCATTCTTAACATGCGCTAGCGCATTTCTATACTTTATTATATCGTCATTATAAAGATCATAAAATTTGCCTTGTTCCAATCCATTATTCAATTGCAAATATTTCTTGAAATTCTCTTGAAGTTTCTTTTTTAGTTCTACATTTGATTCAATACACCAACTTAACAATCTTGCCTGCCTAATTGCTGAAAAATCACGTTCATTTAACAACGTATCTATATTAGTTACGTTTATATTCGTATATCTTTCATCTAGCTTCTCTGCAGTCTTTACATTATCCTTTAATATTTTCTTTTTAATATCATTTGCAATCTTTTGTTCCTTGTCTCCTAAAATAGGCCATATAATACTAATCAAATCTCGAATTTTATTATCAAAATCACTGGTTGTGTCCATAACAACTCCTCTGATATTTATAAGGTTATTCGCTCGTCTAATTGCCTTATCAACCAAAAGTTTAACCTTTTCTAAAAATTCATCATTTTGTCTGTCTGCAATAAAAACCCCTTGTAACCCTTCCTGCTTCATTACTCCATTAATGACTTCAAAACCATGACTGGAATAAAATAGGACATCATTCACAAAATTGCTTTCTCTAATCATCCGAATTATCTCTGTCCCATAAATTCTTTTTTCATTATTTTGTTCATCTTCATATATTTTTTCCAATTCGTAATCAACCATGAGCAAATCAAAATTTTGAAGTTGATGCTCTTTAAGATTAAAATTAGATGCTTTGTCAATGCGCATTATTTCCACTTTGAAATTCTTATCTCTAATATATTTTGATACTCTTCTAGATAATGTATTGTACCATTCATCAACATCTTCAAACCATATAATCCTAAAAGTTAAATCCATATTCAAAACCTCATCTGTATTTCAAATCCATTCTTGTATTCTTTATTAACAGTTACAGTGGCACTCATTTTTTTTGCGTACTTCTTCACAGTATATAATCCGATGCCAGTTCCCTTTGTTGTTGTAAACCCCTGTTCAAATACTTTCGAGGCATCAATATCCGATTGCAAGCCATAACCATCATCAATCCATTTTATATAATATCCCTTTTCATCACTCTGAAAAACAATTTGTAATTTAGTGGAGTTCGCTTTCTTCGCATTATCTGCAATATTATCAATAATAATGCTAAACTCTAATGGATTAAACATAATATACATAGATGCAAGGCCATCTATTTCTACTGGTAATTTATGGCTCCATTGTTTCTCAATATATGTCTTAGTAAATTGAACAACATCCATTTTCTTATTACCAATATCAGCCTTATATTCGGTATTGATAACTAAATTGTAAGTATTTAGAATTTTAGAACATGTCTGCCTTATTTCATGAAATACAGGCAAAATATCCTCTAGTTCTTCACCAGTGCTAAGCATATCCGTTATTTCCACTATGTTAGAGTCAATAGAATCCGCATATGTTTTCATAATATGCATTGCATCTATAGCATTATCAATGGATACATCTACTCGAGATTGTAAAACACCTATTTGTTTCTGTGTCACTTCCAGCTCTTTTTTAGTTTTCTCATGTTCTATTACTTCTTGCTGAAGCTCTTTTCGATTATCTGCCACCTCCCTTTTTAATTTTTCAGCTGCTTTTTCAACTCTATCTGCCTGTTTTAGTAGTTCAGCGTCTGCTTTTCCCCTTGCTATTTTTTTGAGTTCATCGATTTCGTAATTATCTTTCTTTTTTGTATGCTCCAAAATCACTTCCGTTAATTCTTTATTATATGTCGCTTTTAATAGCAGTTCAGGTTTAAATCTTACTTTTATTTTCTTTAATACAGACTCAAGATTATCATACCCATCCATAGTGGTCGCCAGGCTTTCACTGTCTATCACCTCTTCGCCCCAATGAATTATATTGACAACATATTTTTCAAGAGGTTTTAACAAATATTCATAAAAAAAATCTTCCAATTCTCCAGTTTCATAAGATGAAATAAAGCCATTATTTCTACTAGACGTTTCAACAAAACCTTGATTATCTCCAAAAATATCAATTCTTCCACATATCTCACGGGTACCTAAATATCGATTATAACCTTGAGCTTTTCTTCTATCAATATTCATAAAATCTTTCTCTGGTTCACCATAGGGATATACTCTAAATCCATTTTTATATATGAAAACACTCCCATAGTTTACAGATTCGATTCCCATCATTTTCGTAAAATTAATTTTTGCAGCCCTATTTAAACTATATATAGTACCTTTAACATTTTTAATGCTATATTTGTTTTTTTCTTCAATCTCAAACAATTGTATTCCTCTATCATTTAAGGTTGTTGTGATTTTTTTCCCATCCTTCGATATAGATGCTGAAATCTTTGTTGTCTTAATATTCAAGACATCAAAAACATGATTTACTACTTTGCCATTCACAATATCTTTATCAAAGAAATTATCATGATTACTTATCTTCTTGTCATTATCTATTTCTTCAACAACATCCAAAACAATGTTAAACATATCATAGTTTTCGTTTGCTTCCGGATTAACAAGCTGCGTTAATGATTTTTTTAATTGTAACAATTCTTCTCTATTCCATTTTTCTCGCAATCCATAAATCTTTATAATAGTCCCTTTTCCAACTATTAAATCGCTTTGTAATTCGTTATATACAACTTCAATGTTCTGAAACTCTTCTGTATCTGCGTTTTCGAATTTGTTCCAATTTATTATAATACTACTAGTCTTAATACCTTTATCAGTCTTAGAAAACAATTCAACTTTCTCACCTAGTCGGTCGCATGAAAATCTGCCGACCCCCTTAGCGCCGGCATAATTTCTTCTGAATTTAATATTATCTCTGTATGTACTATTTTTCTTCTCTGAATAAGCAACAAATAACCACTTGTCAATTATTTCCTGTTTAGACATTCCTTTTCCATCATCAATTATATATATTGCCGAATCATCTGAGTATATATTTTCAAATTTTATAGTTACATTCTTAGCACCAGCGTCATAAGAATTCTTCACCAACTCAAAAATTGCAATAAATTTATCATTGATTAATTCTTTACCTATGATATTCTTTAGCCCAGCGCTAACTTTAAAGTGAAGCTTCTCACTCATCATTAACCATCTCCTGTAAAACTAATCCAACAAGCTCTGCAAACAAGGGTGGTACAGCATTTGCGACTTGCGTATATCTTGGAACATCATACTTTCTCCGATCACCACCAGTCGTATATTTCCCCAAGAAAACATAGTCATCCGGAAAACTTTGAATCCTCGCACTTTCCCTCACTGTCAAAATTCTTGGTTCTGAGTAATGAATAAAATCATCTGGAATAGATGTAATGGTTGGGCACACACAATTGCGTTTCAAAGGTGTTACCCCTCTTTTTTTCAGGCCTTCCACCAATCCCATTTTAGGAGTTATTCTAATTGCTTCATCCGAAACATTCATTAAACGTTCAAACAAATCTATTGTTTCCTGTTTCGGTTTTGCAAATCTATGGCTATCTGGCACTGCATTGACATTTATTTCTGCCCTCATCAAAGACTGATACTCAGACAAAACTTCTCCATATAATCCATTCATAAATCGAGGTGAATCAACACTCTGAACTTGTCCATGGCGTCTTTCCAAGTCTCCAATCGCCTCACTTACAGAAACAGGAAGCGTTATGTTCTTATCTAGTAAAAATTCATCTTTTCTCTGAGAAAGTCTATCAAAAAAAATCTTAGCTTTTCCCCTTTTCGTGGCGAATAATATAAAACGTTTACGTTTTTGTGGTACGCCATAGTCTGACATCATAATAACTTCATGGGCTACATCGTAGCCTAATTTTCTTAACCGTTTTATCAACTTCTGCGAATATGGTTCTCCCTTTGTCGGTTTACCTTTATACTTCCGTTTAAATCCCACTGTAAAGCCATGTACATTCTCAAAAAACAACATTTCAGGTTCAACAATTTCAACAAACTTTATATATGAATTGTATAATCGATTTCTAATATCATTCCCAGTTCTTTTACCAGCCATGGAAAAACCTTGACAAGGCGGCCCACCTACTAATAATTGTACCTGCCCCCGTAACTCAATTAGTTCTTCCTCATAGTTCTTTAATAACTCATTAATATCCAAATTTGTTTGTGGCAACCAGCCTGGCCACTGAAAATGTCTCCTATTTACAATCAAATTTTGTTGTAATGTAGAAAAGGCATCCTTATTTTTTTCCACAGCAAACAAGCCGGTCCATCCAGCTTTATGAAGCCCTAACGAGAGTCCTCCACATCCCGCGAATAAATCGATATACATACCTTTCCTCCTTAATAATTGTACAATAATCCAGAATATATTTTATCAAAATTGATACTCTCAGTCAATTTCAAATCGCATTGCAACAAATCTCGCATAAGGATATCCATCTGCCATTACTACCATTGACTTATCATCTGCGACTAGTTCGATGCAATACCAAACTCCATTTTCTTTTTTCATTATTTCCCAATTTTCAACCACATATTGATTATCAGTCATTATATTTTCAAAATAGTAATCTGCATTGCGTTCTTCTAGCTTTATAGTTTTAACAATTTCTGTTTTACGCTTATTTATTGATTTTATTTTATAAGCATGGATTGTTTTTTCTTTTAATTCATCATAATTTGATACATTTCTAAAAAAATACAGTTCCAATATAGTTCACCCCTTTGCATCTATTTTATACAAAGTACTAAAAGGCAATACTATAATTATACTCTTTTAATAATTTTCATATGCAATAATATCAAAAATCGCTTCTTCCACAACTTTCACACACTCATCAGTATGTTTCTTGATTTCATCACCCCAGAACCGGATAACAGTCCACCCTTCGAATAGCAGTCTTTTATTTATTTCATCATCCCGCTCAATATTTCTTGAAATTTTATTAATCCAAAATTCACTGTTGTTGCTCTTTTCCAGTCTAGGTTTTAATACTTCCCAATCTTTTCCGTGAAAAAATTCCCCATCACAGAAAATGGCTATCTTATATTTTGTCAGTACAATATCCGGACTCCCCGGCAATTTGTTATAATTTTTACGGTACCGATACCCCTTATTCCACAGTGCCTTCCTTAAGATCACTTCGATCTTTGTATCTTTACCGCGGATATTTTTCATATTCTTGTGTCGCTGTTCTTTTGTTAATACATCTGCCACACAATCACCTCAACAATCATTTTTCTATCAACGCAGCAAGTTGCTCTATCTCCTTCATTTCCTGACGCACATTAATATTCATCAATGTTTTGACATCTATCAGAATACCTTGAATTCTCTGATACTCCTCAGAATTATCCTTCCAATTACTAACAGCTTCTCCAACTTTAAGCATTTCCGGATTATCGAGGTACTTACCTTTCAATGAATCAAATGGCATAAGAAACGCATTATAAACTCTCATTGTTCTTCCATGTATGTTCTTAAACTTCTCTTCCTTAGCCACATATTCTCCGTATGTAATCTGCTTATTTATAGAAGTGGATTCTGGCAAGTCCCATGTTTTACCTGTCACGCCATATTTATAATACTTTGCATCGAGAATATACACATTACCTCCCCACACCATAATTGTATCTGGTTCCAGCGAAGCATTATCATATCTTTCTCCATTAACAAGCCATGAGGTTTTAGGAAAATAATCAGCCTTATTATCAATTCCAAATACTTTATCAATCATCTTTTCCCAGACATACTCAAATCGATTCGTTCCGTACCTGTAATTTTTTTCAGCATACTTATCGCCTTCATAATCAATTACCGCCAACATATGTCTGAAAAGCATGCGATTTCTATCATTAAACGTATTGGAAATCTTTTCCATAAGAACTGACCGAAAAACTTTCTCGCTTCTTGCAATTCTTGGTTTCTTTGGCATTGTCTGAGTAAAAAGCCATCCCATTAACTCAAAACTTTCATACACACAATACTCGTGAATTAAAGTTATAATTTCATTTTCTTTAATAGTATTTTTCTTGGTGACAAAATCCAGATAAAATACATCCATGTCCTGAACATATGGCTTCTGCATTTTGATTGTCCTGTTCCAATTGATCTTGCCTGTTTTCGAAACCTTATATGTAACTTCCTGCTCTCTGTAATACCCTCTGACAAAGAAATCCTTAATAAGATATAGATAAGATTGTAATGGGAAGTCTACCTCATCAAATTTGTTGCTTTGCCCAATCAATTCTGATTCTTTGCGCTCTGTATTTGCAGCAAGCGTTGCAAATAACAACATAATATCCTTTCTCAGTTCTTTATTATCCTCTGATACATGGTACCCCATTGGGAAATTAATACTAATGTCTCCATCATTACATCGTATCCCTACAAAAGTATCCATTTCACGATTGGAATTCACTCTGCATTTACTTCTTATATCAATTTCCCGCAAACAATCACCACCTATTTTTCAGTATCTTGTGCATTGTCCTGCTGCATCTTTGAAAGCATCTTCTCATATACACTCAATCTCAACACTGCAGCAAGCTTATCATTGGTCGCCTTTTCGTATGTTACAACGACCTCCTCCAAAGATTTACAATTGTCATTAAACACCGCAGTCTTGTCCATTTTAAATGCATCATCCCACAAGTATTTCAATACTTTTTCCGGGAATCTGTTTACCTGCAGTTCTTTCTTCTTTGCAAAATAGGTTCCAAGCCGCTTATCCTCTGAGCTTGCCATATCAACATTAATATCAATAACCATTTCGTTAATGACTGTAGCAAATGCTCCCCAGTTGACCTTTGTGCCTGCAATGATATCTTTTGAATGTTCCGATTTATCAAATCGGTTTTCTATCTGCCGCATATTCCATCTTCTCTGAAATGCAGTATCTAGTGTAAATACATTCTGATCCGCAGTATTCATGGTCGCCAGAATAAACATATTCGAAGGAATTCTTACCTGATGCTCCTCGTCATTGTACACTTCTTTTGCAACCTCGTAATTTGATATTCCATATTCACTTTCACCAACTTCTTCAGCCGGAAACTCCTCCTCATCCTTGCGATCAAGCAACTGGAAGATTTCTCCAAAAATAGCCGGCGCATTACCACGATTTAACTCTTCTATTACAAGATAATAATAGTTATTCGGGTCATTCTCGGCCTTTCTCAACATTTTTGTGAATGGTCCCGGAGTAAAAACATATTTCAGTTTATCATTACCTGATTTGTCTTTTTCAACTCTCGGTAAAATCTGCCCGACGAAATCAGAATACATATAGTCTGGATGAAAAACGACGCGTTCCATATATTTTTCATCAGAGCAATATTTTGTTTTTATTTCGTGACTCTTGCCTGCTCCGGGCACACCATACAAAAGAATATTTTCAGCTCCAGTTTTACGCATACCAGCTGTTCTTTGTTCTTTCTCCAATTTGCCGTCACCAGAAATTGAAATTCCGTATGAATTTTTGGTAAGACACCTGTAAATATTTAGCGCTTTTTGCAACTCTGTAGAATAAGACTCATTCAATCCTGCTGCCTTAATAATATCCGGTGCCCTATATTCTTTTTCAATTATATTTTTCCCATACTTAATTCCAAATATATGTATGGATGCTACCTGCATTCTATCTTCTGCGTTGCTATACATTTCATAAAGAATGCCACCCAGCTCCTGGATTGAAAAATCTGTTCTTTCAATATCGGCATCCTTAATTTCAATAAGCTTTTTGATATCCACTTTTGTGTTTGTGGGCAATTTATAAAACTTATTATTCAGTGAAGAGAGCTGATACTGACCTTTGCTCGCATTCTCTGCCTTTATGCCCATACAATCATAAAGTAATTTTTCTTTATGTTTCAGTATTACCAGAAAATCTCCCGTATGCAGCATTTTACGAAATGCGACAAAAGCCTGATCATCTACTGTGGTTAGTGACAGTTGCACCTGATCTGCCTGATCTTTTCTACGACTTCTGACAATACTTGCACGAACACATCTTTTTCCCTCTTCGTCAAAAGCAATTGTATTTTCATTGTCAACAGACAAATACACAATATTGTCCTTGTAAATGTAAAGCGGTATCTGTGTGATAAAATATTTCTTTAGCTGTTCATCCCGATCATCATAATCGCATTTAAAATACCCATCAGCCATCAGATACGGAAACATATTCATCTGTTCTCCGGATATCGCAATATGTGTCTGATTTGTAGTTCTTCCTTCATCCAATGTATTAGATGCCTCAAGCCTTTTTACTATTATTCCGTCATATTCCGTTGATGCACATTCTGGAATAATATTACAAATTACATCTAATGCTTCCGTGAAATCCATCAAACATTACCACCTTTCATATAACGTTTAATCACCTGTGCAATTGCTCTTCCCAAAAGAGGAGGAACCGAGTTACCAATCTGCATATATGTTTTTGTATAAGCACCTCTGAAAAAATAATCATCTGGATATGACTGCACTCTCGCCGCCTCTCTAGGAGTAAGGCCTCTGGCCTGTGTTGGATGAATATACATATTACAGTCGAACTTCATGTGAGCCGTTATGGTTTTGCACACCTTATCATTTTCCAATTTAAAATATTTGTCTTTAAAAATATCATTTCTTCTTGCATATGGCATTATATCTGCAATTTTAGGATCATCCGACCGATCTCCCTGCTCCATGCGCCCAAATATTTCTATGTCTCTGTCATTATTGTATCTGGCCTTATGATTTGATATCACAGATATAACCCGGCCTTGATTTATATATGAAATATACTCATTTGTGTCAGCATTGTTATTTTTTTCTATCTTAAATCCGCTTTCTACAGAACCAATTTCCGTAGCATTCTTCATTCTGGATGCTTTCAGTGATCTAAGTGCATATAGTGCATCCCCAAGATTATGTTCCGGAATGCCTTTACTCAAAGCAAATATATCAGTAAAAATCTTTTCGTTATCAATTCCAATACAATTACCAATATATATGAGCCTTTCTCTATTTTGCGGAACGCCAAAATCCTTGGCGTTTAATACATGGCACTCTACAGAATATCCAATATTACGGAAATCCTCCTTTACCTGTTCTGCTACAGAAAGCATACCTTTAACATTTTCCATCACAAAAAATTTGGGACGAACTTTATTAACCACTTCCACATAATTCTTGTACAGATAATTTCTGGGATCATCTATTAATCGTTGTCTGTTTGCCATGCTAAATCCTTGACACGGAGGACCACCAACTACGATATCGACCTTCCTTCCATCCAGCAATTTTTCCAGATTAGCAACAACATCCTTAATATCCCCGAGTACAATATGATCCCTTGGCGTTTCAGGGTGATTGTGTGCGTAAGTATCCACGCAACAATCCTGAATATCATTAGCAAGACTGGTGACAAATCCTTCCTGCGTAAAACCCAATGACAATCCACCAGCTCCACAGAACAAATCAACCATCTTCAGAGATCTATCATCTACACTCTTTCTTGCAGCTTCAATAAAAGTATTGCAATACTTGCAAACAGGACATTTCGCACAATTTTTCTCTGTTTCATTACAAATGACAGCTAATTTTTTTAAAACTTTTATAAACTCTCCGTCATTTTTTGCTTCTTCCTTATATAATTCAGCCCTCGATTTCAAGAAATCCTCATTGACATCTTTGGTGACGCGTTCAAGGCACACATCAATCATCCCATTTGTCGTTTCGCCCAGTCCGGCAGACACAAATGCAATAAACTCATTTTTATCATTTTTGTAATCCATGTTAATCTTTCCACTCTCCAAGTTCTTTTAGTGTGTCCTTTACAGATTGTGCTACTGCTTTTGATACATTCACTGTAACTGCATTACCAAACTGCTTATATGCCTGGCAATCAGATACCGGTATTACAAATGAATCATCAAATCCTTGCAATCTTGCACATTCTCTCGGAGTCAATCTCCTCACCTTTCCTTTTTGTGTAACATAGTTATCCTGGCATGCTCTGTGCATCTTTGCCATCGTTGCACATAAAGGTCGTGCAATCTTCAAATCTATCTCAGATTTTGCCTTATACCCGCCTGTTCCATTGGATAATATAGTAGGCAATATCCTGTCCGATAAAAAGTACTTTTCATCCACTTCATGCTCTAACAAATCCTGCAACGTTTTGTCAAGATCCTGTTTCTTCGGAAATGCATAACTCGCCTCTTGATTATCAAAGCAAACAATATATGTTCTGTTTCTGGTCTGCGGCACTCCATAATCAGCGGAATTCAGAATCTCGCTAAACACTTTATATCCCAGTACATCCTGTAAAACACGATGAATTTCCTTGTAAGTTTCCCCATTATTATGCGTTTTCAGTGAACGCACATTCTCCAGAATAATTGCCTTGGGCTTCTTACCTTTTTTAATTTTATCATCCACAATTTCAGCTATTCTGAAGAACAAGGTTCCTCTCGTATCTTCAAAGCCTTTCTGCTGTCCCATCATACTAAATGGCTGGCATGGGAATCCTCCAATCAGAACATCACAATCTGGTATCTCTTCCAATGGAATTTCGTTAATATCACCCCAAACAATATGTTCGCCAAAATTAGCTTTGTAAGTCTGCACAGCAAATTTATCAAAATCGTTTGCCCAGATAATATCATAGCCAGTTTCTGCAAAGCCTTTATCCAACCCGCCTAGTCCACTAAAGAATGATACAACTTTCATCTATTCTTCCTCCTTTAGCCGACTATTTTTTATATAATCTCTGATCCACAAACCAATTTCAACAGAGGCAGTTTTCCCCTCATTGCGTAACAATGACATAAATTCTTCCTTAACTGCTGGTTCAATTGATATCTCTATTTTTGCAGTTTTTATTCGTCCTGCAGGTCTTCCACAATTACTTTTCTTTATATTTGTCATTACATATTCCTCCGCTTAATGCAGATATTATATAATGTTTTTATCAGGGTGTAAATATAAATTTAATAAAAAATAGATTGTACACTCACTTACCATCTTGATATAATATGGCTATATATAAAAAGGGGGGATTTTCAGATGTATCAACAAATAATCAATGAAATAAATCGATTTTTAAATCACATTAACTTGCCTGGTTCTCCAATCAACCCAAACGCATTTCAAGGAGTATTTGTAAAAAAACTATCTAATCAGAATATTATTAAGGAGAAACGCAGAATCAATGCGGGAGATACTGTTTCCAATGTAAATCAGACACATCTTGATATTACCGGCCGACAAGGTATGCTTTTCTTTTTCGCGGAATTAAATGATTCCTCTTCTGCCTTTCAAAGCATTGACATTGACTTATTTGAGAACAATTTATGTTATTTACAGGCTATCGATATTCCCGTAAGTTATGTAGATACGAATGGCACTACATTGTTTACGCGTCGTTCTCTTGAGTCCTCTGGGCATTTATCAGACCTCGGAAATATGCTTCACAGCTCTGCTTATAAAAAGTACGGTCACACCGGAGATCAAGTACAAATCAACATTCCGGATTCCGATGAAGCATTTACCATACTTCAAAAATGTGCATTTCAAGACGACGCTCTCATTATGCTGCGATACGATTATTTACGCTATTTTGCCGTACTCATTCCCGGGGAATTGTGTGATACATTATACTCTATCACCAACACACATGGTAATCAGAATGTAAACCTTGCAATACTAAATCCAAATTACAATCCTTCTCTTGCTCACCAGCTCCAATACGATATTGTTTCAACAGATGTAATGCACGAAGAAGTTGATATTCAAATTCTTTCAAGCCAATTGAGATATAACCCTAACGCTGGAACAGAAATAGAACGACTTGCAAAAGGCAGAATGGCCCAAGGCGCATTCCGTCGTCTACTGCTTTTAGAACGACACCAGTGTAATCTGTGCAGTATTAGTACTACATCAGTACTACGTGCAAGTCATATCAAAGAATGGTCCGATTCATCGAGGGAAGAACGTATTGATCCTGACAACGGTTTACTTTTATGTGCTAATCACGATGCATTATTTGACCGCCATCAGATTTCATTCCAACCGGACACCGGAGATATCTGTATTTCAACATCAATCAGTAATGCGCAGAGAGAGGCACTTAACTTACCAGACAAGTTTTCATTGGATATGACTGAACGCATGAAGTCATATATGCGAATACATTATCAGAAATTTACAAACAAAGAAAACATTTGACATTTTAGGTCATCAAAAGAGGACACGTTTTGTGTTCTCTTTTTTGTGAGTCATTATCTCTTTCTCTTGCATCAATAATTTCCACCGTCATATCATTCTCCAACTCTCGCCCCTGTCGCCTGCAAGTTACGCAATCTGGATATACGCCCCGATTGCCGACCTTGTTAGGGGGCAAATCCCCCTAAAACCCTCTCCTAAAAATAATGCAAGCATTTTTTCATTGCATCATTTCACCACACCAACTAACAGCTACAACTATTAATCTTAGTATCATTATCCCACACAAATTCCCTCATTTAAATGCCAGAAAAGTACCAAAAAAATGTCTCGAAAATGTCAAAAAAGTCTCATATTTTGCCCCCACCGGCACAATCAAACAAGACAGTCTTTTTACAGATAAGAAGATTATTCACTTTTCAAACCACCACTCCATCACCTTGACCGGTATACGATATCTCTCAACACCACCTCCTCTCCAATCTGTTTAGCCTCTTCCCTTAACCTCCACATCTCCATTGTGGAAGACAGATCTTCCGGAAGATGTTTCGCCAGATGCTTTTCCATTATCTCATCCAACATCTCCCAGGCTTCCTCATGAACCTGACACGCCACTTTGTTTAATCTTCCAATTCTCCACAAAAGTCGGTATCGCTCTTTATGATTCTCTTTCATATAATTCAGCCAAAGCAGACCGTATTTTCCAACCTGTCCCAAGGGCAGATCCTCCGGAAAATCCACCACAGGATACAACAGTCCGTCTCTTTCCTCATACAATATTTCATGCTCCATAGTCCGGCTCCTCACTTTCTTCCCCTAAGCTTTCCAATACATGTTTTAATGGTGTCAGGATTTCTTCTCTGCCCCTTTTCTGTTTTGAGAACTGCAATTTCTCCTGTATCTCTTCCAGATACGTCTTCATCTGTCTTGCCACCTTTCGACCACACACCACCCGAATCTCATGCTCCAGGCAGCACTTAATCAGATAGTCCTGCTTGGTCAGTCCACTAAGTGCCACCTGCACATTTAATTCCTGTGCCTCTTCCGGAGTCATCCGGAATGCTACCACCACATTTCGTTTCCGGTTCTTCAGTTTTTCTACTTTGCTCATATTGACTTTCTCCTTCCAAATGCTTCAATCGATACAATTTTGTTCTCCATTGCTTCACCGCCGCCGAAGGCTGCATTTGCATTATCCAGTTTATCCGCCATTTCCGCCTGTTTTGACGGGAACAGATGGGCATAGCGATAAGTAATATCAATGCTCTCATGTCCGACTCTGTCCGCTATGGCTACAGCCGAAAATCCCATATCAATCAACATCGAAATGTGACTGTGGCGGAGGTCATGGATTCGGATTTTCTTAACGCCCGAAATCCTGCATCCCCTCTCAATCTCATGGTGAAGAAAAGACTTTGTCACCTGAAAGATACGGATCCTTCCTGCCATATCCATAAAGCATCTGAAAATACTCCTTCATTTCTTCCGAGAGAAATCTCGGCATCTTGATCACACGATTACTCTTCGGTGTCTTTGGCGTAGTTATGAGATCTTTGCCCTCCAGTCTCTGGTAGGACTTGTTGATTCTCACCGTATCATTGGTAAAGTCAAAATCCTCCATACACAGAGCAAGACATTCCCCAAGACGGATTCCTGTCCAATAGAGCATTTCAAATGCATAGTAAGACATCTCCTTGTCCATGATTGCCTCCGAAAATTTCTTATATTCCTCCGTTGTCCAGAACTGCATTTCCTTGGTCTGCTCTTTCCCCATATTTCCCGCCTTTCTGGCCGGATTCTCCTTCAGGTTATAATACCTGCAGGCATGATTGAAAATGCAGCTTAATTGATTGTGCATCGTCTTCCGGTAAGTCTCCGAATACTTTTTGCCCTGTGCATCCTTTCCTGCCATCATTTCATTTTGCCACTTCATCACATCCGCTGCCGTGATTTCATTCATTTTCTTGTCCTTAAAATATGGCAGTATCTTTGTCCGTATGATATGTTCCTTCGACAGCCAAGTGTTGCGCTTCAGCCTCGGCTCTATATCTTCTTTGTACAGTTCAAAGAAGTTGCCAAAGGTCATGTCCAGATTGCATTCCTGTCGAATCTTGTAGTTACGCTCAAAATCCAGCGCCTCCCTCTTGGTGGCAAAGCCACGCTTCTTAATCTGTTTGTTTACCCCAGTCCAGTCCCTACTGTAGAACTTCACGTACCAGGTTCCGGTCTTCTGATCTTTATACGCCGGCATACTATCACTTCCTTTCCCATAAATTCCAGGCAAATGCAAAAGTCATTTTGTTGATGCATCGTGCATTCTGTACAGCTTCCACAAGCAGACCTTGGCGCAGGCGTCGGCACTTAACGAGTGCTTCGCACGAGTTTAGTACCGCTACGCCGTAGACAGAGTGCAAACGTGTCTGCGGTGGAACTGTAGCAGATGCACGAACTCCAATACAATATCATTTGCCTGACTTTTTACTCCTTCGTCCCGTAGAACTTTTCAGCAAAATATTTCTTGCTGACACGTCCTGCAAGTACCATAAAGCCCTTTGCCGCCAGTTCGTTATTAAGCGCCCTGATCACGGTATAAGCCTTGGATTTTGATATTCCTAATAACTTTGCAACATCTGCTGCATCGTAAAATATTTCTTCCATACGCGTACCTCCTTTCTTTCGTATGTAAATCATCACCTCCGTTTTTACCCTATTCTCTGCACGATCCATGGCATTTCTTTTGTATGCGTCTCTTTGATTTTCTAAGCGTCACTTTTTATAATCTATACTTTTTTGTATAGATTTATAAGTTTGTTGTTATTCTATACCAATCTGTATAGATTGTCAATTCTTTTTTTCTAAGCATTTTTGTACAGAATATCTTTTCATTTATTTTTACCTGTGCTATACTTTCTTTATTGCAAGAATACTGATTCTATCGAAAGGACGACAGGCTATGACCATAGGTGACCGAATCAAAAAAATACGCATCTTCCGCAAAATGACCATGGAAGAGTTAGGAGCAGCTTTAGGATTCGAGGGCAAAAATATGTCCGTTCGCATTTCCCAATACGAAACAGGCGCCCGAATTCCCGGAAGCGATATGATAATGAAACTGGCGGATGCCTTACACTGTAACTACAAAGCTATCTCCGATTACAGCTTAGGAGCTGCGGAGGACATTATAGAAACACTCTTCTGGCTAGAGGAAAGTACAACTCCCCTGCCTGCCAGAGGAAAGGGAACGAGATTTCCGGAATACACAGGGCCGGGAAATCTGATCCACCTTACAGCTATGGCACCGGTTTCCAAGACTACAAAGGCAAAGGCTACTTTTCATGAAGATGATTATGAGATAGCCGGAACCCCTGTAGCAGTTACATTTGAATATGGATTGGTAAATGATTTTCTATTAGAATGGAATACGAAGAAAGAAGAATTAGAAAGTGGGGCGATTACCCCGAATGAATACTTCGAATGGAAGATTACGTGGCCTCATGCGTAGTACCATTTTAGTACCAAAAGGCATAAAGAAAGCCAGCAAAGCTTGATTTTTCAACACTTTGCGAGCTTTTTGAAATTATTCGAACTCTATTGCATTAAACCCGTTTAGATAATATGAAGTGACCTCACATTTGTAGCAACGTGGATTTACCTGTATACTGATGATTGTCAAGATCAATGGT
>SVDS01000060.1 GCA_015057715.1 Paenibacillaceae bacterium
TTTTTCTCATAATAAATCCCTCTTAAGTAGCTTTGCGTATTTACACTGTCTACTTAAGAGGGATCATATCAATTTTATATCAGCCCTGCGAGAGCAGGGCATAGGTAACAGACGATGCTGAGTTAGAAGATATAACCACCAATACAAGACCAACAGAGGTGCTTGTGTCCCGAAGGTATTCATTTATTTTTTCGATATTCTCCGGGAGTCATATGAAAGGTCTCCTTAAAAACCCGGTTAAAGTGCTCTGGATTTGTATAACCAATAATTTCGCAGATGGAAGAGATGCTTAAATTAGTAGTCTTAAGTGCCCGGCAGGCTTTTTCCAGACGTATATTCCGGATAAGCTTAATGAAGGTCTGGCCTGTATGTTCCTTCACCAGCTTGCTGAAATGTGGGACCGAAAAGCCGAAATGTTCTGCAGCAGAGGAAAGTGTGATATCCATAAAGTGTGTCTGAAAGTAATTCAGGATATCAGGCAGGGCAAGGTTTTTATGAGTGGTATTTAAAAAGCTTTCCAGATGCTTTTCATGCCGGCGCAGCAGGATCGCCCAGAATGTGAGGAGATAGCTGTTAAGTAAGGGATCAGAGTACTTTTCGTGTCCGTAGAATTCAATATAAATGTCTTCGATCAAATTGCAGATTACCTCATCTGACCTGGTATGAAACAGCAGGTAATTATTTTCCGTTTTTTTATACAAGGTATAGGCAAAAAAGTGGGACAAAGCATTGTTGTTGGCAAACAGCTCAAAAAAGGTTGAATGGAAGGCATTGGATTTAATCATGATATTAATCACGACACTGTCATCAAATACGGCAATGCTGTGCCTTGTTTTAGGTGGAATAATACATAAATCTCCGGTTTTGCACACTCTTTTTTTCCCCTGAATGGTATTGGAGCAGGTGCCGGAATACACGTAAAAGCATTCATAAAATTCATGCTCATGAATAAATTCTGGAGTATAGCGGTTATGTTTATTAATGTAAATATTCTGCGAGGAGGATTTAAAAAATGCGTTTTCAGAGATATATGGATGCCAGATTGGGTGCAGGCAGGGAACATATAGCTGGCGCCGCTCAATATATTCCTGGTCCAGCGAATTCACATATGAGAAAAAAGTCTGGGGAGAGCGTTGTTCTGCCTCAAAAAGACGGTGGTAAAATTCTTCATCTTCATTATATGTAACAATAAATTCTTTAAATTTATTCTTGTATATTTTCATGACAGCTTCCTCCGGGTGTAATCTTTTTATTAGTGTACCATCTTAAAAAATATCAAGTCAATAACATAAATTAGTCATTAGTCAAAATCTTTACCTGGTGATAGTATACAACTATCAATAAAAAAGGAGAGGTTGAGAAGATGGATACGTTTGAAAAAGAGATTAAAAAAAGCAAGTGGAGGCAGCGGATTGGTTATGGTTCTTCTGATTTTGCCTGTAATCTGATCTGGCAGGTAATTTCATTATACTTATTATACTTTTATACAGATGTGATGCATTTAAATGCAGCGGCAGTAAGCGTCATGTTTCTGGTAACTAAAATTTTTGATGGATTTACGGATTTGGCTGTTGGGATTCTTATTGACAGAACCAATACGAAATGGGGGAAATCCAGACCATGGATTTTTGCAGGTGCGGTGCCCTTTGCAGTGACTGCATTTCTGGCATTCAGCGTACCGGATATTTCACAGAAGGGGATGCTAATTTATGCATATGTAACCTATATGCTGTTATCTCTTGCCTATACCATTGTAAATATTCCTATGGCCTCCATACTGCCGTCTCTGACAGCAGATCCGCAGGAGAGAACCAATCTGGCTGCCAGCCGTGTGTTTTTCTCCTATATTGGTTCTACTGTAGTATCTGCCTTTGCTCTCAAGATGGTAGACCGTTTTGGTAACGGAAATGAAGCTGTAGGATTTCGAATCGTTATGATGATTTTTGGTATTGTAGGCTGTCTGGTATTCTTCTTCTGTTTTTACAACACAAAAGAGAGAGTGCGTATCAATGAAGAAAAGGTAAGCCTGAAAGCCAGTATATACTGTCTGATTCACAATAAGCCGTGGTTATTGTTTGCTGCCAATATTATCTGGTTTTTCGGTGGTTTTATAATTCAGGCAGGAGCCATCATATATTACTTCACTTACAACTTAAACAATAAAGAGCTTTCAAGTGTGGTGGCGACGATTACAACTTTAATCCCTGTTGCTACAAATCTCAGTGTTCCGTTTTTGGCCCGTATGACTTCAAAAAGGAATCTGATGATAACAGGCTCTGTATTTCACGGCGCAGGACTTCTTATTGTTTTTGCAGGAGGAACTTCAGTTCCCGTTGTGATTGCAGGCGTAACAGTTGCAGCTCTGGGATATGGACTGAAGGGAAGCATGCATTTTGCCATTCAGCCAGATCCGGTGGATTATGGTGAATGGAAATCAGGAGTTAACATTGCAGGAACCATGTCAGCCGTAAATGGATTTATAGGTAAGGTGGGAATGGCAGTGGCAAGTTCTGTGGCAGCAGCACTTTTGGCCTCCAGCGGCTATGTGGCAAACGCACAGGTTCAGACAAACTCTGCTTTAAATGCCATCAGTGCCATGTATATATGGATCCCGCTTGCAACTAATATATTAACTATCATTACTTTTCTGATGTATGATCTGGATAAAAAGCTTCCCCAGATCAACAAAGAGTTAGAGGAAAGAAGATTGGCAGAACGTTAAGAAAGGAATTATTATGGCTGCAGTCAGTATTGATTTAGATATGAAGAGAGTTACCAATGAGGTATTTGTAGAGAAGGCAAAAAGGCTGGAGGGAAAGCTGATAGAAAGTATTGTGAAACCGGTTCGAATTGTAACTGTGGATGAAAAAGGGGAAGTCCATCCGCAGGCAAAGCTTAAAGATTTACCTGGTATGTTACTGAAAAAAGGAGATTCTATTGTTCTGGATTTTGGAGATCATCAGGTGGGCTATGTCAGTTTAAAGTTAAAATCAGCGGGAAGTCCTCAGGATGCGCCTGCATACTTAAGGCTGAAATTCGGTGAAATTGCCAAAGAATTAATAGAAAAATCCGAGGA
Source organism: Paenibacillaceae bacterium (assembly GCA_015057715.1). GTDB lineage: Bacteria > Bacillota > Clostridia > Lachnospirales > Lachnospiraceae > Lacrimispora. Next base: position 3,077 of record SVDS01000060.1, read on the forward strand.
ATACAATGGCTGGATCAGCAGGGGGTGGATTCAGGAGGAGTTTATACATATTGATGTTCTTCCAGAATGTCTTAAGCTGCCCAGAAGGTATGCATTCCGCTATCTTGAGATTTATGTGGTGGATACCTCTTTAAAATATCAGGTGGCAGTAGAGGAAGTTATATGCAGGGCTGTTTCTGCTGTTAGTATGGAAGGAGTGGCATGTGTCACTGACCCTCTTATGAGACAACTGGACAGAGTCAGCTTACGGACGCTTCAAAACTGTATGCAGTCTGTGTTTGAGGATGGTCCCAAACGTGACAGGCGCCTTTGGCTTGGGGATTTAAGGCTGCAGGCACTCACCAATTATGAGACCTTTAAAAACTATGATATGGTCAAACGATGCCTGTATCTATTCGGCGGCCTTACCAGAGACGACGGAGCCATTGGTGCCTGTCTTTTTACAGAGCCTGAGTATATTGTAGATGATACTTTTTTGTTTGATTATTCTCTGTTTTTTATATCCACTCTAAAGGACTATTATGAGGCTTCAAAAGATCTGGGAACCTTAAAGGATCTTTGGCAGCCGGCTTACAGGCAGATTGAACTGGCAAGAGAGCGTTTCAATGATAACTATATAATTGAAGGCAGCGATACGTTCTGGTGCTTTGTGGACTGGAAAGAAGGACTTGACAAACAGGCCAGTGCTCAGGCAATCTATATCTATACATTAAATGCAGCAATTGAACTTGCCAAGATCCTGGGGGAAAAAGAACTTGCAAAGCAATTACAGGAGGAAAAGGGGTATTGCATCAGTGCAGCTTTGAAGTATTTATGGGATGAAAAGCTTCATGTGTTTATCAGTGGGGCCAAACGGCAGGTTTCTTATGCAAGCCAGGTGTGGATGGTACTGGCAGGTGTAAAAAAAGGGGAAGAGGCTGGTGCGCTTTTAAAACATATTACTGAGATGAATCCTGATATGGGAATGGTCACACCTTACATGAACCATCATTATGTGGAGGCGCTGATTCTGTGCGGAGAAAAGAAAATGGCAGTGGATTATATGAAATATTACTGGGGAGGTATGCTCTCTTACGGGGCAGATACTTTCTGGGAACTGTATAATCCGGAAAATCCGGAAGAATCTCCTTATGGTTCATCGGCAGTAAACAGCTATTGCCACGCATGGAGCTGTACTCCGGCCTACTTGCTGCGGAAACTGGAGAAGGAGGAAAAGAACAATGGAATTTCTTGTAATTGATGCAGGCGGTACATTTATTAAGTATGCTCTTATGAATGCAGACGGTGAATTTATTGAAAAAGGCAAGGTTAAGACCACGGTTTATGAAAGTGAGAATTTGGAGAATTATCTGGAAACCCTGTATTCCATTTTTAAAAAGTATGAAGGCAGGGCAGAGGGAATTGCCATGAGTGCTCCCGGGATATTAGACAGTGAAACAGGATACTGCTATACAGGCGGGAGATTAAGCTGTGTGACTGGTCATAATATGGTTGAACTGCTTCAGGAGAAATGTAAAGTGCCTGTTACAATTGAAAATGACGGAAAATGTGCGGCTTTGGCAGAAAAATGGATGGGGAGTCTGAAAGACGTTAATAACGGAATTGTCCTTGTACTGGGAACTGCGGTAGGAGGTGGCCTGATTATCGACGGTAAGATCTATAAGGGAAACCATTTTTCAGCAGGAGAATTCAGCTACATGGCAGTATCAGATGAAAATCTGGATCAGATGAGCGGATATTGGGGAACTGCGGGAGGAGCCACTGCCCTGATCAAAGCGGTAGCCGAAGAAACTGGAATTCCCAAGGAAGAGCTTGATGGTATCCGTATCTTTGAGATGGCAGAACAGGGGAATCCGGAAGTGTTAAAGGGGTTGGACCGTTATACGAAACAGCTTGCAGTACGGATTTATAATTTACAGGTACTGTTTGATGCGGAGCTGGTGGCGATTGGAGGCGGAATCAGCAAACAGCCTCTTCTGATTGAGTATATCAGAAAACATGTGGAAAAATTCTGCGATGAAAATCCTCTGCGGAAACTGTCTCCATATTTACCAAGACCGGAGGTTGTTGCCTGCCGCTATTTTAATGATTCGAATCTGATTGGAGCCCTGTATCATTATAGGAAGAAAAAAAACATTGATTTTCTATTACATTGACTTGCTTTTAAAAGACACCTTTCACGCGATCTGCGTCAAAGGTGTCTTTTTAGTTTAAAGTATTTTTCTAATGGGTGTTGACAACTAATATTATATAGCATATAATAACATCATATTATACAACATATAATATAAAAACATAAATAATATTATAGATGAAAATTAAAAGTCAGAGGAAAGGTGGTCAATCGTGGGAGCAAAGCGTTTGTACCGTTCAGTAAAGAACAAAGTTTTATGTGGAGTTTGTGGAGGAATTGGTGAGTATCTGGCTGTGGATCCGGTTATGATAAGGCTGATATGGATTCTGCTTATGTTGTTTCAGACATGGAGACATTTGTTTCACCTGATAACCGGGGCATCCTTAATCGGCGGAAGTATTGCCATTTATATACTTGCAGCAGTCATCATACCAAAGGATCCTGGAGATGGCAGAGAGTAAAGGAATAACCAGGCAGAAAAGATAGGAGTGGACGTATGGTTTTTAACACAGGAGCAGCATTATTGGACGCCATTGTCCTGGCAGTCGTATCAAAAGACCAGGAGGGAACTTACGGCTACAAGATCACCCAGGATGTAAGGAATGTTATTGAGATTTCAGAATCAACGCTTTATCCTGTTCTTCGAAGACTTCAGAAGGAAGAATGTCTGGAAGTATATGATCTTGCATACGATGGAAGGAACCGCAGGTATTATAAGATTACGGAGAAAGGGCGGATACAGTTAAATCTCTATAAAAGCGAATGGGTAGGTTATTCGCAGAAGATATCCCGAATTTTTGAGGAGGCACATATATGAACAGGGATGAGTTTATGAGAGAGCTGGAATATCTGCTGGCGGATATTCCTGATGAAGAAAAAGAAGATGCAATTGAATATTACAGAGATTATCTGGAAGAAGCAGGACCTGAGAATGAGGAATCTGTAATACGGGAATTTGGAAGCCCGGAACGGATTGCAGCCATGATCCGGGCGGATATGAACGGTCATTTAAAAGAAGGCGGTGAATTCACGGAAAGTGGTTATCAGGATGAGCGCTTCCGGGATCCTAATTACCAGATGGCAAAGCGCTACGATCTCCCGGAGGTTACCGTGCAGCCGGAAAAAGACAGCAGGTCTTATGAACAGGGAAGTGAACCTGTACGAAAAAGGCGAGGGAATGACAGGCGTACGATTAAAATTATTTTATGGATTGTTCTGATCATTGCAGCTTCTCCCATGCTTTTTGGCATTGGAGGCGGAATACTGGGCTTATTGGCAGGTCTGATAGGAGTGCTGTTTGCAGCGGTGGTTGCATTAGGAGCGGTCACGTTTGCCTTCCTGGCAGCAGGATTTGCTGTGGCAGTAGCTGGTTTTACTACCATGATCATTCACCCTCTGGACGGAATATTGCTGCTGGGTCTGGGGATACTGATTCTTGGTCTTGGCCTTGTTTCCCTGGCCGTATGCGGTGTATTTTATGGAAAGTTTCTACCGTTTCTATTTCGAAGCTGTATCGATCTGTTTAACCGGTTGTTACACGGAAGGAGGGCGCGGACATGAACAAATTTTTCAAAAAATGTGTGATTGCAGGAATAATTCTTGTAGTTGCAGGCGGTATTATGGCTGCTACAGCTGTGACCTATGGAGCTGATCTTCGGAGTATTATTCCAAGGGGAAGCGGCTTCTGGAAAAATACATTTTCTGATTTCTCATTTGAGGATCTGGATTATGAAAACCAGCCTATAGGGACTGAAGATTATACTGATTTTAATATTGAAGTACCGGAAGATAAAGGCCAGCAAATATATACAACCGGTACTGCAAAAAGCCTGAGTGTTGATATCAGAGCAGGAAGGGTTTTTATAGTAGAGGATCCAGCAGTAAGTGAGTTAACCATATATAGCAACAAAAAGGATGGTAACTGGAATCTGAAAGATGAGAATGACGAGCTGGATCTGACAACGGCGAGCGGGCTCCTGACAGATGAAACGGATCTTGTGATGACGATCAGCGTGCCCCGTGGGTATCATTTTTCAGATGTGGATTTAGCGGTTTCCAAGAAGAAAGGGTTGCATGGCATGGATCCTGTTATAGCCTGCCAGTCCATATCAGCTGATGACATGAGCCTTAATGTAAAGGCGGGTGCACTTTCCGTGAAACAGGGTAATGTAGGCGATTTAGACATTAAATGCAGCGTTGGAGCTGTGGAATATACCGGTACAACCACCGGTGATATTAATGCAGATTGCAAAGTAGGTGCAATTCTGCTGCTGCTTTCAGGCCAAAAGGAAGATTACAATTATAAGATTCAGTCACGGGTTGGAGGGGTAAAAATCGCAGGTGAACAAATGTTAGCCATTTCTGGTAAAGATTACTGGGATTATTCCGCCAGTAAGGATATGAATTTAGATTGCAGCACAGGTGGGATAGAAGTAAAATTTTATGAATAATAGATTAGCCTGGTGACAACAAGAGAGGAGATTAAAACATGGAGAAAAAATTATACCGTTCTGATACGGACAAAATGCTGTGTGGTGTATGTGGTGGAATTGCAGAATATTTTGATGTAGACCCTACAATTATCCGCCTTTTATGGGCAATTCTTGCCTGTACCGGTTCCGGAATTGTAGCCTATATCATTGCAGCCGTGATTATACCAAAAAGATAAGGTAAAACGAAGAAGAGAGAAGCTTTTTTGCTTCTTTCTTTTTTGTTTTAGTAAAATGGAGTTTATTTCCATTTGAAACGGGCATACTCTTTTTAGATTTATGAAAGGAGAACGACAGTATGCCAAAAGGAAAAAAATCAGAACCCTTCGATCCCCGCAATTTAAAACCGGAGGAGGTACTTAAATTTGAAATAGCCACAGAGCTTGGTCTTGATGAGAAAGTAATAAAAGGAGGCTGGCGCTGTTTAAGTGCGAAGGAAAGCGGCCGCATCGGCGGTCTGATTACCAAGAGAAAAAGAGAATTGAAGAACGATGCAATGGAGAAAAAAGAGGAAGTATAGGTAAAAAGCAGGAAATTCCTTGCACCGGAAGCAAAAATCTTTTATAATATTTTTCGAAGAGGAAGAGAAATATGGATAAAAGAGAATTGCGATGCGGATTTACCACTGGTACCTGTGCGGCTGTTGCTGCCAAAGCGGCGGCAGCAATGCTGCTTATGGGAAACCAGTTACAACATATGAAGCTAATGACGCCAAAAGGGACGGAAGCTGATCTGCCCCTTTTTCATGTTGTCAGGAAGCCGGACAAGGTTTCGTGTGCGGTGAAAAAAGATGCAGGTGACGACCCTGATGTAACAGACCAGGCGCTCATCTATGCGTCTGTGGAATTATTAGATGAAACTGGAGGTGGAGCATCTCTGGCCGGCTGTTCTTTTGTCAGAGAAAAGACCGGAGAATTCGGGCAGCTGATTTTAACAGCGTCGGAAGGTGTGGGCCGGGTAACCAAACCCGGCCTTTCTTCACCTGTGGGATATCCGGCTATCAATCCGGTACCAAGAACCATGATTTTTGATGAAGTGGATGATGTAAGAAGAGGAGCGGATTATAAAGGTGCCCTGCTCATCTGTATCTGGATTCCAGAAGGCAGGGAACTTGCAGAAAAGACCTTTAATTCAAAGCTGGGAATTATCGGCGGATTGTCTATTCTTGGAACAACCGGAATTGTAAAACCCATGAGTGAAGAGGCTCTGACTGCCACCATTTCACTGGAGCTTCATATGAAAGCGGTGGCTGGTCTGAAACGGGTTATACTGACACCTGGCAATTATGGGGAATCATTTATAAAAGAACAGTTAAATCTTCCCGATGGAGAAGGTGTTACCATCAGTAATTTTATCCGGAAATCCTGTACAATGGTGAAGGAAGAAGGGTTTGAACAGATCCTTTTTGTGGGCCATATCGGGAAACTGATTAAGGTCGCGGGAGGGGTGGAAAACACCCATTCCAGATACGGAGACCGTCGTATGGAGGTGCTCTGGGATTGTGCCAGAGAGTTTTTAAGCAGCGATAAAAAAGAAGTGATTCTACAATCCAACACCATGGAGACGGCAGCTGGAATATTAGAAGAGATGGGTGTCCTAAAACCGGTAATGTCTGAGGTGGTAAACAGAATAAAGGCATATATGACAGAGTGGACAGGAGGAATTCCAGTGGAAGTTATCACATTTTCCAATACACTTGGTATTCTTTCCATGACGCCGGATGCTCTTAAGATGATAAACCAATAGATAAGTAATTGTACACAGGAGGATAACAAATGGCTGGAATCATGTATGGTATTGGGGTAGGGCCGGGAGATCCGGAACTAATGACTTTAAAAGCGGTACGAAGAATCCGGGAAATGGATGTAATTGCCATCCCTCACAGCGATAAAAATAGTTGTACAGCATACCAGATAGCAAAAGCGGCAGTTCCTGAGATTGAGGGAAAGGAATGCCTTTATCTGCCCATGCCCATGACAAAAGATAAGAAAGTTTTAAAAGACAGCCATGATTCTGCGGCAAAAGCGGTGATGGAACGGCTGGACAGAGGGGAGAATGTGGGCTTTATTACCCTTGGAGATGTGACCATTTATTCCACCTGCAGTTATCTTTTAGAAAGGCTGTGGAAGGAAGGATATGCCACCCGGCTGGAAAGCGGTATCACATCATTTTGTGCCGTTGCCGCCAGGCTTGGTATTCCTCTGGTAACAGGAGCGGAAGAACTTCACGTAATCCCTGCTTCTTATCAGATAAAAGATGCATTAAAGCTTCCTGGTGTTAAGGTTCTTATGAAAGCAGGAAGACAGATGAAAGCAGTTAAGGATGAGATCCGTGCCGGGGGTTTTGAGGCTGTTATGGTGGAGAACTGCGGCATGTCAGATGAGCGGGTTTATCATTCCCTTGTGGAGATACCCGACGAGGCAGGTTATTATTCATTGATCATAGTGAGGTAAATATGGTACATATAGTAGGAGCAGGTCCGGGAGCACCGGATTTAATAACAGTTAGAGGAAAAGAACTTTTAGAAAAAGCGGATGTCATTATCTATGCAGGTTCCCTGGTAAATCCCGCTCTTCTGGATTATAAAAAGCCAGACTGTGCTGTTTATGACAGTGCAAAGATGACCCTGGAAGAGGTGATTGAAGTAGTAGTACAGGCAGAGTCAGGTGGGAAAATGACGGTACGACTCCATACAGGTGATCCATGCATTTACGGGGCCATCAGAGAGCAGATGGACGAGCTTGATGACAGGGGGATTTCCTATGAAATCTGCCCGGGTGTCAGTTCCTTTTGCGGCGCAGCTTCTGCAATGAAGATGGAATATACACTTCCTGAGGTAACACAGAGTGTGATTATTACCAGAATGGCAGGACGTACTCCGGTACCGGAACGGGAATCCATTGCATCTTTTGCTGCCCATGGTGCAACCATGGTGATTTTTTTAAGTACAGGAATGTTAAAGGAACTGTCAGAAGAGCTGATCCGCGGCGGATACTCACCGGATACACCGGCAGCCATTTGCTATAAGGCAACATGGCCAGAGGAAAAGACCGTTGTTTGTACTGTTTCCACATTGGAAGAATGTGCCCAGAGGGAGCAGATACGAAAAACAGCTCTGATTCTGGTGGGAGATGCTGTGTCCCAAAGCAATTACAGCCGTTCTCTTCTTTATGATCCATCGTTTACCACTGAATTTCGGAAAGGAATCGGGGAGACGGTATGAGAATTGCTGTCATTTGCTTTACGGAGGCAGGAGCCAGTACAGCTATTACGCTGATGGAAGGACTTCTAAAAGAGGGAGAGCTTTGTGAGGGTTTTGGAAAAGGACCGGGATTAAAGCCACTGACTTCATCTTTGGGAGAGTGGACAAAAGAGCAGTTTCTTGATAAAGACGGAATTGTATTTATTGGAGCCATGGGGATTGCAGTCCGTTCCATTGCTCCCTATATAAGAGGAAAAGCAGTCGACCCTGCAGTGGTGGTATTAGATGATCAGGGGAGATTTAGTATTTCCGTGCTTTCCGGGCACTTAGGGGGAGCCAATGAACTGGCAGAACGTAGTGCCGAAATTACGGGAGGTCAGGCGGTGATTACCACTGCTACCGATATACATGGTAAATTTGCAGCTGATTTATTTGCAAAAAAACTGGGGCTTGCCATTTCAGAACTTAATATGGTTAAAAAAGTATCAGCAGCCGTTTTAAGGGGAGAAACGGTTGGGTTTCACAGTGATTTTCCCATAGAAGGAAGTCTGCCGAAGGAATTATGCTTAGGAGCAGAAGCGGATACCGGCCTGTATATCACAATTGCAGATTCTGGGGAGAAGGGAAAAGCGGATCATCTCCTCAGGCTTATTCCAAAGATTCTGATACTGGGAATCGGATGCAGGAAAAACACCTCTGTTACTGCCATAAAAGATGGGGTAACCCGTGTATTAAAGGAACATAATATATCCTCTCTTGCCATAGCGGGGTGTGCAAGCATTGACTTAAAGAAAGAGGAAGAAGGGCTCTGCGAATTTGCCAGAGATACTGGAATTCCCTTTTATACCTATCCGGCAGAGATTCTTGCAGGAGTAGAGGGGGAATTCACCTCTTCTTCCTTCGTAAAGCAGATTACAGGTGTGGAAAATGTATGCGAGCGGGCAGCACTTTGCTGTGTAAAGGAACTGGGGGGCGGAAAACTGATCGTTAAAAAAGAAGTGGCTGCCGGCGTTACAGTTGCTGCTGCAGTCTTAGATTGGAAGGTAATGATATGAAAACAACAGGTAAATTATATGTGGTAGGAATCGGCCCGGGATCCTATGAGGATATGACAATCAGGGCGGTGAATGCGTTAAAAGACAGTGAGATCATTGTGGGATATACGGTGTATGTGGATCTTTTGCGGGAACATTTTCCGGAAAAAGAGATGCTTACTACCCCTATGCGGCAGGAGCAGGAACGATGCCAGATGGCTATTTTAAAAGCCCAGGAAGGAAAAAGGGTTGCCATGGTATGCAGCGGTGACTCCGGTGTCTATGGAATGAGCGGTCTTATCCTTCAGCTGGCCAAAGAGTCACCAGACTTAGAAGTTGAAGTGATTCCAGGTGTTACAGCAGCCTTAAGCGGCGGAGCGGTACTTGGCGCGCCTCTTGGCCATGACTTTGCAGTGATCAGTTTAAGCGATCTTCTTACTCCTATGGAACTGATTGAAGACAGACTGAAGAATTCTGCCAGTTCTGATATGGTGATCTGCTTATACAATCCGTCAAGCAAAAAAAGGGCGGATTATCTGAAAAATGCCTGCGAAATTGTGCTGCAGCACCAGAAGCCGGAGACGGTCTGCGGGCTTGTAAGAAACATTGGCAGAGACGGGGAAGAGATGGAGGTATTAACTCTTTCCCAGTTAAAAGATACCAATGTGGATATGTTTACAACCGTTTACATAGGAAATTCCATGACCAGAGAGATCAATGGACGAATGGTCACACCGAGAGGATATAAAAATGTGTAAAATACTGATTTTCGGAGGAACAACAGAGGGGCGGCTTCTGGCCGAATTCTGCCATGAAAACCAGCTTGAAGCATGGGTCAGCGTTGCCACCGGATATGGGAAGATGCTCCTTTTGGAAAGCCGGTTTCTCCATATTCACAATACTCCCATGGACGCAGAAGAGATGGGAACATTTATCAGGGAGAAGGGAATTACCCTTGTATTAGACGCCACCCACCCCTATGCAGCGGAGGTAAGCAGAAATATTCTTCATGCATGTACTCAGACAGGAACGAAACGCTTAAGGATACTGCGGGAATCGTTAAAAGACAGCGGGGATGGAGATCATGTGGTCTGGGTGGATTCCATGGAGGAAGCCATCCGGTTTTTAAACCAGAATGCTGGCAATGTGCTGGCAACCACTGGAAGCAAGGAACTTGACTGGTATACAAAGGTTGAGAACTGGGAGGAACGGGTCTATGCAAGAGTGCTTTCTTCTTCCAACGTCCTGGCTGCCTGTGAACAGCTGGGGTTTAAGGGAAACCGGATTATTGGGATGCAGGGACCATTTTCTCTGGAACTGAATCAGGCTATGATCCGGCAGTTAGAGATTCGTTATCTCGTCACAAAGGAGGCTGGTCATGCAGGAGGGTTCTTAGAAAAGCTGCAGGCAGCTTCTTTATGCAACATCACAGCCGTTGTAATCGGACGCCCCATAGACGAAGAGGGTGTGGGATTAGATGAAGTAAAGGAGATTTTAATAAACAGGAAGTCCTCAGAGACCTCTTTTAGTAAAGGGGCCATTTATTTAATAGGAACCGGAATGGGCGGGCCGGAGCAGATGACAGTAAAAGCTTTAGAAACTCTTAAGAGCTGCCAGGTTGTATTCGGTGCTAAGCGGATTCTTCATGATATCGGAGACTTAAAACCTGAGATATTAAAGATTCCCTATTATTTAAGCAAGGATATTCTTCCCTGGCTGAATGAACATGGAGAGTATCAGCGGATTGCCGTTCTTTTTTCTGGTGATGCCGGTTTTTACAGCGGTGCGGAGAAAATGGCAGCAGCTCTTTTAGAAGAACCCTATTCCAAACTTTATGAGACGGAGATTCTTCCTGGAATTTCTTCCGTATCCTATTTATGCGCAAGACTGAAAACCGGCTGGGAGAACGTGCGGCTGATCAGCCTTCATGGAAGAGACTGGGATCTTCTGAAAGAACTGAACCATCACCAGAGAATATTCGCCCTGCTGGATAAACGTAATTCCGTAAATGCTTTATGCAGTCTTTTGGAGGAGAATGGATATGAGCATGCACGCTTATCTGTAGGGGAGCGGCTATCCTACGAAGATGAGAAGATAACGACAGGTACACCGGTAATGCTTAAGAACCAGACGTTTGATATCCTATCAGCTGTATTGATTGAGAGGTAAAAATGAGAGATGAATTATTTATCCGAGGCGATGTCCCTATGACCAAAAGTGAGGTCCGGACAGTCTGTGTATCCAAACTGGAGCTGTGTCCAGACTCCATTCTTTATGATATCGGAGCAGGTACTGGCTCCGTTTCCATAGAGGCAACGGGGTATTTAACCAATGGGAAGGTTTATGCGGTGGAAAAAAAGCCGGAAGCGCAGGCTCTCATAGAGGCGAATAAAGAAAAATTCGCTGCGTACCCCGTTACCGTCATAAAAGGGACTGCCCCGGAAGCATTATCCGGGCTGGAAGCAGCAACTCATGTATTTCTGGGAGGCACATCAGGAAATTTAGAAGAAGTGTTAGATCTTGTTTTAAAAAAGAATCCCAAAGTCCGGGTAGTTGCTAATTTCATAGCTTTGGAATCTTTATCTGAAATGTTATTGTGGCTGAAAAAACATTCCATAGAAGCAGAGATCGTTCAGATGCAGGTTTCAAAAGCAAAAACAGCAGGCAGCTATCATATGATGATGGGGCAAAACCCGGTTTATATCATTTCCTTCGGAGGGGAAGGAGGAATGTCTTTTGAGTCAGGAAAATAAGAGAATTATGCTTGCTGCACCCAAAAGCGGCAGCGGAAAAACCATGATTACCTGCGGACTTTTACAGGCGTTGCTTTTAAGAGGCATTGCCTGCCGTTCCTTTAAATGCGGACCAGATTATATTGATCCTATGTTTCATAAGGCGGTTCTTGGCATAGACGGAGGAAATCTGGATACATTTTTTCTGGATCAGGAATCGGTGAGAGAGCTTTTTCTCAGGGAATCAGAAGAAGCTCAAATATCTGTAATAGAAGGTGTCATGGGGTATTACGACGGAATGGGTGGAGATAGTACGTGGGCAAGCTCCTATGAAGTAGCCTGCGCAGTGAATACACCGGTGGTACTGATTCTTGACTGTAAGGGTGCCAGTCTGTCTCTGGCTGCTGTATGTAAAGGCTTTTTGGAATACAGAACTGACAGCCGCATTAAAGGCGTGATCTTAAACAGGATCTCACCTGTTATGGCACAACGGCTGACTCCTGAAATTGAGGCGCTGGGAATCCGGGTTTTCGGATATCTTCCCCAATGCGACGAGGCGGATTTTTCCAGCCGCCATTTGGGGCTGGTTCTTCCGGGAGAAGTGGAAGGACTGAAAGACAAACTAACGAAACTGGCCAGTAAAATGGAAGAAACGGTTGATATCGACGGACTTCTTCAGTTATCCACAACTGCCCCGGAATTATCTTTGGAATCTGGAAAAGAAAAATGGGATGAACCAGCCGCATACGGGGAGAAGATACCGGTGGGAATTGCCGTCGATGAGGCCTTTTGCTTTTATTATCAGGAAAACAGAAAGATGTTAGAGGATATGGGGGCACAGCTGATCCCTTTCAGTCCGCTTCGGGACAGCCATCTTCCAGATGGAATCTGCGGGCTGATACTGGGCGGGGGCTATCCGGAGCTATATTTAAAACAGCTGTCCGAAAATCAGAATATGCTGAAGGAAATCCGGGAGGCCAGCGAAAACCACATTCCCATACTGGCAGAATGCGGTGGTTTCCTCTATCTTCACGAGGAACTGGAATCACAGGAGCATGATGTGTTTTTGATGGCAGGGATTATTCCGGGCAGAGCATTTCCTGTAGGAAAATTAAAACGGTTTGGATACATAGAAGCAGCGGCGAAAGAAGATATGCCATATTTAAAAAAGGGTGAGTCCATCAGAGGGCATGAATTTCATTACTGGGACAGTACCAACAATGGAGAACAGATGCAGGCACGAAAGCCTGGCAGGGATGTGAGCTGGGATTGTGTTCTGACCAGAGATCATGTAATGGCAGGCTTCCCCCATTTCTATTACCCTTCTAATCCCGGGCTTCCCAAACGGTTTTTAGAAGCTTGCAGACAGGTTATAACACAAAAGAGGAAGAAATTATGAAGGAATTTACCATAGTACAGGGAAGTCCAGAGGATATAGAGCAGATTGCAGATCTTTACGATGGGGTAAATGACTACCTGGAAAGTCATATCAATTATCCGGGCTGGATAAAAGGAATTTATCCCACAAAAGAAGATGCACAGGCAGGTGTGAAAGCGGGAACTCTTTATGTGCTTTGGGCAGAAGATAAAATAGCCGGTTCCGTAGTCGTTAACCAGTTACAGGAAAAGGGATATGAAACAGTGTCCTGGAGTCAGGAGACGAAACCAGAGGATGTTGCAGTGATCCATACCTTTTTAGTCCACCCGGATTTCCTTGGAAGAGGGTTTGGGAAAATATTACTGGAATTTGCAGAGGAAAAAGCCAGAGAGCAGAAAAGAACCGTAATCCGCCTTGATGTAAATGAAAAAAATACGCCTGCCATTCAGTTATATCGGAAGCTTGGTTACTGCTTTGCCGGGAAGGCGGATTTAGGTTACGGAGAGTATGGAATCCCATGGTTTGAACTCTATGAAAAGATTTTAACCGGAGAGGCATAAAGAATGAATGAAGAACTAAAGGATTATTTATCATTGATACAGCCGCCTGATAATAAAGCAATTGATACAGCACGTCTGCGCTGGGCGCATGTAGCCAAGCCCTTAAACAGCCTTGGCGTGTTGGAAGATGATATTGTAAAAATTGCGGGAATCAGAGGAAACTCACTGGTGACCATAAAAAAACGGGGACTTCTGATTCTGTGTGCAGATAACGGAATTGTGGAAGAAGGTGTTACCCAGACCGGTATGGAAGTTACTGCAGTGGTAGCTGAAAATATGACACGTGGCAACAGCAGTGTGTGTATTATGGCAAAACGGGCAGGAGTGGATGTGTTTCCGGTTGATATGGGGGTTGCAAGAGACCTGGTGTCCGGTTCCACCTATCCGCTGATTAACAGAAAAATCGCTTATGGAACCAGAAATTTTAGTAAATCCAGTGCGATGACCAGAAGGGAAGCTGTGCAGGCAATTATAACAGGAATAGAACTAATGGGCGAGCTCTCTGAAAAAGGGTATGATCTGGCAGCAACCGGTGAGATGGGAATTGGAAATACAACAACCAGCAGTGCAGTTGCAGCGCTTTTATTAAAGCAGGACCCAGCGGGGCTGACCGGAAGGGGAGCCGGGTTAAATGATGCTGGTCTCATAAAGAAGCGAAAGGTAATAGAGGAGGCGGTAGCCCAATATGGTCCCGGTTGCCAGGATGAGATTGATATCCTGTCAGCAGTGGGTGGTTTTGATCTGGCTGGTATGACGGGAGTATTTTTAGGGGGAGCCATTTACCGCATTCCTGTACTTTTAGACGGCTTCATATCAGCAGTTGCAGCACTTTTGGCAGAACGGATTTATCCTGGGTGCCGGGATTTTATGATCGCCTCCCATGTATCTGCAGAACCAGCAGGACACATTCTTCTTAAAGAACTGGATTTGCCTCCTCTTATTCAGGCCGGAATGTGTCTGGGAGAAGGGACGGGAGCGATTGCGGCAGTTCCGCTGCTTCAGATGGCGGCAGATGTATATTGTACCATGAGCTCTTTTGAAGATATCGAAATCGAGGCTTATAAGCCCATGGAGGATCCGTCATGACTTCCCTGATTATCGGTGGAAGCGGGAGCGGAAAATCAGAATACGCAGAAAATCTGGCGGTTTCCCTGGGCGGAGACCAAAAAGTTTATATTGCCACCATGAAACCGTGGGATGAGGAGTGCAGAAACAGAATCTTAAGACACCGGAAAATGCGTGAAAAAAAGCAGTTTGAGACGGTAGAATGTTACCGTAGTCTAAAAAATCTGGTTTTTAAATCAAGACCTTCCGTTGTTCTTTTGGAATGCATGTCCAATCTGGTTTCCAATGAACTGTTTGGCCTGTGGGAAGCAGGAGATTTGCCGGTTCTTGATAAAAAAACGGCTGCAGCAGAGATTGCAGAAGGAATCCTTCATTTAGAGCGTCAGACCGATCATCTGGTTATTGTAACAAATGAAGTTTTTTCTGATGGAGATCATTATAGCCCGGAAACCAATGAATACCGCAAGGTTCTTGGAAGCATCAATCAGCTTACTGCAAACAGGGCTCATATGGTGGTGGAAGTAGTGGCAGGAATCCCCATTAAAATCAAAGAAGGAATTAATTGAAAAAAATCCTCAAGTATGTTATATTTATCACATAGTAGCATCCTGATACCAAAAACCAGTTTTGAGGTAGAAGGTTCGGCAATTGAGGAATTGTTTGTTTGCCGCGCCTGATTGGCGCGGCTTTTCTTGTTCAAATGAGAAAAGGAAGACGGAAAGAAGGGGATAAGCATGGAAACAAGAATTGCTGTGATCGGTATTGTTGTGGAGGAGGAAGATTCTGTAGAAATTTTAAACGAAATTTTGCATGAATACCGACATTACATCATCGGACGTATGGGAATTCCATATCCGAAAAAAGGAGTGAGCGTCATCAGCATTGCGGTAGATGCTCCTCAAAGTACTATTTCCGCACTTACTGGAAAGATCGGAAAGTTAAGTGGAATCAGTTCCAAAACAGCCTATCAGAATGTGAATGCTTAGAAGTACAAAAAAACACTGACGGGAAAGCGGATGCTGACCCCAAAGAAAGGGTGGATTACTATGTATGATCCAAAATCGCTGAAAGCGGAAGAATTCATTTCTCATGAAGAAATTCTGGAAACTCTTGATTATGCAGAACAAAACAAAAACAATGTGGAACTGATTGATCAGATTATTGCAAAGGCCAGAGAATTAAAGGGGCTTACCCACAGGGAGGCTTCCGTTCTTTTAGCCTGCGATATCCCGGAAAAGATCAAAGAACTTTACGATCTTGCAGAGGAGATCAAAAAGAAGTTTTACGGTACCCGAATTGTTATGTTTGCACCTCTCTATCTGTCCAATTACTGTGTAAATGGCTGTACCTACTGCCCCTATCATTTAAAGAACAAACACATAGCAAGAAAGAAACTGACACAGGAAGAACTGGCCAGAGAAGTTGTTGCCCTTCAGGACATGGGGCATAAACGGCTTGCCCTTGAAGCTGGAGAAGATCCTGTTAATAACCCCATTGAATACATTCTGGAATGCATCAATACCATTTATTCCATCAAGCATAAAAACGGTGCCATCCGAAGAGTGAATGTGAACATTGCAGCTACCACCGTGGAAAATTACCGGAAGTTAAAAGATGCCGGAATCGGAACCTATATTTTATTCCAGGAAACATATCACAAGGAAAGCTATGAAAGCCTTCATCCAACAGGACCAAAGCACAATTATGCTTACCATACAGAGGCCATGGACCGTGCTATGGAGGGCGGTATTGACGACGTGGGAATTGGAGTTTTATTTGGACTGGAACGGTACAAATATGAATTTGCAGGCCTGTTAATGCATGCGGAGCACTTAGAAGCAGTTCACGGAGTAGGCCCTCATACCATCAGTGTCCCACGGATTAAGAGTGCTGATGATATTGATCCCAATGCTTTTTCCAACGGAATTAGCGACGATATTTTTGCTAAGCTGTGTGCTCTGATCCGTGTTTGTGTTCCTTACACTGGCATGATCGTATCCACCAGGGAAAGCCAGAGTGTGAGAGAAAAAGTGATTCGCCTTGGTGTTTCCCAGATCAGCGGCGGTTCCAGAACCAGCGTAGGCGGTTACGAAGAAGAGGTTCGTCCTACCGATACAGAACAGTTTGACGTTTCGGACCAGAGAACCCTTGATGAAGTGGTACACTGGCTGATGGATTTAGGTTATATCCCTTCTTTCTGTACGGCATGTTACAGAGAAGGAAGAACCGGCGACCGTTTTATGAGTCTTTGTAAAAGCGGTCAGATTCAAAACTGCTGCCAGCCAAACGCATTGATGACATTAAAAGAATATTTAATGGACTACGCTTCCGAGGATACACGGAAAGTGGGCGAAGCGTTAATTGCTGCTGAATTAAATAATATCCCCAAAGAGAAGGTACGGACGATCTGTGAAGATCATCTGGAAAAGATTGAAGCTGGAATCCGGGATTTCCGGTTCTGATACCCCGCAGACGACATAAAAGAGGAGATAGACATGGGATTAAATGAAACGCCGTCATCTGAGAGAATTCATATTGGCTTTTTTGGCCGCCGCAATGCAGGAAAATCAAGTGTAGTCAATGCAGTAACCGGACAGGAACTGTCTGTAGTATCCGATATTAAGGGAACTACAACAGATCCCGTTCATAAATCCATGGAGCTTCTTCCTATGGGACCGGTCGTAATCATCGATACTCCAGGATTTGATGATGAAGGTACCCTGGGAGAGATGCGGGTGCGTAAAACAAAGCAGATCTTAAACCGCGTGGACTGTGCAGTCCTGGTTGTGGATGGGACTGCAGGGAAGACAGAAGTGGACCAGCAGCTGATCGAATTATTTAAAGAGAAGAATATTCCTTATGTAGTCGCTTATAACAAGTCGGATCTTGTAGGAGAAGGCGATTATGAAGATGGTCTTTCTGTCAGTGCCCAGACGGGATTTGGGATTCATGAACTGAAGGAACGGATCGGAGTTCTGGTTAATACAGGAGACATGAAGATGCGGATTGTAGGGGATTTGCTAAAACCCTGTGATCTTGTAATTCTGGTTATCCCCATTGATTCAGCAGCTCCCAAAGGCAGAATTATTCTCCCACAGCAGCAGACCATGAGAGACATATTAGAGGCCGGAGCGGTTGCCATATCTGTAAGGGATACGGAGTTAAAGGAGACCATTGAAGAGCTTGGAACAAAACCTTATCTGGTAATAACGGACAGTCAGGCATTTGAACAGGTGAATAAGGATACGCCAGATGACATTCTCCTGACCTCATTTTCCATTCTCATGGCACGGTACAAAGGCTTTTTAGAGGATGCAATCAAAGGTGTGGCGGCAATCAGCACACTAAAGGATGGAGATAAAGTCCTCATATCAGAGGGCTGTACCCACCACAGACAGTGCGATGACATCGGTACGGTGAAACTTCCCCGGTGGCTGAAGGAATTTACGGGTAAGGATCTTGTGATTGAAACATCATCAGGCAGAGAGTTCCCGGAAGAACTTTCTGATTATAAGCTGATAATTCACTGCGGCAGCTGTATGTTAAATGAAAGGGAGATGGTATACCGCAGAAAGACAGCGGCGGATGCAGGAGTGCCTTTTACCAACTATGGAACTGCCATTGCTTATATGAAGGGGATTTTAAAGAGAAGTTTAGAGGTGCTTCCGGATCTGGAAAAACTGATTTAGGCAGAATTATTGAAAGGGCTGCCGCATCAAGGACCATGGTGTCTTTGAATGCGGCAGCCCGTATGTTTTAAGGAGTTGTTAAATGATCGGTTAAAAGCTGTCGGAATGCGCTGATCTCAACTTCTGATGGGAAAACACGTTTTGGTATTAAGGTGTAGGTACGCTTTTGCTGAACAATATAAAAATAGTCCTTATTTTCCATATAGTGTTTGTAGATATCCCAGGATAAGTCAGAATGGATGGCGTGTGCGTCAAACGTGATTTTATGATCTTCAAACAGCAGCTTATAGGGATGATGAAGTTGTTCATATTCCTGATAAAACAGGTAAGGCCGAATGAAAAAGACCACAATGAACGTAATATTAAAAAAATATATAACGATAGCCAGTATAATATAAACCCTGGTGAAACCGTATTGATGGAACAAATAGAACGGAATCAGTAAAGAAAATGCCATAATGACCAGATCGAATTTCCTAATTACTTTTGTCAGGAAAATAAATTTTCTCCAGCCGTCTGCATACTCGTTTTTTGTATATGTAAATTCCAGTAACATACATTTCCCCCTATATAATTGATGATTTAAGTTTATCATAAAAGTTGAAATTGGAAAAGAACCATAATCCTTTTCCATGCTATATGAGGCATAGCAGCAGACCTTTCTCTTCCTATGCCCGAATAAGGATACTTAAAACTTAAGCGGCACTCCCCTGAACCTCTCCGGTCTAAACTGGATCATGATTTGGAAATGACATTTACCAGATTTTGTGATATTATATTTTTTAATGGCTGTAAGATGACAAAATAAAAAGCTGTTTAATAGAAAGAAAGGGGGCAGTGCCATGAATCTTCCCGGAAGTATGATGATAGCGTTTTCCATGTATTCCCGGATTCCCGTGCCCCAGGTTCAGTGGACTAAAGAACGGATGAAATATGCCATGTGCTTTTTCCCCCTCATAGGGGCTGTGATCGGCTTGCTGGAATATGGTGCCATTCTTCTTTTGCGTACCCTGGGATTCCCTTTTTTAGAACAGATACTGCCTGTTGTTATTCCTGTGGTGGTTACAGGTGGAATCCATATGGATGGATTGTTAGATGTAATCGATGCAAAATCATCTCACGGCGAAACAGAGAAAAAACTGGAGATACTCAAAGATCCCCATACAGGAGCCTTTGCGATTATTGGGTGCGGGATTTATTTCCTTCTATACCTGGCATTTTTTATGGAAATGAGACCAGTCATGATCCCTGCATTTTGTATTACGTTTGTTATAACCAGAGCGCTAAGCGGGCTCTCTGTTGTTACTTTCCCCATGGCAAAAAAAAGCGGCCTGGCTGCGACTTTTTCAGATGGGGCTCATAAAAGAGTGGTTGGAACCGTTATGGCACTTTATCTTATTATTTCTTTGCCTGCAGTATGGCTCCTGACAGGTGCTACGGCAGCCTTAGGAGTTTTTGTCATATCGTTTGTGGTGTTTTTATATTATTATCACATGGCAAAACGGGAATTTGGAGGTATCACAGGAGATCTTGCAGGATATTTTCTCCAGATTCTGGAGCTGGCTCTTGTGATGGGACTGGCTATTCTGTCCCATATGAAATGATATGGGCTTGAGAAAGGAATTGGAATGAAATTAATTATCGGAGGAGCATGGCAGGGGAAGCTTGACTATGCCCTGCAAATCGCAAATATAGAAACGAAAAATAATGAAAAGGTTGCAGAGGGCGCCGCAGATCCCTGTGAGGCAGCCCTTGAATGTACAATCATTCATAATTTTCATGAATACATCAGAAGACTGTTGCAAGAAGAAAAAGACCCCGACCAAATGATCCGGGATATTGTGGATTATAATCCGGATGTAATCATTACCATGAATGAGCTTGGCTGCGGGATCGTACCCCAAGACCCATTTGACAGGCGATGGAGGGAAAGTGCCGGCAGAGCGGCAGTGAAACTGGCAAAACACAGCAGCGAAGTTTACCGCGTGGTATGTGGAATACCTGCCCGGATAAAATAGAAGAGAAAAAGGACTGACATATGTTTAAATATCATTTAATAGCGGTTCTAATTGGCTGCTTTCTGGATGCGTGCTTTGGAGATCCCTTATTCTTGTGGCACCCCGTTTGCGGAATTGGAAACCTGATAAGCTGGCTGGAGAAAAAATTAAGACCCCGGTTCCCGGAAAATGAAGCAGGAGAAAGACAGGCAGGTGTATGGCTGGTTTTGCTGGTACTGCTTGCAGCAGGGGGTAGTTCCTTTGCTCTTTTAGCGGTTTCTTACGGCATTTCCACCATCGTCGGCCTTGCTGTGGAGAGTATTATGTGTTATCAGATGATGGCGTGGCATTCCTTAAGAAAAGAAAGTATGAAGGTATACCGTGCATTTTTAAAACAGGATACTGAAGAGGCAAGGCATGCGGTATCCATGATCGTGGGCCGTGATACAAAAACCCTCACTGATATGGGTATTACAAAGGCAGCGGTGGAAACTGTGGCAGAGAATACTTCTGATGGTGTGATTGCACCTTTGATTTTCATGACACTTTTTGGAGGAACCGGTGTGTTTCTTTATAAGGCGGTGAACACCATGGATTCCATGGTCGGCTATAAAAATGACCGGTATCTCTGGTTTGGACGGTGTGCTGCAAAACTGGATGATCTGGTTAATTTTATTCCGGCCCGTGTATCCGCTTTTTTCATGCTGGCGGCAGGTTATTTATGCCAGCTGTTTTTCGGCATTAAGTTTAATGGGAGTAATGGTTTCCGCATCTGGAAACGTGACCGTTTTAATCACAAAAGTCCTAACTCCGCACAGACAGAATCTGCATGTGCAGGAATTCTTCAGATTGAACTGGCTGGAAATGCATGGTATTTTGGAACCTTATATGAAAAACCAGTGATCGGAGATCCGGTAAGGGCAGTGGAGTATAAAGATATCGTTAGAGCTAACACACTGATGACAGTTACTTACATACTGGCGCTGATTCCTGTTGGAATCCTGCTTTTCATCACATTTTAGAAGATACACATAATTGGGAGAAATAAATATGGAATATCAGCATGGAGGAGACATTTACACCAACCAGGTTACCATGGATTATTCAGCAAATATCAATCCTCTTGGGCTTGCGAAAGGGGTTAAAAACGCATTATTACAGGCGGTTGAAAACTGTTCCTGCTATCCGGACAGCCGCTGTAGCAAATTGATCACAGATCTTGGGGATTTTCATGGTTTTTCCGAAAAGCAGCTTATCTGTGGAAATGGAGCGGCAGACTTGATTTTTCAGATTGTTCAGGTTATAAAACCCAGACGGGCTCTGTTAATCGCCCCCTCCTTTCTGGAATATGAGCAGGCCTTAGAGACGGTTTCCACAGAAATTGTATGGTATGATTTAAAAGAGAGAGATGGATTTCACTTATCTGTAAAAGAAATAACCAGGTGGCTGAAAGAAAACGATCAGGAAATAGAAATGATGTTCCTTTGCAATCCTAACAATCCCACAGGGTTTGCGCTACCCAAAGAAGAGATGAAAGAACTTCTGGATGTCTGCTCAGAAAAAAGAATCTATTGTGTAATAGATGAATGCTTTAATGAATTCCTTGATAATCCGGAATCTTATTCCGTACTGGAAGTGATTTCAAAGGGCGGTTATGATCATGTATTTGTTTTAAAAGCATTTACAAAAATTTATGCCATGGCGGGAGTCCGCCTTGGGTATGGGATAACTACAGGGGAGAAAACCATAGAACTCATGAACCGGATCCGCCAGCCCTGGAGCGTGTCTGGTCTTGCTCAGGCAGCCGGTGAAGCAGCTCTTGTTGAAACGGAATATGTAAAAGAAACAAGGCGGCTGATTTCCGGCGAACGGGAATACTTAAAGAAAAACTTAAAAGACTTGGGCTTTCAGGTATATGATTCCATGGCAAACTATCTGTTTTTTAAAGATATAAGAAAGAACGCCCGTAATGTGGAAAAGCTTTTATACAAAGAATTGCTTGAACAGCAGGTGCTGATAAGGTCCTGTTCCAATTACAGAGGGCTTGATCATACCTATTACCGGATCTGTGTCAAGCAGAGAAGAGAAAATGATGCATTTCTTGCAGTATTAAAATCCATACTGACAAAAGGAGAATGAGAACATGGCAAAGACAATTATGATTCAGGGGACCATGTCCAATGCAGGCAAAAGTCTGATTACGGCAGGACTATGCCGGATTTTTAAACAGGATGGATACCGGGTTGCTCCTTTTAAATCCCAGAATATGGCACTTAATTCCTTTATTACCGAGGAAGGGCTTGAGATGGGGCGGGCACAGGTCGTACAGGCTGAGGCAGCAGGCGTTAAGCCGGTAGCAGCCATGAATCCGGTTTTGCTAAAGCCCACCAATGATATCGGTTCTCAGGTAATAGTCAATGGTGTGTCTATTGGCAATATGCCTGCAAAAGAGTACTTTGCATATAAAAAGAAACTGATACCGGAAATAAAAAAAGCGTTTGATACACTGTCAGAGGAATACGACATTATTGTAATTGAAGGTGCAGGAAGTCCGGCAGAGATCAATCTAAAGCAGGAAGACATTGTCAATATGGGAATGGCTAAGATGGCGGATGCACCGGTGTTGCTTGTGGGAGATATTGACCGGGGCGGAGTATTTGCACAGCTTTATGGCACTGTTATGCTTTTAGAGCCGGAAGAGAGAGACAGAATCGGCGGTCTTATAGTAAATAAATTCCGTGGAGATAAATCCATATTAGAACCTGGTCTTGACATGATAACAGAACGGCTTCACATACCGGTGGCTGGAGTGGTTCCTTATATGGATGTGGATATCGAGGACGAAGACAGCCTTGGAAATCATCTTTCCATCGCTGCAAAAGCAGAGGGGGCAGAGGTAGAGATAGCGGTCATCCGTTTTCCAAGGATCTCTAATTTTACAGATTTTTCTGTATTTTCAACCATACCCTCTGTTGCACTTCGCTATGTGGATTCTGTATCGGCTCTTGGAAACCCGGATCTTGTGATATTACCGGGAAGCAAGAACACCATAGAGGATCTTCTCTGGATGCGTCAGAATGGTCTGGAGGCCGGAGTATTAAAGCTTAGTTCATCAGGAGTTCCGGTGTTTGGAATCTGCGGCGGCTTTCAGATGCTTGGAGAACAGTTGAAGGATCCGCTGGCAGTGGAGTCTGTTTCCGGCCTTTCCTCTGTACGGGGTATGGGGCTGCTTCCAATACGGACTGAATTTGGAGCAGAAAAAACCAGAACAAGAGTGACAGGTTCCTGTACGGCAGTGGAAGGAATCTTTGAAGATTTATCAGGAATGAATATAGAAGGCTATGAAATTCACATGGGTCAGACAGAACGTGCACTGCCGCCCTTATCCTATGTGATGGAAAGCCAGTCCGGTTCCCATCTGGCAAAGATGGACGGCTGTCAGAGAAAGAACGTATACGGAACCTATATTCACGGTTTCTTTGACAGTGAACAGATTGCAGATACCATAGTAGAAGCATTGAGAAAGAAAAAAGGGCTGCCAAACCAGCCGGGCACAGCTTTCAGCTTTAAGGATTATAAAGAAAAACAGTATGACAAATTGGCAGACCTTTTGCGGGAGAGCCTTAATATGGACCGGATTTACAGCCTTATGGGATTAGCCGGTGACAACGGAGGAAAGAATGGAATTTAGAGAACTGGAACGGGTTCGCCCTGAAGAAATAGAAAAGAGAAGCTTTGAAATTATAACACAGGAACTGGGAGATAAGAAACTGGACCCGGAACAGGAACTGGTAATCAAACGGGTGATTCATACAACGGCAGATTTTGATTATGCCGATCAGCTCATATTTTCGCCCCACGCGGTTAAGCTTGGAATAGAGGCATTAAAAGAAGGGATTCCGGTAATTACTGATACCAACATGGGAAAAGCGGGAATCAATAAAAAAACGCTGGAACGGGCAGGCAGCAGCGTCCAATGTTTTATGGCGGATGAGGATGTAGCGGAGGATGCGAAAAACAGGCAGACGACAAGAGCTCATGCCAGCATGGATAAGGCGGCCAGATTGTCAAAGGAATGTATTTTTGCCATAGGCAATGCACCCACTGCCCTGGTTCATCTTCATGAGCTGATACAGGAAGGAATCATAAAACCCAGATTAATCATCGGTGTACCAGTGGGCTTTGTTAATGTAATCCAGTCCAAAGAGATGATTTTATCTCTGACCGATGTGCCCTATATTGTGGCCAGAGGAAGAAAAGGCGGCAGTAATGTAGCGGCAGCCATTGTCAACGCAATGCTTTATCAGATTTCATAACAGTAAGGTTTCTTAAAGGGGTAAAACAGCATGGATCTATACAGTATCATTTTAGTGGATGATGAAGAAGAAGTCCGCAAAAGCATTATAAAGAAAATCGAATGGCAGTCCGCTGGGTTTAAAGTGGTGGGTGACGCAGAAAACGGGGAAGATGCAATAGAAAAAATAGAGGTGCTGGAGCCGGATGTGGTGCTGACGGATATCCGGATGCCTTATATGGATGGACTTGCACTGGCAGAGAAAATAAGACTGCGTTATCCGTCTATGAAAGTTGTAATTTTTTCCGGATACGACGATTTTGAATATGCCCAGAAAGCAATTAAACTAAATGTGACCGAATACATTTTAAAACCTGTTAACGTGGAGGAACTTACCTCTATTTTAAAAAGAATTAAAAGCAACCTGGACCGGGAAATTGAGGAAAAACGAAACATTAACAGACTCAGGGAAAATTACAGAAAGAGCCTTCCTGTATTCCGGGAGCAGTTCTTTAATGATCTGGTACACAAGAACCTTTCCAACGAAATAGCAGAACAGAAGCTAAAAGAATACGATATCCCTATCGCTGGCGCATGGAAATGGATTATAGCAGCCGTTTCAGTTGAACGGGCTGAGGTAAATGATACCCTGAGCCTTCACAGTGAGGAGGAACTGATCCCTGTTTCCGTTATGCAGATTATCAGGGAAAAACTGGAGGGATACTGCAGATTTGCACTGTTTCAGTCTGTTTTGGAAGCCGAGATGGTAGTGGTGGTAGCTCTCGATGATGATTTCATCACCGGACTGATCGATGTATTTGGAGATATCTGCAAGGAAACAAAGAGGATTCTGGAGGTTCCCGTTACCATAGGAATCGGTCACAGCTG
>SVDS01000061.1 GCA_015057715.1 Paenibacillaceae bacterium
GAACATATCTGGGAAGCAGTAGAAATAATGTGTAACCTGTTTCATGAGGTGGCAGGATTTGTGTCAGGTGAGCTTGGATATTTCTATGACATAACCGAAGCGTCTAACTGTATGGAATATTTAAATCATGTGAGAGAACTTCCACCGAATGCAAAACAAGTCTATTGATCAAATCGTTTCACAAACATTACGTGCTTTTATTTTATCAAAATTCATGTTAACCTCTCTGATTATCAACTCTCTATCCCTGCATTTAATGATATTATTATAGACTGATTGCAGGCACTCTACAAGAAAGTATTTGCCTTTCCCCTTTTAAAAGTGCTAAAATAACAGGGGATATGTACAAAGGAACTGAAACAAGTGACAGGAAAGGATCAACGTATGGCGACAGGCAAAATGAATCAGCTGGTAGTGATGGTCAATTTATGCAGCAGTGTAGTGGAAGGGATCGAGCATCTGATTACTTCTCAGGGAAATGACCGGCTGAAAGAGGATGCTGTTTCCGGACTCCTCACGCTGGAAGAAAACTTAAAGGGACTTCAGGCGGACAAGTCTGTGATCCATGAGACAAGATGGCTGGCAGAAGTCATAAAAAACTGGCTGTTTGTCTATGACGGGGAATTCCGGGATCGTTTGTACCGCTGGTATTTTAAGGCTTTAAAAGAACTGAGAAATTTAATGTTTGCAGAGATTGAGATCTGCCCCGTCTGTGCAGGAAAAGGGACGGTGCATTACGGAGCATCCCTTTATATTGAAGGAGATGAAGAGGGGAAAGAGCTGTTAAGTCCGGTCCGTATCTTTATGAAGTGCGAAGAGTGCGGAAACTACTACCTGGCAAAAGAAGAGCCCTGGGTTGTAAAAAGGAAAAAGAGAGCAGGGCACTCTCAGGCAAAATGTAAAAGAATACTGGCAGATATTGAAAGGCTTGCGTCTGGCAATACCATGCTGTTTATGGGCAGTCAAAATAGTCAATTATATAAAGAGGCAGTCAGTGCTGGTTATGAGATGGATGTTCTCAATGGAACTGAGCCTATCAGCCCTGTTATAAAGGGGAGCTATGCAGTGGTTATCATTGAACATCTTACGGACAACCGGGACATGAATGCAATTCTCGATAAAGCTGCAGAAAGCCTGGCAGATGGTGGAATTCTCTGGTTTGATGGACCAGATCTGGATAAATCCATGGATCTTCTGCAGAAGAAGGGGAATACTCTCTGGCGGCAGGCCGCTTCGGAGGTTTATTTAACCAAAGAGGGGACTAAGAATCTGTTAAGGCTGTTTGGGCTGACTTTTGAGTCCAGTAAGAGTGTGGGCACCACTTTGAGGCGTATTGAAATCATTGCAAAAAAAGCATAAAGAAAGAAGGCATGAAAATGGGTCATCTGACAGCCCGTGATGCGTACTTAAATTTAAGTGACCGCATTAACTGGTTTACACAAGGGGCGCCTGAGTCGGAGACGCTTTATAAAATTCTTCAGGTTTTGTATTCGGAGAAAGAAGCAAAATGGGTGGCATTACTGCCGGTACGGCCGTTTACGGTGAAAAAGGCAGCTAAAATCTGGGAGACTACGGAGTTGAAAGCAGAACGGCTATTAAACCATCTCTGTGAAAAAGCTCTTCTGGTAGATTCTTATCATAACGGAATCCGGAAGTTTGTTATGCCGCCTCCCATGGCTGGTTTTATTGAATTTGCCCTGATGAGGACAAGAGGAGATATTGACCAGAAATACTTAAGCGAGCTTTACTATCAATACATGAATGTAGAAGAGGACTTTATAAAGGACTTATTTTTTGCTACAGAAACAAAACTGGGCAGAGTCTATGTACAGGAGCCTGTGCTGATGACGGATAAAACCAACCATATTCTGGATTATGAACGGGCTTCCCATATCGTTAAGGAGGCGGATTACATCGGACTGGGGCTTTGCTACTGCCGTCATAAGATGTCCCATGCCGGTCATCCCTGTGAAATCAATGCTCCCTGGGATGTATGCCTGACCTTTGATAATGTTGCCCGTTCTCTGGCAGAACATGGGGATTATACAAGACTGGTTTCCAAAGAGGAAGCTATGGATGCTCTGGAACGGTCCTACGCCAGCAATCTGGTGCAGATCGGAGAAAATGTCCGGGAGCACCCGGCTTTTATCTGTAACTGCTGCGGCTGCTGTTGTGAAGCACTTCAGGCAGCCAGAAAATTCAGTCCTATGCACCCCGTTGCTACTACCAATTACATCCCCCACATATCTGGGGAAACCTGTGTAGGATGCGGCAAATGTGAGAAGGCATGTCCCATTCTGGCAATCTCCATGGAAACCAATGAACATGGAAAAAGAAAAGCTGTAGTGGATGAGGAAATCTGCCTTGGCTGCGGTGTATGCGCCAGAAACTGCAGTGTAAAAGCGATCAAACTGGAGAAAAGACCAAAACAGATTATCACGCCGGTGAACAGCACCCATCGCTTTGTGCTCCAGGCAATTGAAAAGGGAACACTGCAGAATCTTATATTTGATAATCAGGCATTTGCCAGCCACCGTGCTATGGCAGCGCTTTTTGGAACGATTTTAAAGCTTCCTCCGTTAAAGCAGGCAATGGCAAGCAAACAGCTGAAATCGATCTATTTAGACAGGCTTTTGTCCCTCTATAAGAGAAAACCGGTGGAGGAAAGCCCAAAAGGGAGTAAAAGCCTTTCTTAACAAACAGGAAGAAAGGGGAATTGGGAACGTGTTTGACAAATTGACAGAGAATGATATTGAAAAAATGAAACAGGAAATAGAACACCGTAAACTGGTGGTTCGAAAGGAAGCCCTGGAAGCGGTTAAGGAAGCAAGAGCCCATGGGGATTTAAGTGAAAACTTTGAATATCATGCAGCCAAAAAGGATAAAAACCAGAATGAAAGCAGAATCCGCTATCTGGAAAAAATGATAAAGACAGCACAAATCATTACTGACAATTCCAAAGAAGATGAAATTGGGCTTTATAATACCGTGGATCTGTATTTTGAAGATGATGATGAGGTGGAGACCTATAAACTTGTGACAACCGTCCGCGGAAATTCCATTAAGGGTTTAATCAGTTCTGAATCACCCCTTGGAAGTGCTATTGTGGGACATAAAGTGGGAGATCGCATTTATGTTAAGGTAAATGATAAAACAGGCTACTACGTAGAGGTGAAACGTCTGGAAAAAACAAAGGATGATGGAAGCGATCAGTTGAGAAGCTACTAATCCGTCAAAGGAAGGTTACTAGATGAAAGATATGACAAAAGGCAATATTTCCTCCCAGCTGATTCGTTTTTCCATTCCTCTGGTTCTGGGTAATTTATTTCAGCTGACTTACAATGCGGTGGATTCCATTATAGTCGGGCGTTATGCGGGAGAAGATGCTCTTGCTGCAGTGGGAACTGCAAACCCTGTTATGAGCATTGTAATTTTAGGAATTACAGGAATCTGCATCGGAGCATCGGTGCTGATGAGTGAATTCTTCGGAGCAGGTGATGAAAAAAGGCTGAAAGAAGAGGTTTCTACCATACTTATTTTCGGGTGTTTCTTTTCCCTCATTATTGCTGCACTGGGTTTTTTTGCGTCCAGGGGCATCTTAAGGCTGCTTCGGGTTCCGGATCAGATTTTAGAAGCTGCTGCCATGTATCTGCGGATTATATTTCTGGGAATGCCTTTTACGTTTTTTTATAATGCGGTGGCATCTGCACTAAGAAGTGTGGGAGATTCCAAAACTCCGGTTCGGTTTCTGGCCGCTGCTGCTGTGTTAAACGGGCTGTTGGATGTGGTATTTGTAGCATGGTTTCATATGGATGTGATCGGAGCGGCGGTTGCTACGGTTATTGCAGAGGCGGTATCTGCCGGGCTTTGTATTCTTTACATATATAGAAAGGTTCCACTTCTCAGAGTGGGCAGGAAGGATATACGGCTGGACAAGGAACTATTAAACCTGACGTTAAGACAGGGAGCGATTACGGCGCTGCAGCAATCCTGTCAACCCATCGGCAAGCTTCTCATTCAGGGGATGATCAATCCTCTTGGAGTCAGTACCATTGCAGCATTCAATGCAGTAAACAGAGTGGATGATTTTGCATTTACGCCGGAGCAGAGTATCTCCAGCGGGATTATGACCTTTGTAGCACAGAACAGAGGGGCAAAAAACAGCCGCCGCATCAGGAAGGGATTTCGTACTGGCCTTATGATCGAGGCAGGATACTGGGTTTTCATCTGCATCTTAATCCTTGTAATAAAAGAGCCTGTGATGAAGCTGTTTGTATCAGAGAATGATACGGGAATGGTTGGCATTGGGGTACAATATCTGGGACTGATGGCATTTTTTTACCTCATGCCAGCGTTTACCAATGGGATTCAGGGTTTTTTCAGGGGTATGGGGAACATGTCCATTACCTTGATCTCAACTCTGATCCAGATCTCTGTGCGGGTGGTCTTCGTATCTCTTTTAGTCCCTGTGATGGGACTGAAAGGAGTTGCATATGCCAGTCTTATAGGATGGGCCTGCATGCTTCTTGCAGAAGTACCTTATTATTTTTGGTTTAAAAATAGAAATGAATTACTACAGGAGAGTGACAGATGATAAAGAATATAGTATTCGATATGGGAAGAGTACTGGTTGATTATGAAGGACATAAGGTTGGCGCAGTATTTATGGAGGATGAAGCGGAACGAAAGGAAGTCTGCACATCGGTTTTCGATTCCCAGGAATGGCTGTTGCTTGATATGGGGCTGATATCTGAGGAGGATGCCTTAAAGAGAATGCAGTCCCGTCTGTCCACAGACCACGCAAAGGAAATGGCAAAGCTCTGCCTGGAACACTGGCATGAATATAATATGTATCCCGTAAAAGAGATGGGAGAACTTGTGGGGGAGTTAAAGGAACAGGGGTATGGCATCTATCTATGTTCCAATGCATCTCTCCGCCTTTTGACTTATACGACTATTATACCGGGAATCGAGTATTTTGATGGGGTTCTCTTTTCTGCAGAAGTAAAATGCATGAAGCCGCAAAAGGAAATGTATGGGCATTTCTTTGAACGGTTTCATCTAAAACCGGAGGAATGTTTTTTTATTGATGACCTGCTTATGAATGTGGAAGGGGCAAGGGAGTGCGGTATGGACGGTTACTGCTTTGCTGACAGAAATATTGAAGCACTAAAAGAATGTCTGAGTAAATTGAATGAATAATAAAAAAGCCAAACGGTCAGGGAGCGAAAACTCCCTGATTTTTTTTCTGTAATAAAATTAAGAGCAAATTGTTAAAGAATAGGGATAAATCTGCCAAAAGTTACATGCAGACTACTATTTCTTACATGATACGTCATTTTGTGACAAAATAGTATATAATCTATCCGATAGCGAATCCAAAAGACAAAGAAGTAACAGGGGGGATGAATAGAAATGGATAGTAGCTAGGAAAAACAATCAAAATTGAGTACCTGGGATATTATGAGTGAAAAAGGGCAGTATGAAAAAGTCTTGCGGACATCGTTATAAATACAGACTTGAGAAACGAAAGGAATCGATATCAGAATGAATAATAAAGTGAGAAAAATAAAAACAAAAATTGGAGCATTCTGCTTAGCATTGGGAATTGCTGCAGGAGCGACATTTACACCAATTACAGCCTATGCAGGTGATCCCGCAACACAACTGGATGGGAAGCTAAGCACATTTCATCAGGGGGATGCCAATGACTGTGGAGCAGTTTCAGCCATACAGGCACTGGATAACAGCAAATATGGAAGAAAAATCTTTAGAAAAATGATTACTGATAATTATAATGGTACCTATACACTTAATTTCGGTTCCGGAAAACAAACAGTAACGGACTGGGACGTTGAAAATGCGTACATTGAAGGGGATCTGGATGCCAGAGTCATTGAAGCTGGATTACAGAAGGCTATGAATGTATATAACAGTTGTTTTGCCTGTGATGTATTTACGACGATGACCGGATTCAAGCAGAGAACATACTGGAAGTCAAATAAAACAGAAATCATGAATATCATGGCTACCAAGTGCCAGAATGGAGAAGGAATTACAGCGGCTTGCGATTTTAATATAGCAGATCCAGGCAGAGGAATTATTGGCGACGGCGGTCATTCCTATTCCATTAAGAGTGTAAATAAAAACACTGTAGTGGTGATCAATCCGTGGGATACTTCTGTTTTAATCAGTATGCCAAGAAGTCAGTTTGAAAAATCCATACGGTATATGACGTATGTAGATGATGCTGCAAAAAATGTTGTAGTTTATTGGGAATAAGTCAAATAAGGGAGCCCGGGAGAATTAGTTTTTTTCTCCCGGGCTCCTGTTTTATGATTTTGAAGCCATTTTATATATTTCCAGAACATCCTGCCAGTACAGCTTTTTCAGTCCGCCTAGTGGGTGCTCTGTGCCGTAAGCTTCTCCGGTTGATTTTTTAGCCATCAGCTCTAAATTGGTGCTGTCAATACCCAGTTCCTCAAGTGTTGTGGGAAGACCCATTTTAACAAAGAACTGGGACAGGCGGTTGATTCCTTCCAGTACGATGGAGTCAGGATCCCGAAAGCTTCCTTCCACACCCATAACGTTAACAGCAAACTGGACAAACATATTGATGTTTGTTTTATAAACATATTTCATCCATGCAGGAGTAAGGACAGCCAGTCCTGCGCCGTGAGCTACATCGTATATTGCACTCAGCTCATGTTCCATACCGTGGCATGCCCAGTCCTGTCTGCGGCCCAGACCCAGTAAATCGTTGTGGGCAATGGTACCTCCCAGTCCCACCTGGCACCAGGCGTCGTAGTCCCTGGGATTTTCTGAAACCAGAAGAGCATGTCTCATAATTGATTTTAACGTGGTCTCACAGAGACCGTCTGTCAGATCCGTATTCAGGGTATTGGTAAAATAACGTTCAAATATATGACTCATCATATCAGCCACACCATTGGCAATCTGGTTTTTCGGAAGAGTAAAGAAAAACTCAGGATTCATTACACTTAAGACAGGGCGGACCAGATCGCTTCCATAACCCAGTTTCATCTGCTTCTCTTCGTTGGTAATGACCGTACTGTTGCTGGATTCGCTTCCTGCAGCCGGAATGGTTAAAATCGTAGCAACAGGAAGGGCAGCAGTAATGGCCTTTCCCTGCTCATATACGTCCCAGACGTCTCCCTCATAGCAGACTCCGATGGCGATCGCCTTTGCAGAGTCAATCACGCTTCCTCCGCCAACTGCCAGAATTAAATCAATACCTTGGTCTTTGCATAGTTTGATGCCTTCATAAACAAGTGACAGCCGTGGATTCGGTACGACCCCTCCCAGCTCAGCAAATTCAATTCCATTTTCTTTTAAAGACTGAACGACGGTATCATACAGGCCGTTCTTTTTGATTCTGTCCCCGCTGTAATGCAAAAGTACCTTTTTGGCATAAGGAGCAAGAAGGCTTCCGATTTCCTTATGGGAGTCTTTTCCAAAGCAGATGCGGGTAGGAATGTGAAAATCAAAATTTAACATGGTAATACCCCTCTTTTCTATACATTATTTAAAAATCTGTGGTATCCGGGTTGGTGGAATATCCGCAGCAGCCCTTTAAGCCGGCTATGATGGATACATCTTCGGCTGTAAGCTCAAAATCAAATACATGGGCATTTTCTTCAATTCGCTCTTTTGTGACGGACTTGGGCAAAGGAAGAAAGCCCATCTGTAAACTCCATCTGACACAAATCTGTGCAATAGATTTCCCATATTTCTCTGACAGTGCAATCATTTCCGGAACTTCAAATAATTTTCCAGACCCCAGAGGACTGTAAGCTTCTGCCAGTATATTGTGTTCCTTTAAGTAAGAAACCAGTTCATCCTGGGTATCACCCGGGCAAAGTCTGATTTGGTTCACCATAGGTGCAATTTTTGCTGTCTTCATAAGTTCTTCTAAGTGATGAATCCGGAAATTGCTGACACCGATGGAACGGATACGGCCCGCCTCATACAGTTCTTCAAATGCTTTCCATGTGCCTGCATTGGCTTCCTGCCAGTTGGCACGGGTTTTAATGGGATTAGGCCAATGAATTAAGTACAAGTCTAAGTAATCCAGATCTAAGTTTTTCATGGTCGCCTCAAAGGCATTTAATGTTTCCTGATATCCATGTTCTGGGTTTTGAAGCTTGCTGGTAACAAAGATCTCTTCTCTTGGAACGCCGCTTTCCTTAATTCCGGTTCCAACGCTTTCCTCATTGTAATAGAGTGCAGCAGTATCGATGTGACGATAGCCAGTCTTAAGCGCCTGCTTTACTGCATTGACTGCGGTTTCTCCATTTTGTGCTTTCCAGGTGCCAAAGCCGATGCAGGGGATTTTCACACCATTAGCCAGTATATAGTTGTCTGATAAAGATTTCATTCAGGAACCTCCTTATTGATTTTGCTTGATCGCGGGATCAAACTATTGTATAGTAAGTATTGTAAACCTTAACGTTAACTTTAAGTCAAGAGACAGATTGGAAAATCTGCCGGAAAAGGATAAAAATGAATTACACCATAAAACAGGTATCAGAAAAGACACATTTAAAGCCACACGTTCTCCGGTATTATGAACGGGAAGGGCTTCTTCCATTCGTAGACAGAAGTGAAAGCGGAATCCGCCGTTATTCCGAAGAGGACTTAGAGTGGCTGTCTTTAATCTGCTGTCTGAAAAATACAGGGATGGCGATTAAACAGATCAGGGAATTTGTGGAGCTGAGCTTACAGGGGAAAGAGACGTTAAAAGAACGGTGTTCCATGCTGATAGCCCACAAAAAGGAAGTAGAGGATCAAATTGCCGGACTTAAGAAGTACTTATGCAAGGTGGATCATAAGATCGCGTATTTCACTGATCAGTATGAGAAGTATTTAGATGAAAAAAGTGAGATTGGAGCAGTCAGTCATGGTTCGGATTAAAATAGATGATATGGATCTGGGACAGATTGCCAAGTCGGGGCAATGTTTTCGCATGAAAGAACTGGAGCAGGGGATTTGGTCTGTTACAGCCGGAGCGCAATACATAGAAGCAGTGAAAGAAGGAGAAGAGTTTCTTTTTTCCGGTGAAGAGGAAGAGTTTCAAAGGGTATGGTCCCATTATTTTGATCTGGAAGGGGATTACTGCGGTTATAAGAAACAGGTGCCGGAAGAGGACTCTTATTTACGGGAAGCCATCCGGTGCGGGTGGGGAGTGAGGATTCTTCGCCAGGATTTATGGGAGATGCTGGTTACATTTTTAATATCCCAGAATAATAATATTCCACGGATAAAGGGGAGTGTACGGGAATTATGCAATCGGTTTGGAATGGAAAAGAAGGGAAGAGGCCTGGTGATGTCTTCTGCTGGAGTGTGGGAAGAGGTTACGAGAAGCTTTATGACGTTTCCTACGCCTGAATCCATTGCCTCCGCCGGCCTTCCCGGTCTGTCTGATCTGGGGCTGGGATATCGGGATAAGTATATTCTTCATATCGCTCAGTGCTGCAGCGGGCCAGAGGGAGAGAAGTGGCTGTCTGATTTAAAAAAAGCGGACTACGAGAATGCCCATGCAACACTTTTAGAACAATATGGGATTGGTAAGAAAGTGGCAGATTGTGTCTGCCTGTTCGGACTACATCATGTAGGAGCTTTCCCTGTAGATACCCATGTGAAACAGATAATCACCACATATTATCCCAATGGTTTCCCGCTTAAGCGGTATGAGGGGTATGCAGGAATTTTGCAGCAATATATGTTTTACCATAAAATCAACCGGTTGGCGGCTGAATAAATCACCTCTTTTGACGGACAGTCTGGGCATGGGATGCTTCAGGCTGTTCTTGTCTTTTCTTTTGTCGAAATAATTCATACTTTTATCACACAATAAACAAAGTTAAATCACACAATCTTCACAATTCCCTTTTACCCTAAGTAAGGACACGATTATGAAAATAGAACAGGAGGAGAGAGAGTTGATTGAAGTCAAAAACCTGGTAAAAGATTACGGCGGGCATCTGGCTGTGGATCATTTAAACTTTACCATTCAGGATGGCAAGATCTATGGTTTTCTGGGGCCCAACGGAGCAGGAAAATCCACTACAATGAATATTATAACCGGTTACATAGGTGCGACCGAGGGTGATGTATGGATTAATGGCCATAACATTTTAGAGGATCCGGAGGAGGCAAAAAGGTGCATTGGTTATCTGCCGGAGCTCCCCCCTCTTTACGTCGATATGACAGTAAAGGAGCAGCTTGATTTTGCAGCTGAATTAAAGAAAATACCGAAAAAAGACAGGGAAGAGGAAGTCCTTAAGGTAATGAACTTAGCAAAGCTTACCGATGTAAGCGGACGCCTGATCCGTAACCTCTCCAAAGGCTACAGACAAAGAGTAGGGCTTGCCCAGGCAGTTCTGGGATTCCCTCCGGTTATTATATTAGATGAACCAACCGTGGGATTAGATCCAAAGCAGATCATTGAAATACGGGATACCATAAGAGAACTGGGTCAGAAACATACGGTTATTTTAAGCTCCCATATTCTTTCTGAAGTAAGCGCAGTCTGCGATCATGTGCTGATTATAGACCGGGGACGGCTGATTGCAAGCGATACACCGGAAAACTTAGAGCGCCAGATGGCAGATGCTTCCGGTATGGAACTGCTGATAAAGGGAGAAGAAGTTCAGATCCGTGATATTCTTGACACCATTCCCCAGGCAGCTGACGTAAACGTGAAAGAAAGCGGAGAAGAGGCAGTAAAAAAGGTGACGTTCCGTTTGGCCGGTACAGGGGAAGAAGGAGTGGATATCCGGGAAATTATTTTCTTTGCTTTTGCCGATAACCGACTGCCAATCCTCTCCATGCATGTAAACAAGGCTTCGTTGGAAGAAGTTTTCTTAGAGCTGACGGCAGATGCAGAATCTAAAGATAGTCAGGAAGAAATTCAGGATGAAATTCAGGAAGATAGAGAACTGAGCGCAGACGAGGAAACAGAAAACACAGATACAGAAAATAAAAAGAGTGATGGAGAGGAGGAATTATAATGGCTGCTGTTTATAGAAGAGAGCTGAAATCTTACTTCCAGTCCATGACCGGATATGTATTTATAGCATTTATGGTGCTGTTTATCGGTATTTACTTTATGGCGTACAACATGATGAGCGGATATCCATATTTTTCTTATACCTTATCGGGAATGGTAACAATCATTATGATCGGAATTCCGGTTCTGACCATGAGAAGTTTCGCAGATGACAGAAAGACTAAGACCGATCAGCTATTGTTGACTTCTCCGGTCTCCGTGGGAAAAATAGTTCTGGGAAAATATCTTTCCATGGTTACCGTATTTGCAGTTCCGGTTATTTTATCCTGCCTTTGCCCGCTGATTATTAAGATGAACGGAACTGCCCATTTGAAGGCAGATTATGCTGCAATTCTGGCGTTTTTCTTACTGGGATGTGTTTATATTGCCATAGGAATGTTTATTTCTTCCCTTACAGAGAGTCAGATCATTGCTGCAGTAGGAACCTTTGGTATTATTCTTCTCCTGCTTTTGTGGCCGAATCTGGTGGGATTTTTACCAACTACTGCACTGGGTTCTTTGATTGGATTTTTCCTGCTCTGGTCTCTGGCAGTACTGATTGTTAACCGGATCACCAGCCATACCGGTCTTGCAGTAATTTTAGAAGCAGTTGGGATCATAGTTATGGTTGGATTATACTTAATCAAAAAAGGTTTGTTTGACCGGGCACTGACAAATGTGATGGAAAAGGTTGCAATCACCGGTGTATTCCAGAACTTTGCTACTCATTATATTTTTGATTTGGGCGGTTTGGTTACCTATATCAGCATTATATTCCTGCTGGTATTCCTGACTGTGCAGTCCATAGAGAAACGCAGATGGAGTTAGGAGGATGGAAATGACCAGAAAATTAAAAAAAGGCGGCTATACTGCAATCCTTTCCGTGATTGTCATAGCTGCGGTAATTATACTCAATTTGATTGTGGGACGTCTTCCCGAAAAGGTGCGGCAATGGGATATGAGCAGCAGCCAGATCTATACCCTGGGAGGAACCACCAGTGACTTAATCAAAGCTCTGGATAAGGATGTAACGATTTATGTAGTAGGAGATCCTGCAAGTGTAGATAAACGGATTACCAGCTTTTTAAAACGTTACGAGGATTTATCCAGCCATGTAAAAGTGGAAACAGTGGATTCGGTACTTCACCCGGAGCAGGTTAAAAAGCTGAATGCCACAGATGGCACGATTCTTGTAAGCTGCCAATCTACCAATAAAACCCAGTCCATTCCATTTACCGATATTATAAAAATGGATGAGTCCTCTTATTACTATTACGGGCAGGCAAAAGAGACCGCATTTGACGGAGAAGGTCAGGTGACAGGAGCAATTTCCCATGTGACCAGCAATGTATCCAAAACCATCTATGTCACAGAGGGACATGGAGAGGCGGCATTTGGAGCTACGGTAACCGATATGCTGGGTAAATCTAATTTAACGGTTAACAGCATTAATCTTTTAAAAGACGGGAAGATTCCTGAGGACTGCGAACTTCTTCTTATGAATGCTCCCGCTTCCGACCTTGCCAATGATGAGAAGACCATGATTTCCGATTTTCTGGATAAAGGCGGCCACGTGTTAATCATTGCCGGATATTCAGAAAAAGAGCGTCCAAACCTGACATCTGTCATGAGCGCATATGGACTGAATCTGGAAAATGGTATGGCTGCTGATACCAAGAACTTTTATCAGAACAATCCTTACTACATTTTCCCAACCATAGAGTCTGGCAGTGAAGTGACTAATGGTGTAGATATAAAGAGTGCAGCACTGGTTCTCCAGTCAGGTGCATTTACTCAGGCTGAAAATCTGCCGGAGGGAGTCAACGTAACTCCGTTTATGCAGACCAGTGAAGCAGGAATGCTTGTTACTCCGGATGCTCAGAAGAAAGGAACCTACATTCTGGGAGCTGTTTCAGAAAAGAAGCTGGATACGGGATCAGCCCGCCTGACTGTATTTTCCACCCCTTCCCTGATTGATGAAAGTTTAAACACCAGTTTTACCAACTTAAGTAACCTGACTCTGTTTATGAACGCAGTGACTTCTAATTTTGAAGACGTAGCGAATGTTTCCATCCCCTCCAAGAGTCTTGACGTGACCTATAATACGGTGACACATGGCGGTATGTGGGGAATCCTGTTTATCTTAATTATTCCTGCGGCGTCCCTTGGCTGCGGACTTATGATCTGGTTAAAGCGCAGACGTCTGTAGAAGGAGGCAGGACTTATGAAGAAAAAAAACGGACTGATATTTGGGGCTGCCGCGTTAGTGGTACTCTGTGCAGTGTATGTGGGAGTGGGGCAGTACATGGACCGCTCCCAGAAAAAAACGGAAAATCAGAAAGAGGCCTCCAAAGTTTATATGACCGACTTTTCTGAAATTCAGTCAGTTTCTTATGACCGGGATGGCAGTGAGATCTCCTTTACAAAGAAGGATGGAAAATGGATCTACGACCAGGATGAGAAATTCCCGGTGATGCAGACTAAAATGGACGGGATTGCTTCCACTGTCTCTAAGCTGGAAGCAGTGAGAAAACTGGAAGACGGAGATGGATTTGGTGCATATGGACTGGATCAGCCTATCCGTACCATCACAGTCACTGGTGCAGACAATAAAAAGTCAGTGATTCTCCTTGGAAATGCTACTCCGGACGGAGATTACTATGCTGCAATTCAGGGAGAGGATACCCCTTATCTCATCGGTTCTTCCCTTTATACGGAGACAGACAGCAGTCTGAATGACTTTATGGCTCTGGAAGAATTCCCGGCAATTGCCGGAACCGATATCACAGGAATTACTGTGACCAAGGCAGACAGCAGGAAACAGTTCGTAAAGAAAAAGCTGGATGATGAGAAAGGGACCATTGAATGGTATAAGGACTCTGCAGACTCCGCGGAAAATAAGCTGGATGACAATTCTCCATTAAATGTACTGGCTGATTCCCTTGCAGGCCTGAAGGTAAAGAGCTGTCCAAACTATAATGTAACGGATTCCCAGTTAAAGGATTATGGTCTTGATCGGCCTTCTGCCGTTATTTCTTATACTTATAACAAGAATGGAAAGGATGAGACATTCCAGCTTTCAGTAGGAAGTCTTAACGAGGATTCAAGCTGCTATTATACAAGAACAGAAAATTCTCCCTTTGTAAATGAAATAGATAAGGCATCGGTTGATAAATGTCTGACTGTCAATGAGGAAATAAGTAAATAAACAAATGACAAAACAGGAAAAGAGCAGTCTCGGTTTAAAATACCGGGTCTGCTTTTTTCCTGTTTTCTCTTCTTTTATAACCGTTAATTATAGTATCAATTCCTTTCTCATATATGTTTTCCAGTAAAAATATTTTATTTTAGTTGAAAAATCCTGACAAATGTTCTATTATGAGAAGAAATATATCAGCAGATTGCAGTGACACAGAGGGAGAGTACAAATGAATTATAACATTGCAGTAATCCCTGGCGACGGGATAGGGCCTGAAATCATTGGAGAGGCTAGAAAGATATTAGATAAGGTTGGGGCAGTTTATCACCACCTGTTTGATTATACAGAAGTCTTAATGGGAGGGATATCCATTGATACATATGGCGTCCCATTAACGGACGAAGCATTGGAAACAGCAAAAAATAGCGACTCCGTTCTCCTTGGTGCAGTCGGGGGGAATGTGGGTAATTCAAAATGGTACGATGTGGCACCGAATCTGAGACCTGAAGCGGGGCTGCTAGCCATCCGCAAAGGTCTTAATTTATTTGCGAATATCCGCCCGGCATATCTTTATAAAGAACTTGCTGATGCCTGTCCTTTAAAAAAAGAGATTATCGGAGATGGGTTTGATATGGTCATCATGAGAGAACTTACCGGGGGACTCTACTTCGGAGACCGTTACACCAAAGAGGTGGACGGTGTGATGACTGCAGTGGATACTCTTACCTATAATGAGAATGAGATCCGCAGAATAGCAGTAAAGGCATTTGATATTGCCATGAAGCGGAAAAAGCAGGTCATCAGTGTAGATAAGGCCAATGTACTGGACTCCTCCAGACTTTGGAGAAAAGTGGTGGAAGAGGTGGCTCAGGATTATCCGGAAGTGACACTGAACCATATGCTGGTAGATAACTGTGCCATGCAGCTGGTGATGAATCCGGGACAGTTTGATGTGATTCTTACTGAGAACATGTTCGGGGATATATTATCCGATGAAGCCAGCATGATTACAGGATCTATCGGAATGCTCTCCTCAGCCAGTATGAATGAAAGCAAATTTGGCATGTATGAACCAAGTCACGGTTCTGCACCTGATATCGCAGGAAAAAATATTGCAAATCCAATTGCAACCATTCTTTCCGCAGCCATGATGCTTCGGTATTCCTTTGATTTAGACAAGGAAGCAGATGTTGTGGAAGCAGCCGTGGAGCAGGTTTTAAAAGAAGGATACCGGACCGGAGACATTTACTCCGATGGATTTAAAAAGGTGTCTACAACAGAAATGGGTGATTTAATCGCAGAGCGGATTATTTAGCTCTTCTGGCACCCAACAATTTAATATATAAAAATTGCCGGAAGCGGATAAAACATCAGATTTTATACGCTCCCGGATTTCCATATAATCAGAAAGTTATGAAAAAAGAAAAGGAGTGTGCAGCAGATGAAAAGTGATTCAGTTAAAAAAGGTATGCAGCAGGCACCTCATCGTTCCCTTTTTAATGCACTGGGAATGACAGAGGAAGAGATGGAAAGGCCTTTAATTGGTATCGTCAGTTCCTATAATGAAATCGTACCAGGCCATATGAATCTGGATAAAATAGTCGATGCCGTCAAAATGGGAGTTGCCATGGCGGGCGGAACACCGGTCATG
Organism: Paenibacillaceae bacterium; assembly: GCA_015057715.1. Classification (GTDB taxonomy): domain Bacteria; phylum Bacillota; class Clostridia; order Lachnospirales; family Lachnospiraceae; genus Lacrimispora. Next base: position 15,922 of record SVDS01000061.1, read on the forward strand.
GTTCCGGCCATTGCAGTCTGTGACGGAATTGCCATGGGTCATATTGGTATGAAGTATTCACTGGTCACCAGGGATTTAGTTGCAGACTCCACAGAATGCCTTGCAAGAGCCCATGCCTTCGATGCTCTGGTTATGGTACCCAATTGTGATAAAAATGTTCCCGGACTTTTAATGGCAGCAGCGCGCATTAACATACCTACAGTGTTCGTCAGTGGCGGACCAATGTTGGCTGGACGTGTGCAGGGCCATAAGACCAGTCTTTCCAGCATGTTTGAAGCAGTGGGAGCTTATACTGCTGGTAAGATGACGGAAGAGGATGTAAAGGAATATGAGCAGAAGGCATGTCCGACCTGCGGTTCCTGTTCCGGTATGTATACGGCTAACAGCATGAACTGTTTAACGGAAGTTCTTGGAATGGGCTTAAAGGGAAATGGAACCATTCCCGCTGTATACTCCGAGCGTTTAAAGCTTGCAAAACATGCAGGCATGGCGGTTATGGAGCTGTTAAAGAAAAATATATGTCCCCGTGACATTATGAGTGAGAAGGCATTTAGAAATGCTCTTACCATGGATATGGCTCTTGGATGCAGCACCAACAGTATGCTTCATCTCCCAGCCATTGCTCATGAAGCAGGCGTGGACTTAAATCTGGAGCTTGCCAATGAGATCAGTGCAAAAACTCCAAACCTTTGTCACCTTGCTCCTGCTGGCCCTACTTATATAGAAGATTTAAACGAGGCAGGCGGCATTTATGCAGTCATGAATGAGATCAGCAAGCTGGGACTTTTAGAACTGGACTGCATTACGGCAACTGGAAAAACAGTGGGGGAAAACATTAAGGGATGTGTAAATAAAGATCCTGAAGTTATTCGTCCAGTGGAAAATCCCTATAGCAGCACCGGCGGAATCGCCATATTAAAAGGTAATTTAGCACCGGACAGTGCGGTTGTAAAACGTTCTGCCGTTGCTCCTGAAATGTTAAAACACGAAGGTCCTGCAAGAGTCTTTGACTGTGAAGAGGATGCCATTGAAGCAATCAAGGGCGGAAAGATCGTTGCAGGAGATGTGGTGGTAATCCGCTATGAAGGTCCAAAAGGCGGCCCTGGAATGAGAGAAATGTTAAACCCAACCTCAGCCATTGCTGGTATGGGACTTGGTTCCACCGTAGCGCTCATTACAGACGGACGGTTCAGCGGTGCTTCCAGAGGAGCTTCCATTGGCCATACCTGTCCCGAGGCAGCCGTGGGCGGCCCTATCGCACTGGTGGAGGAAGGAGATATCATATCCATTGATATTGACAACCACAGACTGGATGTAAAAGTATCTGATGAAGAGATGGCAGCCAGAAAGGAAAAATGGCAGCCAAGGAAGCCATTAGTTACTTCCGGATATCTGGCAAGATATGCGGCTATGGCAGCCCCTGCAAGCCGTGGGGCAATCCTGGAAATATAAAGAAAAGGAGCAGCTTATGAAGACAATAACTGGAGCAGAGATCGTAATCGAGTGCTTGAAGGAACAGGGCGTGGATACCGTTTTCGGATATCCGGGCGGCACCATTTTAAATATATATGATGCTCTTTATAAGCATCAGGATGAGATCACCCATATACTTACCTCCCATGAACAGGGAGCTGCCCATGCAGCGGACGGTTATGCGAGAGCAACCGGAAGAGTAGGGGTATGTCTGGCGACCTCAGGTCCGGGGGCAACCAACCTGGTAACTGGAATCGCTACTGCGTTTATGGATTCCGTGCCCATGGTAGCCATTACCTGCAATGTTGCAGTTGGCCTCCTTGGCAGAGATTCCTTTCAGGAGATTGATATTGCCGGCGTTACCATGCCAATAACAAAATATAATTTTATTGTAAAAGACATTAGTAAACTGGCAGATACCATCCGCAGGGCATTTAAGATTGCCCAGACCGGCAGACCAGGCCCTGTATTAATTGATATAACAAAGGATGTGACTGCCAGCAATTACGAATATGAAGAGAAGGAACCGGAGCCAATTATCCGTCAGGAAGATACCATATTGGAAGAGGATTTAGAGCAGGCACTGCAGTTAATACGCAAATCACAAAAGCCCTATATTTTTGTAGGCGGAGGCGCAGTCATTGCCAATGCTTCTGATGAGCTTGCTTCCTTTGCTCATAAGATTCAGGCACCGGTTGCAGACAGTCTGATGGGCAAAGGTGCTTTTGACGGAACAGATGAGCTCTATACCGGAATGGTTGGTATGCACGGAACCAAGACATCTAATTTTGGTATTACAGAGTGCGATCTTTTAATCGTAATCGGAGCCAGATTCAGTGACCGGGTGACCGGCAACGCATCCCGCTTTGCCAGAAATGCTAAGATTTTGCATTTTGATGTAGATCCCGCTGAGATCAATAAAAATGTAAAGACTTATGCCAGTGTAATTGGTGATGTGAAATCCATTTTAAGAAAATTAAATGCAAGGCTGGATCCCATTAACCATGAGGAATGGGTAGCTCATATAGACCGCTTGAAGGATATGTATCCCATGCGCTATGAAAAGAGTATACTCACCGGTCCCTATATTATAGAAAAGATCTATGAGGTAACAAAAGGAGATGCCATTATCACCACAGAGGTAGGTCAGCACCAGATGTGGGCGGCACAGTACTATCAGTATAAAAAGCCCAGAAGCTTTATCACTTCAGGAGGGCTTGGCACCATGGGATATGGTCTTGGTGCTTCCCTTGGCGCTAAGATGGGCTGTAAGGACAAAACAGTCATCAATGTGGCGGGAGACGGGTGTTTTCGTATGAATTTAAACGAGATTGCAACAGCAACCCGTTATAACATCCCCATTATCCAGGTTGTATTAAACAATCATGTACTGGGTATGGTACGTCAGTGGCAGACCCTGTTCTATGGAAAGAGGTATTCACATACAGTTCTTAATGACCAGGTTGATTTTGTTAAGATAGCAGAAGGAATGGGAGCAAAGGCTTACCGGGTTACCGGAAAAGAAGAGTTTGAAGAAGTCTTAAAAGAAGCCATTGCCCTTAATGTTCCTGTTGTTATAGATTGTCAGATTCATTGCGATGACAAGGTATTCCCTATGGTTTCACCGGGAGCCCCCATCGAGGATGCATTTGACGAAGAAGATTTAAAGATCTAACATCAGTAAGGAAAGGGATAAGAGTCCCGAATTTGAGGAGGAAGAGATATGAGCAGAGTGTACAATTTTTCTGCAGGACCTGCAGTCCTGCCGGAAGAAGTCTTAAAAGAAGCAGCAGATGAGATGATGGATTATAAGGGAACCGGAATGTCGGTGATGGAAATGAGTCATCGATCCAAGGCTTATGACACCATCATCAATGAAGCAGAAGCTGATTTAAGAGACTTATTGTCAATTCCGGACAATTACAAGGTGCTGTTTTTACAGGGCGGAGCGTCCCAGCAGTTTGCCATGGTTCCCATGAATTTATTTCAGAATGGGGTTGGAGATTATATCATCACCGGACAGTGGGCAAAGAAAGCGTACCAGGAGGCAAAACTTTATGGTACAGCCAATGCAGTCGCTTCCAGTGCTGATAAAACATTCAGTTATATACCGGATGTTTCCGATCTTCCTATCTCAGAAGATGCGGATTACGTGTATATCTGTGAAAATAACACCATTTACGGAACCAAATTTAAAACACTGCCTGACACAAAAGGTAAAATACTGGTAGCAGACCTCTCCTCCTGCTTCTTATCGGAACCTGTGGATGTCAGTAAGTATGGACTTATTTTCGCCGGAGCCCAGAAAAATGTGGGTCCAGCGGGTGTTGTGATTGTCATTATCCGGGAAGATTTAATCCGGGAGGACGTTTTGAAAGAAACACCTACCATGCTTCGTTATAAGACTCATGCAGATGCAAAATCCCTTTATAATACACCGCCTGCCTATGGAATCTATATCTGCGGTAAGGTATTTAAGTGGTTAAAGAACTTAGGCGGACTGGAAGCAATGAAAAAGATTAATGAAAAGAAAGCAGCAATTCTTTATGATTTTCTGGATCAGAGTAAGATGTTTCACGGCACTGTGGTTGAGAAGGACCGTTCTCTTATGAACGTACCTTTTGTTACCGGCAATGAAGAACTGGATGCCTTATTTGTGAAAGAGTCAAAAGCTGCGGGATTTGAGAACTTAAAAGGTCACAGATCCGTAGGCGGTATGCGTGCCAGCATTTATAACGCCATGCCTTTAGAAGGAGTGGAGAAGCTGGTTTCCTTTATGAGAGACTTTGAAGAAAAACATACAGCACAGGCAGACTGAAAGGAGATCACAGCCATGAAAAAAATTCATTGCCTTAATGCGATTTCTACATACGGAACCGCATTATTAACAGAAGATTACGAACTTACAAATCAGATGGAAGGTGCAGATGGCGTACTTGTAAGAAGTGCTTCCATGCATGAGATGGCACTTCCAGACGGGCTTCTTGCAATCGCAAGAGCAGGAGCAGGTGTCAATAACATTCCTTTAGAGGCATGTGCTGCAGAGGGTATTGTGGTATTTAATACACCAGGGGCCAATGCAAACGGAGTAAAGGAGCTGGTGATCGCTGGTCTGATGTTAGCTTCCCGTGATATTGAAGGCGGAATCCGCTGGTGTAAGGAAAATCAGGAAGATGAAAACATCTCCAAATCTGCGGAAAAAGCCAAAAGTGCATTTGCCGGATGTGAAATCAGAGGCAAGAAGCTTGGAGTCATTGGTCTTGGCGCCATCGGTGCAGAGGTTGCCAATGCCTGTTCTTCCCTTGGAATGGATGTGTACGGATACGACCCCTTCATCTCAGTTAACGCTGCCTGGAGACTTTCAAGAAATGTAAAACATATTACTGCCGTGGAAACAATTTATAAAGAGTGTGATTATATTACCCTTCATGTGCCGTTAGTGGATGCAACAAAGGGAATGATCAATAAAGCAGCCTTTGATAATATGAAGGATGGAGCAGTCATTCTGAATTTTGCAAGAGACATTCTGGTGAATGAGGCGGATATGGCTGAAGCGTTAAAATCTGGTAAGATCAAAAAATACGTATCTGATTTCCCAAATCCAACTTCAGTACATATGGAAGGCGCCATTGTCATTCCTCATCTTGGGGCTTCTACAGAGGAATCAGAAGATAACTGTGCGAAGATGGCAGTGGAAGAGATTATGGATTATATCGATAATGGTAATATTCGTAATTCAGTCAATTTCCCTGCCTGTGATATGGGAATCTGCAACGCTGCAAGCCGCATTGCAGTTCTGCATTTAAATATCCCCAACATGATCGGTCAGATTACAGGAACGCTGGCAGCCGGTAATGTGAATATCTCCGACATGACAAATAAGAGCCGTGAAAAGTATGCTTATACTCTCCTTGATCTGGAGAATGTACCGGATGCCGTAAGTATTCAGAAACTGAATGCCATCAAAGGCGTAATACGGGTCAGAGTAATCAAATAGGGGAGAAATCATGGCAATCGTAAAACCATTTCAATGTGTAAGACCTAATAAGGAAGAGGCCAGCCTGGTGGCGGCCCTTCCTTACGATGTATATAACCGGAAGGAAGCCTGTGAAATAACGGCTGAGAATCCAAAATCATTTTTAAATATTGACCGCCCGGAAACACAATTTTCACAGGATACAGATATATACGATGAACGGGTTTATGAAAAGGCGGCAGCCCTGCTGAAGGACTGGATGAAAGATGGAACCTTTGAGCTGGACGGGACAAATGCGTATTATATTTATGAGCTGGTTATGGAAGGAAGAAGCCAGACCGGAATTGTGGCCTGTTCATCCATTGATGATTATGTAAATGGTGTGATTAAAAAGCACGAAAATACCAGAGAGGAAAAGGAACTGGACAGAATCCGTCATGTAGATACCACAGATGCCCAGACTGGACCCATCTTCCTGGCGTATCGTTCCGTTGAGGAAATTAACCGTCTGGTGGAAGATAAAAAGAAGACAGAACCGCTTTATGATTTTACCGCAGATGATGGAATCAGTCATAAAGTATGGAAAATCGCAGATTCCCAAACTGTGGGAATGATAGAAGAAAGCTTTCTGCACATTCCAGCTACCTATATTGCCGACGGTCATCACCGTGCTGCGTCTGCTGTAAAAGTAGGCTTAAAAAGACGGGAAGAGACCAACGGGTATACGGGAGATGAGGAATTTAATTTCTTCCTGTCCGTACTCTTTCCCGATGATCAGCTGATGATTCTTCCTTATAACCGTGTGGTAAAGGATTTAAACGGATTATCCCAGGAAGCGTTCCTTGCTGAACTATCCAATGGATTTACCGTTACTTCTGTAGGAGAAGAAGCTTATGGTCCAGCTGAAAAGGGAACCTTCGGAATGTATTTCAATAAAACCTGGTATTGCTTAAAGGCGAAGGCTGGGTTAATGAGCCAGGATCCGGTAAAAGGCCTTGACGTATCTATTTTACAGGACAATCTCTTAGGTCCCATTTTGGGAATCGGAGATCCGAGAATTGATAAGCGAATTGATTTTATTGGTGGAATCCGTGGATTAAAGGAACTGGAAAAACGATGTGAAGAAGATATGACAGTGGCGTTTTCCATGTATCCCACCTCAATTGGAGAACTCTTCTCAGTTGCGGATGCAGGACTTTTAATGCCGCCAAAATCAACCTGGTTTGAACCGAAATTAAGAAGTGGGCTGTTTATTCATATGCTGAAATAAAAAACACCGTTCCCGAAGCCAACAGGCTACGGGGACGGTGTTTCATTTTCCGGTTTTGCATTCAGCTGATCTTTTCGGAAGGTGTCGTATATATTCAGAAGCTGGGGGCGTTTTACAACACCTATTTTCTGAAAGATGTTATGGACGTGGGTTTTGGCTGTTCCAAGAGAGATAAATAAATCATCGCTGATCTCCTGATTGGTTTTATCTAAGAGCAGTACTTTTAAAATTTCACGTTCTCTTATTGTTAAATGGTAGGTCTCACAGAAACGATGCAGAATGCTTTCTTCAATATCAGAAGGCAGGCTGGAGTGAGTATGGCTGTTTACAGAATTCACAATTGTATTGTTCCGCAGTGAAGTTTTTAAATAATACATTAAATAACAGGCGGAAAATGCAGCGTGGGTCAGATACATAATATCGGAGGTAATACTTCTGTTGTTCATATTAATATAGTATTTGGAATATACATCAAAATGAAAAATCACAATGGAATCTTCCACGATAATACAAAGATTCATAATAATAGTGAAACAAAATAGGATTCTGCACCATTGATAGAACGAGCCCTGATAAAATTCAGGGTTCTTTTTTATTGTCCATAAAACTTCTGCACCTACATAGGCATTATAAAGCTGGCTTGGCAGGTAATAGAGAAAGATTTTCCATGCACTGTTATCCAAAGCAGGGATGAAAAACATGTAGGTTACATAGATGCCAAGAATACTGAAGTCATACCAGGTTATTTTTTTGTTGATCAGGTTCTTAAATATGATCAGATAACCAAGTGACATCGTTAAATAAATTAATGTCTTATGAGTTGGTACGATCATAAAAATCCGATTATAGTTTTCTGCAAAACTCTGAAACTGTTCTGATGCGAAAGTCACAATATCATCTATTATAATTGCCGAGTAAATAATCCCGATCCAAAGCAGAATCTTATCTTTTCCATTTAGAAACAGAAAAAATGACATCCACAAAATTCCGGAATAGACAATGATGATAAACAAATTGTAGAGAAAGCTAACACCCTTTTCCATATGTGCCTCCAGTTCGTAAGCCGATGATTGTAAGTTATTATCAGTATAACAAAATAAAAACTTTTTTCAACTGCGAAATTACAAAAATCGACAAAACTTTAGTGCATAATGCACAAAAGTTTAGAAAAGTTTATGTGTAAAACAGTAGAAAGTGTTATAAAGTTCTACCCATTAGCTACATTCTCAACCGGTCTGAAAACTGCTATTTTCGTCTTGTGAGAGCGATTCACAACGGCAATCACAGCAAAAACAAAATAAAGGAGGTTTCACCAGTGGCTGTAAAAATAGTTCTTGCCTTAGGCGGTAATGCCCTTCAGTCAGGAAAAGGAGAAGCAACAGCGCAGGCTCAGCTTTCAGTGGTTCATAAGACTTGTGAGTATATTGCAGAAATGAACGAACGCGGGTATGAAATGGCCATTGTACATGGAAACGGACCCCAGGTCGGAAGAATTCTTATGGCATCTGAAGCAGCAAAGGATGTAACGCCGCCAATGCCGTTTGATGTATGCGGAGCCATGTCACAGGGATATATCGGATATCATCTGCAACAGGCGCTGAAGTATGCACTGAATAAGAGAAATCAGAATTTCCCCGTAGTCACCATTGCGACTCAGGTTGTAGTAAATGAGAAGGATCCTGCATTTCAAAATCCAACCAAACCAATTGGTCCTTTTTATTCAAAAGAAGAAGCCGAAGAGCTGACAACATCAAAAGGATACGTAATGAAGGAAGATGCAGGCCGGGGATACAGAAGAGTTGTTGCTTCACCCCTTCCTCAGAAAATTGTGGAAATTGATGCAGTAAAAGAGCTTTGGCCAAAAGCAATCGTAATTACCTGCGGAGGCGGCGGAATTCCGGTTATTGAACATCCGACTGGTTGTCTTTGCGGAACTGCAGCAGTGATTGATAAAGACTTTGCAGCAGAGCTTCTTGCTGAACAGGTAGAAGCAGACATCCTTATGATTCTGACTGAAGTTGAGAAGGTTGCAGTTAATTACAATAAACCAGATCAGAAGAATCTGGATCACTTAAGTATTTATGAAGCAAATAAATATTGCGAAGAGGGACAGTTTGCTCCCGGAAGTATGCTTCCAAAGGTGCAGGCAGCCATGAAGTTTGTTAGATCAAATCCCTCCAAGAAAGCAATTATCACTTCTCTTGATAAGGCAATTGAAGCTTTGGACGGGAAAACAGGAACTGTATTCACTTTCAATTAAATAAAAAACAGGAGGATTCACCATGAGAGCAAACGGAATTCGTCATTTTATTGACACCAATGATTTTACAAAGGAAGAGCTGTTAGACATCATTCATCTTTCCTTAGAGATCAAAAAAAGCATTAAGGCAGGCTACAATCCACCCCTTATGAAGGGAAAAACACTGGGAATGATCTTTCAGCAGTCTTCTACAAGAACCCGTGTATCCTTTGAAACAGCAATGGAACAGCTTGGCGGACATGCCCAGTACTTAGGACCTGGCATGATTCAGCTTGGCGGTCATGAGACCATCGGCGATACAGGAAGAGTTTTATCCCAGATGATTGATGTGGTTATGGCACGTGTTATCGAGCATAAGAGCGTAGTGGAACTGGCAAGCGCATGTTCAATTCCAGTATTAAATGCAATGAGCGATTACAATCATCCAACTCAGGAAATCGGCGATCTCTGTACAATCGTAGAGCATCTTCCCAGAGGTAAGAAACTGGAAGACTGCAAGGTGGTATTCGTAGGAGACGGCACTCAGGTATGTGCTTCCCTTGGTTTCATCACAACAAAACTTGGCATGCACTTTGTTCATTATGGTCCGGAAAAGAACCAGCTTTTAGAAGAGCACAAAAAGATCATGGAAGAAAACTGCAAGATATCAGGCGGTACATGGGAAGTAACCGATAACCGTGAAAGTGTAAGAGGTGCCGACTTCATTTACACAGATGTATGGTATGGCCTTTATGAAAACGAGACACCAAAAGAAGAGAGAGTGGCTACATTTAAAGATTACCAGGTAAACAGAGATTTGATGTCTCTTGGAAATATCGGATGCAAATTTATGCACTGTCTGCCGGCAACAAGAGGAGAAGACGTGACCGATGAAGTACTTGACAGCGAAAGTTCCATTGCATTCTTAGAGGCAGGTAACCGTCTGACTGCAATGAGAGGTCTGCTGGTTTATTTCACTCAGTATCAGAGAGAGCAGGCAGCAAGCGAACTGCAGGTCGCAGCAGCAAAAGAGCAGTTAGAAAAATTCATGGATGAGAGACATATCAGATAAGGGGGAGTCACCATGTCAGAAGCGCCAAAGAAAAAATTTCGTTTAATCGATGCCATAATGACCGTAATCTGTGTGGTATTTGTGGCAGAAGCAGCAGCGCCGGTAGCAGCAATCGGTAATTCCCAGTACTTCTGGTGGATCTTTCTGCTTATTACATTCTTGCTGCCATATGGCCTGATTTCATCAGAGCTTGGTACAACCTATGAAGGGGACGGTGGAATGTATGACTGGGTATCAAAGGCTTTTGGAAATAAGTGGGGAGGAAGAGTAGCGTGGTATTACTGGATTAATTTTCCCCTCTGGATGGCTTCTTTGGCGCTGATGTTCCCTAATGTTATCAGTTTGCTGACAGGAACCGAAATGGGACTTGTTCCATCTTTACTAATCGAGCTGGCTTTTGTATGGATCATCGTATTAATCAGTTTTAATTCAATTTGTGACAGTGCCTGGATTTTAAATGGGGCAGCTGCAATTAAAATTTTAATTGCCGTTACGTTAGGAATACTTGGTATTTACGGAGCTGTAACCCATGGTGTAGCAAATGAATACACCTTATCCTCCATGCTTCCCAAATTTGATTTAAACAGCTTATCCTATATATCCGTAATTTTGTTTAACTGCCTTGGATTTGAAGTAGTCTGTACCTTTGCGGGAGATATGGAAAATCCCAAAAAGCAGATTCCCCAGTCAATTATTGCAGGAGGTCTGGTAATAGCAGCTATTTACATCTTTATGGCATTTGGAATCGGAGTTGCAATTCCTTCCGATCAGATCAGCACCAGTACAGGACTTGTTGCAAGTGTTCAGATTTTAACTGGTTCAACAAGAGGTGTGATTGTAATTGCTGTAGCAATTGGATTTTTGCTTACGCTTTTTGGAAATATGATTTCCTGGTCACTGGGAGTAAACAATGTGGCCGCTTATTCCGCAGAAAATGGAGATATGCCCAGAGTATTTAAAATACGCAGCAAAAAAACAAATATGCCAATCGGTTCAGCAGTTATGAACGGCCTGGTTGCCAGCCTGGTTCTTATTATTGCTCCGTTTATGCCAAATGAGGATTTATTCTGGAGTTTCTTCGCACTGAACCTGGTTATGTTTCTGCTTTCTTACCTGCCTGTATTTCCTGCATTTATTAAGCTGAGAAAGACAGATGCAGATACAGAACGGCCGTTTAAAGTTCCAGGCAGTCCGTTATTTTTAAAGATATTAGCAAGTCTGCCTATGATACTGATTGTGATTGCACTGATCTTTACAGCAATTCCATTAAGCTTTGATGCAGAGACTTTGTCATCAAAACTCCCAATCACCATAGGTGCGGTAATATTCATTATAATCGGTGAAGTAATTGTTAACAGAAAAAGAGATAAATAAGAGAGAAGGTATCTATTATGGCAAAGAGAATTGAAAATACAACCCCAAAGCAGGACGGTTACCGTATGCCTGCAGAATTTGAAGAACAGGAAAGAGTCTGGATGCTCTGGCCGGAAAGACCGGATAACTGGAGAAACGGTGCAAAGCCTGCACAGACCGTATTTGCCCAGGTTGCAAAAGCAATCCGTCAGTTTGAACCGGTTACCGTATGTGCGTCACCAGCCCAGTTTCAGAACTGCCGTGCACATCTGCCAGCTGACATTCGTGTGGTAGAAGTAACCAGCAACGATGCCTGGATTCGTGACTGCGGACCAACCTTTGTAATCAATGACAAAGGCGGAATCAGAGGATGTGACTGGACCTTTAATGCCTGGGGCGGACTTGTTGACGGACTGTACTTCCCATGGGATCAGGATGATCTGGTAGCGCAGAAAGTATGTGATCTGGAAGGAATCGATTCTTACCGGACAGAAGGATTTGTACTGGAGGGCGGATCCTTCCATGTAGACGGTGAAGGAACTGTAGTTACAACAGAGATGTGCCTGTTAAGCGAGGGCCGCAACCCTCTTATGACAAAAGAAGAGATAGAGGAAATGCTCTGTCAGTACTTAAACTGTGAAAAAGTGATCTGGATTAAAGATGGAATTGATCCAAATGAAACCAACGGCCA
>SVDS01000062.1 GCA_015057715.1 Paenibacillaceae bacterium
AAATACATTGTGACAAAGGTCGTGATTGATGCAACCAGGACTGCTGCAAAAAATGGAGAATATCCCTTATAAATCATTGGTATATAAAGCCACACGATGCAGGCGAAGGTAAAGATCAGTCCTACACAGGAATAAAAACCTTTCCAGCCCCCTATTACACAGACAACCGCCAGAAATAGCAGAACAAATCCGAGAACAGCCCACTCCCGATCTACGCTGTATACTGTATGGATAGCAATATCACCGGACACGCTTTGAATTAAAATTACATTCATTCCTGGTTCACAGGCTGCTCCAAACAGATAACCATTGTTGCTGGTTGCCTCAACCATTTTACCTTTCAGAGATCCGGAACGAATTTCAACCAGAACATTCTGCTGGCCGGTCCTGCTGCCGTCTTCCTGTAAATTGTCCGAAAGAACCTCTATAACCCGGCCACGTTCAAAAGTTCTTCCTTGTGTGGATATAAGGCTGGCTATATCTACCTGATTAAAACGGACCAAAAACAGAGTAAATGCTGCCATAACAGCTGCAAATACGATCCACTGAAGCCACCTCTTTTCCTGTGTTATCCATGTGGTTTTTCCATGCTGCTCAAATTCCATATATGGCGGCTCCTTTCTCACCTGTTACTTTTTTCCGGCTATCCCCCGGGGCATTCAGCCACAGCCATTTGCCCCGGAGATCTTAGAAACCTATTACCTTCTTGCTGCGTTGGTCTTTTTTAACTCATAAGTATCATCAATTTTCTGAACCTTCCCGCCCACAATCTCATAAGTATCAATTGCAAAGGTATTGTTGTTTATACGGATTACGGAATAAGTAGGATTCCAGTTCTGGCTTCTTGTTGCGATATAATCCTGTTTGCTTGGAATCAATTCATAGTATTTGCTTCCCGTTGCAGAATTGGCTTCCATATAAAGTGTTCCATCTCCATTTGTTACACCCCCGGCCATTGAATTCGCAATGGTGTAACAATTGTTCTGGGCCTGGTAAGTGGCGTCTGTATAAGGAAATACATTACCTGCCTCATCCTTTACATTATCCCAGTCATAAAAATTATAATTGGAATGAGTCTTAGAATCAGACTTTAATAAATAGCTTCTGGAATAGGTATGGTCATGCCCCTGAAGTACCACATCCACATCATATTTATCCATCAAAGGAGTAAGTTGGGTTCTTAGGACGATTCCATCAGAATCAGAGTGATCAAGACCACTTCCGTAAATATCCTGATGTATCATTACAATTCTCCAGGTTGTTTTGGGATACGCTTCCACTGCCTGGCGAATGGCCTGTTCATGTTCCGCGCAATTGTAATTATTCGTATTAAGAACAACATACAAAGCAGGACCATACTTATAAAAATAATCTCCTCCTGCCGTTGTTTTTCCCAGCTGGGTATCATTGGGATTATTAAAGTGCAGACTATAGCTTTCATTAGTGGAATCGTGGTTTCCGATGGTTGTCGAAACAGGAAGGGATTTCATCCAGTCCGCATTTAAAAATCCTGCATACTCCGTTTCATTTCCCAGATCTCTTCCCTCAACATTTTTATTAATCTGGTCTCCTGCAGAAAGTATAAAGCTGATATCCGGATTTGCATTCATAGCGGTATTTAATGTCTTGTTCCAGCTAAAAGCATCATTGCGTGCCGCTGTATTAATCTCTGACTTGTTTTCCAGTTTATCTCCTCTGGAAGTGGTCTGCCCCTTTGAAGCACCGATCTGAGGATCTCCAACATAGAGCATGGAATAGCTGTTAAAATTATGAGTCTTAAAAGAAGTGGTTTTAGAAGGCTGACCGTTTTTAAAATACCGATAATAATATGTGGTATTTTCAGAAAGAGAATCCACGGTTACCCGGTTGCTCTGATATCCCTCTACTGCCTGAACCGCATTCCCGTCGTATGTAACCGATTGACTTAAATCACTTTTTTTTGATAATTCAACCTTGGGAGTTGCAACACCATCTGTTTTTGAATACCAGGCAAAATTTAATTTTGACTCATCTGCTCCAGGTGTAAGAGCTATTTTTTCGTAATCACGGCTCACTTCCCCTTCCCACTTCTGAGTCCACGCATCCCATGCCTGATCAGTAGTAGAATCAGAGAAGTGTTCCGTTGCCGCATATACGTATCCCCCCGCCAATGCTGCTGTTAAGGCAGCTAAAATAAAAGCAGCCGCATAATTCTTTCTGCTCTTCATACTTAATTCCTCCTTATGCTCCTCGTTATTATATTCCGTCTGATGTTTTTCCAATGAAGGCGCGTCTCATTTTCTAAAGCATAAATCGGCGGATTATAATATTCAAGATACTTTTCCAAAGCTTTACAAACTATATCTGAAATTTACATGTAAAGGCCAAAAATGGTCGTAAAAAAGCAGGCTTTTCAGCCTGCTTTTCTAATTGGATAATCATCTTAAATCAAGAGGATTATACTCTTCCTCCTGCATCACACTCACATAAGCCGGACGTATAATCTTATCCATGTTAATCAGCTCCTCAATCCGGTGAGCACTCCAGCCTACGATTCTTGCTATTGCAAAAATGGGAGTAAACAACTCATTGGGAATATCTAACATAGAATAAACAAATCCGCTGTAAAAATCAACATTGGCACTGACTCCTTTGTAAATCCGGCGCTCTTCCCCGATTACCTTGGGAGCCAGCCTCTCTATGGCCGAATAAAGGTTAAAATCTTCCATACGACCCTTTTCTTCTGAGAGCTGTTTTACAAAACCTTTGAATATTTCCGCACGGGGGTCTGATTTAGAATAGACAGCATGTCCCATTCCGTAAATCAATCCTTTCCGGTCATATGCTTCCTTGTGAAGCAGCTTTCTTAAGTACTCCTCTATTTCTTCTTCATCCTTCCAGTCGTGTACCTCTTTCCTTAAGTCCTCCATCATCTCAACTACCTTGATGTTCGCACCGCCGTGCTTTGGTCCTTTTAATGATGCAAGCGCTGCCGCTACTACGCTGTAAGTATCGGTACCGGAGGAGGTCACCACGTGGGTTGTAAATGTGGAGTTATTGCCGCCGCCGTGTTCCATATGAAGAATAAGGGCCAGGTCAAGAACATGAGCTTCCACTTTGGAATACTTCATATCAGGTCTTAGAAGTCTTAAAATGTTTTCAGCTGTGGACAGTTTTTCATCAGGTCTGTGAATATACATGCTCCCGCCCCGCTCATAGTGATTAAAGGCATGATATCCATAGACAGCTAACATTGGCATGACGCTGATTAACATCAGGCTCTGGCGAAGGACATTTGGCACCGATATATCCCCTGCTTTTTCGTCATAGGCTGACAAGGTGAGTATACTCCTGGCAAGGGTTGACATCATGTCATGGCTTGGTGCTTTCATCACCACATCCCTGACAAAATTGGTAGGGAGAGTTCTGCTGTATCCCAGTGTCTGCGAGAAACGATCCAGCTGTTTTTTATCTGGCAATTCTCCAAACAAAAGAAGATAGGCGATTTCTTCAAATCCATACCGTTCCTCTTTCACTACTCCGTTTACCAGGTCATAAATATTATATCCCCGATAATAAAGTTCCCCTTCACAAGGTACCTTCTCTCCGTCTATGGTTTTACTCGACAAGATCTTTGACACTTTGGTCAGACCGGCAACCACTCCGTTCCCGTTCCTATCTCTAAGCCCCCTCTTTACATCGAATTTATCGTAGGATTCTAAGTCAATCCGTTCATCATTTAAACAGATATCCGACCACTCCTGTACGTTTTTTTCAAATTCTTTCTGATCAATCATGCAAACACCTCTTTCTGAAAACAGATCATCAAGTTCCGCCGTCTTACCAAATGCCTACCCGCTCCTTTCCTTCTGTAAATATATTCCAACTGTTCACTTTTGAACTTTTTCATATAATATATAATTTCAATAAAAAAATCAAGATATATTTTGTGAACAGCTGTATTTCTCACAGTTTTTGTATATTGACAAACACTCCCACAGCTTTTATACTTGCCTTAATTTCCCTACTTGAAATAATCGGAGGATTTCCATGAAAATAGAATTATCTTTGCTTTTTTTTGTAGAAGCAGTTGGTACCATAGCGTTTGCCTCTTCGGGGGCCATGGTAGCCATTAAAAAACAGCTTGATTTGCTGGGAGTCATTGTTCTGGGCGTTACAACAGCAGTGGGCGGCGGTATGCTGCGTGATATTATTATTGGAAATGTCCCTCCTGCGCTGTTTAAGGATCCGATTTACGTATTACTTGCCTTTATTACGGTTATGCTTCTATTTATTACAGTAAGGATGAATCAGAAATTTATTTCCGGTCGCCACATGGAAACCTTTGAAAAGGTCATGAATATCTTTGATGCGATCGGTCTTGGCGCATTTACAGTAGTTGGCATCGATACTGCTGTTTTGGCAGGCTATGGTGATTATCATTTTCTCATAGTTTTTCTAGGCGTCATCACTGGTGTAGGCGGAGGCATCCTGCGTGATATCATGGCAGGCCAGACCCCTTATGTTTTAAAAAAGCACATCTATGCCTGTGCTTCCATTGCAGGTGCCATGCTGTATGCCGGTTTGATGAATCACATCAATGAAGACATTGCCATGCTGGCAGGAGCTGCAGCTGTCATCGTAATTCGTCTTCTTGCTACCCGTTTTTGCTGGAATCTGCCTACAGCAGTTAAAAAATAATAGAATCAGGAGGTTACTTATGAACCGTTTTCTGCAATATACGTTTGGTATCATTTTTTCCATCTGCCTTATGGTGGTACTGTTATTCACAGCAGTCGAGGCCGCCGTTTACTGGACTCCCGGTTATTTCGAAAAAGAATATAAAAAATATAATGTAACAGAATCAGTATCCATGAAGATGGATGACCTGATGGATGTCACAAATCAGATGATGGCATATTTAAAGGGTAACCGGACAGAACTTCAGGTAAATACCACAATGGGGGGAGTCCGCAGAGATTTTTTCAGTGCCAGAGAAATTGCTCATATGGAAGATGTTCAGGGACTGTTTTTAGGAGCTATGTCCATCCGCAGGGGCTGCCTTATGGTTATGGTACTGTGCCTCATTATCCTTATGTTATTGAAAATAAGCTGGAACAATACATTTCCCCGGTCAGTTCTAATAGGAAGCGGGTTATTTTTCCTTGGATCCGCTGTAATCGCAGGAATAATTTCTTCGGATTTTACAAAGTATTTTATCATGTTTCACCATATGTTTTTTACAAATGATTTTTGGATGCTTGATCCTTCTACTGATATGCTGATCAATATCGTTCCGGAAGGTTTTTTCAGGGATACTGTATTTTATATTGGTTTTCTCTACTTTTTCTCGGTCGTGATACTATTAGCTTTATGCGTGTTTCTTATGCGTAAAAAGGGGAAAAATAGCAAATAAACTTTACTTGTTACTCAAAATCACCTATACTGTAAATTGATAAATTATCTGAAACTGAAACATAACTATGGAGAGATTATTGAGCATGACCCAATTGACTAAAAAAGTATTAAGTTTCTTCCTGTGTCTGTTTTTGTTCGCCTCTTCCTTTACAGTAACCGGGAAAGCTGCTGTTGACTGGCCTGACAATATATCGGTACAGGCAGATGGAGCAATCCTGATGGATGGGGATACGGGAACAATTCTCTGGGGACAGAATATACACAACCAGTATTTTCCTGCAAGTATTACAAAGGTAATGACTGCATTGCTGGTGATTGAGAACTGCAAACTGGACGACACTGTAACCTTTTCCCATGATGCTGTATTTAATGTGGAATCTGGAAGCAGCAATGCCGGAATTAACGAAGGGGATCAGCTGTCTGTAAAAGACTGCCTTTATGCTCTTTTACTAAAATCTGCCAATGAATCTGCCAATGCGCTGGCAGAACATGTTGCAGGAAGCAGAGAGGCTTTTGCTGATATGATGAATGCAAGAGCAAAGGAACTTGGCTGCAAAAACACTCATTTTGCCAATCCCAGCGGTTTAAATAACCCGGAACATTATACATCCCCCTATGACATGGCACTCATTGCCAGAGCAGCCTTTAATAATCCCATCTTTGAAGAGATCGATTCCACCACCTATTATAAACTTCCACCTAATTCCATTAACAAAGAGGGACTTGCCATTTTTCCGGGACATAAAATGTTGAGAAAAGGTACTCCTTTTTATTATCCTGAGGCAGTGGGCGGAAAAACCGGTTATACCACCCTTGCCGGCAATACACTGATTACGTGTGCCGAGAAAAACGGAATGAAGCTCATCACCGTTATACTAAAGGGTTCTACTCCTCAATACTGGGCAGACACCAAAAATCTTCTGGAATTTGGTTTTAATAATTTTACGTCTTTAAAAGCGGCTGAATACGAAAAAACTTATAGTTCCATTACCAACGATTTAAACTTTAGCGGTCTTTCCATTACAAAACCGGAAGCGCTGGTACTGGACCCTGACAGCCGCATTATATTACCAAAGACTGCCGATTTTTATGATGCGCAGCCAGAATTAAGTTATGATATATCAAACGATGATCCGGAAAATGCAATAGCCAAAATTAATTATCGTTACCAGGACAGAGTAGTTGGTTCTACCTTTCTGGAAATCAACGATTCCCTGGTCGCATCCGCAGTTAAATCAAAGCTTGATGATGCTCCTTCTACCAAATCTTCTGAAACGTCCGAAGAGGCTGTAGACGCTTTAGCAGGAAGAGACGCAGCAAAGCTGAAAGCAGACCGGGCAGCACAGGATTACAGGGAAAAAGCATTAAAACCTTTTGAGATCCCCTTGTCAGCCTGGCTTATCCTTGGATGCGTGGGAGCTGCCATTATTATCGGCGGCCTTATATCTTTTATGATTTACAGCAAGCATCAGGAAGAACAAAACTCTCTGATACGGAGGGAACAAAGGCTGAAACGTCTGAAGGAATCAGGCGTCTCTGCAGATGAGTTTGATACACTTCTTCAACAGCGCCGCGGTATCTATACCTCCAGAAAAAAAGGTTGGAGAAAAGGGAAATTTAAATTCCGGTAAATGGGAGGGGTTATGAAAAAGTCCTTGTCAAGAAAAGAACTGGTGTGGAACATTCTGGTTACCATCTTAGCTCTGACCGGAGCAACCATTGTTGCCTATCTGCTTGTCTTTGTCGGCGGACACACCGCGAATGTAAGTATCGTATATATGATGGCTGTTGTTTTAATCTCCCGTTTTTCAAATGGGTATATACCGGGAGTCATAGCATCTTTTATCAGTGTAATCTGCGTAAATCTGGTATTTACATACCCTTTTATGCATTTAAATTTTACCATGGATGGATATCCCATTACCTTTATTGCTTTAATGGTCATATCCAGTATTACAAGTGCCACTACAACACATTTAAAATATCAGAATAAAATTATCCGTGAACGGGAAAAGCTTTTAATGGAAGCAGAGAAAGAAACGATGCGGGCAAATCTGCTGAGAGCCATTTCACATGATCTCAGAACACCCTTAACCGGAATTATCGGTGCAAGCAATTCCTTTCTTGATGCTCAGGATTCCATGTCCGAAGAAGAAAAAGCAAATCTGGTAAACGGAATCCGTGAAGATGCCAACTGGCTTCTTAACATGGTAGAAAATTTGCTGACAGTTACCAGAATCCGGGGTAACAAAACGCAGATAACCAAATCCCTGGAACCATTGGAGGAAGTAGCGTCCGAAGCAGTCATGCGTTTTCATAAACGTTTTCCAGATACCGAGGTAAAGGTAACTGTACCAGATGAACTGTTCATGGTACCCATGGATGCCACACTGATCGAACAGGTGATAATCAACCTTTTGGATAATGCAGTGTACCATTCAAATTCCAAAGATCCTGTCAGTTTAACCGTCTCCATTGAAGATGGGTACGCCCGCTTTGACATTCGTGATCACGGGGTGGGAATCGCACCAGACAGACTTTCTACCATATTTGACGGATATACCCCTTCCCCAAACAGCAGTGGAGATTCTCATAAGGGTATGGGAATTGGTTTGTCCATCTGTAAGACAATCATAACCGCACATAACGGAAGCATAACAGCGGGCAATGAATCACTTGGGGCAATCTTTACTTTTACATTACCATTGGGAGAGAATACTTGTGAATAAATTTACAATAGCAATTATTGAAGACGAAAAGAATATTTCGGGTTTTATTGAAAGCACCCTTCAAAGACATGATTATAAGGTCATTAGTGCTGTGAATGGAAAAGACGGGCTGGCTATGATCAGTTCCAACTGCCCTGACGTTATCCTTTTAGATTTGGGTCTGCCTGATATAGACGGATTGGATATCATCAAGAATGTAAGAAGCTGGTCAGCCATTCCTATCATTGTCATTTCTGCCAGAACCCAGGAACAGGAAAAGGTTACAGCCCTTGATTATGGTGCAGACGATTATATTACCAAGCCCTTTGGCACCAGCGAACTTCTGGCCAGAATCCGCACAGCGCTGAGACACGGCAAGTCCACAGTCAGCACAGTTGACGGTTCTGTAGTACAGACTCCGTATCAATGCAAGGGGCTTGTCATTGACTTTGCCAAACGCCTGGTTACTTTAAATGGGCATGTGATCCATTTAACTCAGATTGAATATAAGCTGGTATCCCTTCTGGCAGAAAACTCCGGTAAGGTACTTACCTACGACTACATGATCAACCATATCTGGGGACCCTATGCAGACAGCAATAATCAGATTCTAAGAGTGAATATGGCACATATTCGGAGAAAAATAGAAATAAATCCCGGAGAACCAAATTATATTTTTACAGAAATAGGTGTTGGTTACCGGATGCGGGAAAGCGAATATTAAGAAGGGGGGATTGCCCCCTTCTTTTTGTTCAGCTTGCGGACTTTGGTCTTTTCCACCCGTTTTTTCTTTGCCTCGTCCTTTTTTTCATAGATTCCACCAATTTCATCCTCACCAATCAGCTTCATGGTCTTTACCACATAAACCATTCCCTCATCATTTCGCCTCAGCCTGATTTTCCCCTTTACATTACCATGAACAGGGCAGCATCCCAGTGCGGTATATACTTTTTGGTTTACAGAAAACCACCGGATTTTCTTTTTCAGCATCCGGTTGCATTTACAGCAGATCAGATCAGTTACCGTCTTATCTTCGATGGCAGCCTGCTTTGATTCAAAAGGCCTTGAGATGTATTTGGAATATCTGGGGAAGACCAGATAGATCTCTTCCTCTTTATTGGCAGGCAGGCAGTAATAATCCGTGGACCAGTATGCCTCCACCTTTTTAAAGTCCATTTTACTCATAATCCGCCCCGTATAATGAGCATCATCAAGAGCTCTGTGAAACGGACGTTCTTCCATAACTCCTGATTCAAAAACAGCAACATCAAGAGACACCCTGTCTTTTCCATCCCCCTCCAGGAGGCTGTATAGTTTTTGGATGTCGTAGTAAAGAAGGGGTTTTTTAAAGGGATCTGGCAATCCATAATAGGCAATGTTTCGCTGGAGCTCCGTTAGATCCATGGATCCCCATGTACAAAATATGGGATCGTCTCCACACCAGAGAAGAAACTCTTTCACAGCCTCCTCAAAGCAGATTCCCTCTTCCATCAGCGTCTGTTGATCCATGTGGGTCACTTCCAGGATCTTTTCATGAAGCTCAGTATAGACTCTGGGCTTAATCAGTCTCCTGTATTCTCCCGTTTCTTCCATGGTCTCATTCAGCCTTACTGCTCCGATTTCAATAATCTCAAAGGGAAAATGGTCAACTGCTTCCTCCTTCCCTCCAGCGTTCTGGTTCCATTCCAGATCCAGTACAATGTAGTTTTTCATATATTCAAATCCTTTATTTTATGAGTCTGTTCAATTTCTCACGCATCTTCTGTCTGCGCCGGTTTGTTTCTTCTCCATCAAATTGGAACGCTCCATTTATTTTAAATAACACGTCCCCTTCTCTGGATCCTTTTGGGAGTTCCTTTAAAGGCAGCTTCACCATAGTTCCGCTCTCCTCTTCGCAGATCGCAATCTCCTGTTCGATCCGGTCTATGATATATTGCATGGTATTTCCCCCTTCATGCCGGTTCTTTATGGATTACAGCTTTTGCACGGCTCTAACCCTTGGTTAATCAGCTCTTCTCTGGTTCCTCTATATAGCTTCCGGTTTTCTTTTTTTATAGATTCTGCAAGCTTGCAATCCGGAAGGTGGAATTTGCCCGTATTGGTATTTATAATATAATCCTTGTGGGTATCAGTCTCATTTTCCCTGGTTTCCCCGGCAAGACTTTCCTGCTGCTCATCCTGCCCCGGAATCCGAAGCACGGTTCCGTCACTTTCAATTACGATTGTACCAATCTGATCCGTCCGCAGAACTTTAATTCCCTGTTTCTTAAATAAATCCATTGTTTCTTTGTGAGGATGCCCGTAATCATTATTCTTCCCGCATGAGATAACTGCATACCGTGGACTAACCGCTTTTATAAATTCCGGGGTTGATGAGGTGCTGCTGCCATGATGGGACACTTTTAAAACATCTGCTTTTAGAGGGAATCCACTTAGCAGCATATCCTGTTCGGCTTCCTTTTCCGCATCCCCGCATAAAATAAAGCTGGTTTTTCCATATACCAGCCTCATGCCTATAGACCAGTTATTTAAATTATCTCCATAATCCCGGTTGGGCGAAATAATCTGAAAAGATGCATCACCCAGACGGTAGCTTTCACCTGCTTTTGGGATGGTAACCGTAATATTCTTATCTGCAATGGCATCAAGCATCCGCTCATAGATTCTTGTAGTATGCTCTTTTTCCGGAAGCATAACAGTTGTTACATCAAATTCCCGGATAACACCCTCCAGACCGCCGATATGATCCGAGTGGGGATGTGTGCCGATCACATAATCAAGTTTCTTTACTCCCTGTGCCTTTAAATAATTAATAACTGTATCCGTCTGATCTTTTTCTCCTGCATCAACAAGCATAAAGTGACCATTTGCTTCAATCAGGGTACTGTCTCCCTGACCTACATCAATAAAATGTGCAGCCAGTCCAAAACCAGTCTTTTGACCATCAGTCTCATTTGGCACAGCAGTATTTAAATTATCTGATCCGGTTGCTTTGTATACACAACCAGTCAGAAAAATCATACAAAGAACAGCTGCCAGTGCCAGAATCCTATTTCCTTTGTTTCCAGCCATATTTGTTGTCATTTCCATCTGCTCCTTCGTGTTATTATATGATAGAATTCTTCATTCTACAAGTATTTTCCACGTCCTGCCACGCGGCAATCCGTTTCCTTTGCATTAAAAACGGACTGCAATATGCAGCCCGTGCAAATATGATCCATCTTTAAGGTAGCCGAGCTCCGTCAGAACCGACTTTGGCGCCGTCAGGAGTCGTACTGTCAGTAAGCATCTGTCCAGTCTGTGCGTCACAGTAATACTGTTTCCCATTCCAGTCAACCCAGCCCGTTGCCATATATCCCTGTTCATTAAAGAAATACCATTTTCCGTTGATATTCTGCCAGCTGTTTTTAGAGTAGCTGCCATCTCCATTTTCATACCAGCGGCCTGTCTGATCCTGCTTCCAGCTGCCTGCATAGTTGATAAAATTGGACTTGGACTGTTCCCCACTAACATAGTTTGAGGAAGATTCTACCCAAGCGCCTTTTTTCTCTGGATTTTTTGCATTTACGGTGCGAACCTGGAATGTGTAGTTTCCTTCTTTTGTCAGAAATCCTCCCAGCTCCATATTTGTCTGATCCGTGGTTTTTGCAGTTCCTACACCTTTTCCATCACGATAAAGCTTGACTTCATAGCTTCCTGCTCCCACGCTCTTTGACCAGTTTGCCACATGACCATCGGTCCAGTTTAAGGAGCTGACTGGCTGGGTAAATTCACCTGCAGAGGGTAAATCTATGGTAACAATTACAGTCTGATTATAATCTTCTTTTTTCTGTTTTACATAGGTCCCGCCCTCAATGGTATAACTTCCATCCTTAGTGTCAAAATAATAATCATCCTGACAATGCAAGGTCACTTCCAGTCTTGGGACATCATTTTCATACCACTGAAATCCGTCATTGATAAATTCACACTGATCTACTTCAATTTTATCGCCTTTTACCGTAACTTCAGCCTGCTGTTCAGAAATGTTTCCTCCCAGCACAATATCCGCCGTTACCGTCATTTTTACTGTAGTGATCTTCTTTCTGGAAGCAGCTGATGCAGTGGTACAGTTTACCCCTGTAACCAATGCCGCCGTTAGCATCAGTGCCATAATCTTCCTCATATTCATGCAGCATCCCTCACCTTTCTATCTCTTTAATACAATACAAAATTATGTATACGTGTTTTCATTATACCTCATATAATAGAATTTGTGAATGGTGATGAGCATTAATTCCCATGAGATTTAATTCAGAGTATCTTCAAAAAGTATAGAAAAACAGGACAACAGAAGAAAAGACCCGTACTATTTCTTCTAATTGCCCTGTTATATACGCTATCATAGTTACTTTGCAAACTCTGCCAATGCCTGATTGAACTCATCCTTCTGATCATAGAACGCGCCATGTCCGCTGAATTCAAATGGCAGAAGTACTGAATTTTTAATATACTGATGCTGAATCTCCCCTAATGGGAAGGGTACTACTTTATCATGGATTCCATGAATAATCAGAGTTGGTACACAAATTTCTGTTAGATCCTGGAACAAAACCTCCTGAATCCATGTATTTGCAACTTTTGCCGTTGCCCAGCCGGCCGCCTGCAGTCCCACCTGGAAAAACCAATCGGAAAATGGTGCGGTTAAATGCTGGAAGAAGAATATATCTCCAAAATTTCTTAGCATATTAGGCCGGTCTTCATAAGTTCCATTAATAATATCCGTGACAGTCTGCACATCAACTCCATAGGGGAAATCCTGCCGTTTAACCAGACTCGGGGCGGCGGCGGCAAACAAAGCCAGTTTCGATACACCATGTCCCTTATGCCTTGCCATATACCGGATTGCTATGGCACCCCCGGTTGAATGACCCGCCAGGGTGATATCTTTCAATCCTAATGCATCAATTACTTCCCTTACATCATCTGCAAGTCTGTCGTAGTCATACCCGCAAAAAGGCTTATCCGAATCTCCAAATCCTCGTGTATCAATCCCTATGCAGCGAAATCCCATGGCCGGAAGCACATCAAACTGATACTCAAACAGCTTACGGCTCCCCGGCCAGCCATGAAGAAATAGGATGGTATTTTCGCAGTCCGGATTTAAATCTTCCACGTAAATATTGACATTTCCGTCAACAGTGATATAATAACCCATAATCTCAATTCTCAACCTTTTTGGTTTATACTATTCCAAAAAACCAAATCCGGTACTTGATTATGCTATAATTTCACAATTTTTATAAATCTCTTCCAACATCAGCAAATATCCCCTATCAGGTAAAATCTTTCAGTTTTAAAAAATCTGATTCCCAGATATT
Source organism: Paenibacillaceae bacterium (assembly GCA_015057715.1). Classification (GTDB taxonomy): domain Bacteria; phylum Bacillota; class Clostridia; order Lachnospirales; family Lachnospiraceae; genus Lacrimispora. Next base: position 13,466 of record SVDS01000062.1, read on the forward strand.
GGTCTCATTTGACGCGATAGGAATATCCGTTTCAAATAAATCCGGATATCTGTTGAGGAGAGATTGAAACTCCGATTCTTTATTGGTGATATGTCCCTGAATTAATGTCTTTAAACTTTCGGTATCTTTTTTAATTATTAATTCAATCATTGTCTTATGCTGTTCCAGATTCTGGTTTAACGTGGTCATATCAGATAAAGATAACAGCCGGATCCGTGAATAGTGTCCCGACATGTTTAATACAGTATTAAGGCAAAACTGATGCCCTGTTACCTTAAAGGGAACGCTGTGCATAATATCATCCCAAACCAAAAACTCTCTGGCATCAAATAGTTTGATGGCTCTCTCCTGGGCTTTCATTGCAGCCCTCATCTCTTCTAAATCTGATTCCTGGTAGATTTCCAAAAATTCTTCAACCACACGCTCTTCAATACAGGATCGTAAAAATCTTTCATCTTTAACGCGCGCAGCATTTATCTTCGAAACAATGGTTCCTTTCTTTGGGATTGTTACCACAAGCCCTTCCTTTTCAAGCTGTATTAATGCATCACGAATTGGAGAACGGCTTACATTTAAAAACTTCTCAAGTTCATTTATATTAATCGTTTCTCCCGGCTTAATATGAAGATCAAGGATCTTTCTTCCTATAAAATCATACACTGTTTTATCAGCAGCCAGGCTTGTCTGAATATCCTGTTTTCCCATCTTTGCTCCCTTCCATGATATATATTAATTAAAATACATGTTAATTATATAACAACTCTTTTTCATTTTCAAATTCTATTTCATATCCGTTTTTGGGTATTGTTCACAAATTTTTATCCTTACATTTAGTATATTTGGTAAATTGACACTCCCTAAAATTAATGATATAAAATTAGTATGATCTGATATATATCACTTATATATTATTGAAATATATCAATTATGATACAATTAATATTTTACAAAGGAGGGTTATATGAAACAAGTTTCAGTAAAGGCTCCATTTCAGTACAGTATTGAGGAGGTGGAGTGTCCAAAACCATCAAAAGGGGAAGTTTTGATTAAAATGAAAGCGGCAGGTGTCTGCGGTTCTGATTTTCATTTATTTCTGGGTGAAAATCCTATGGCTCAGTTCCCCCGTATTCCAGGGCATGAAAATGCTGGTATTATCGAAGAGGTGGGAGAAGGTGTGACAAAAGTAAAGAAAGGGGACCATGTAGTTGTCGATCTGGTTGTAGCCTGTGGAACCTGCAAACAGTGTAAAAGCGGAAGACGAAATGTCTGCAAAACAGTAAAAGCCAGAGGGGCAGCTGTAGATGGGGGCTGGAGGGAGTACTTCATCGCAGCCGAACATGAAGTTTACCTGCTGCCCAAAGATATGCCTTTTGAGGAAGCTGCACTGATTGAGCCATTTGCAATAGGCGGTCACTGCACCAAAAGAGCTGGTGTACAAAAAAATGATGTGGTTCTGGTTTTAGGTATGGGGACAATCGGAACCATTATACTGCAGGTTTGCAAAGAAAAAGGCTGTACCGTTATATGTGCCGATATAAAAGATAACTTTTTGAAAAGAGCCCAGGATTTTGGGGCGGATTTTATTATTAATACAAAAAACGAGAATTTATATGACAGAATACAGGAATATACAGAAGGGGACGGAGCAGACGTAATATTTGATGCGGCCGGCTATCCTGGTTCACTGACCATGCTTCTGCAAAAGGGAATTCCTGCTAATGGTGCCCGTATCGTACCTCTTGGTTTCTGCACATCTGAGGAAAACATTACACAGAGTATGATTAACGGAAGAGAACTCTCTATTATTGGAACCCGTATGTCATCTGGACAGTTTGAACCAACTATAGAAAAATTCAAGCAGAAAGCTTATCGGCTTAATGGAATGGTTAGTGACATCATATCAATATCAGATATAGACCGGGTGTTTAGAAATATGCAGAACCCACCAGAAGATATGGCTAAAATGGTAATTTTGTTTGGGGAATAAATCATTTGAAGTATATGAGGAGGAGTTATCATGAAAAAAAGAATTACAGCTATTATATTATCCGCAATTACAGTAGTTTCACTTGGTGCCTGTCAGAACGAGGGCGGATCCGGGTCTGGCAGTGCTGCGAAGACTGCTGCCAAGGCAGAATCCTCTCAAAAAGCGGTGGCAATCAAGGTTGGAGATAACTGGAGTTCAACACATCCAATGGCAGCTGCTCTGGACAATGTTTTTAAACCAATGGTTGAAGAAAAAAGCAACGGCAGTATTAAGGTGGAACTTTATCATTCCGGAACATTGGGTAACGAGGGTGATTTATGGGATGGAGTCCGAAACGGAACAATAGAAATAGCAATTGTAGGAACACCAATGAATCAGGAATATACAACTATGCTGATTTCCGACTGGCCTTTTTTATACCGGGATTTAGATCATGCCAAAAAAGTATGGACAGGCAGTATTGCAGAAGATATGAGCAATGAATTCCATGAAAAGTTTCCAACTACCTACATGCTGGGATGGGGGCCAAACAGCGCAAGAACATTTACAAGCAACAAGCAGCTTACAAGCGTTGATGATTTTAAAGGTCAGAAGTTCCGTATGCCCAGTAACCCCATTCATATGGGTATTGTAGAAAATCTTGGCTCTTCCGCTCAGGTAATCCCTCTTGGAGAATTATTCTCGGCACTGGAAACAGGGGTAGTTGATGGACAGGATAATGGAATGGTAACGGTTATCAGCGAAGCTTTTTACGAGGTACAAAAATATATCTACGAGACAAACCATATCATTTCGACTCTTGAAATTGTTGCCTCTGCCAGCTTTATGGATGGACTAAGTGAAAACCAGCAGCAGATAATCCGGGATGCAGCCAAAGCTTCCTGTGAAACAGCGTGGGATCAGTACATAAAAAGTGTAGATACGGACCGTCAGTTCTTAAAAGATCATGGTGTAACGGTAACAGAATGTACCGCTGAGGATAAATCAAAAATCATTGAACAAATCAAGCCTCTCACGGATAAACTCTATTCTGAGAACCCGTGGGCAGCAGATTTAACAGAAAAGATTAAATCAGTCCAATAATATAAACCTGATTCATATTTGCAGGAGGTGCCTATGAGCCGGCTATTAAATGCCCTCTTTAAAGGAATTGATATTTTAATATCCACTGCGCTGGCAGTGATGATTATACTTGTTTTTACTAATGTAATTTTACGTTTTATTTTTGATACAGGTTTTGCATGGTCAGAGGAGGTTGCAAGGATCAGCTTCATCTACCTGGTTTATTTAGGATCAATAGAAGCTATGCGGGATAACCGTCATCTTATGATTGATTCCATTCTGATCCGCCTATCACCTGCAGGTCAGAAACTCCTTTACACGTTGATACAAGTACTTATTATATGTTTGATGATTTCTCTTACAATGGGAAGTTATGGACTCATGCTGCAAAATTACCATAACAAATGGGTTGCAACCGGTCTTCCTGTATGGGTTATATACCTTTCCGGTTTTATTATGGGGATATCCATCTTACTACTGGCTGCAGGTAATATTTTTAAACTATGGGTATTAAAAAACACAGTAAAAGATCTTATAACCCAGCAGGATGAAAGCGTCCCAACGCTTGAATAAGGAGGAACCATGTCAATCTTAATTTATTTTTTAGTATTTCTTATCGGTGGAATTGCTATTGGTCTGCCCATCGCATTTGCACTAATACTTTGCGGGGTTGCCACTGCAATGGTACTTGGCGGCAACAATGTAAATCCTCAGATCATTGCAGCCCAGCTTATGCGTGGTACCGACAGTGTCACCATGATGGCCCTCCCCTTTTTTGTTCTCGCGGGAGAACTGATGAACAGAGGCGGACTGACTAACCGGATTATTAAATTCTGCAATATTTTCGTGGGACGATTCCGGGGCGGTCTTGGATATGTAACCATACTAGCCTGTCTGATGTTTGCAAGCCTTGTAGGATCAGCCGTTGCAAGTACAGCTGCACTTGGTGCAATCCTGATCCCCATGATGGTAGATTCCGGTTATGACCGTGCAAAATCTGCCGGCCTGGTGGCAAGTGCCAATCTTGTGGCACCCATTATGCCGCCTTCTATTCCCATGATCGTATATGGTGTGGCCGCCGGGTGTTCTATTAAATCGCTGTTTCTTGGTGGGATTGCCCCTGCAATTTACTTAACAATTATTATGTGCGGTGTCTGGTTTATTGTTACCCGCAAAGACAATTTAAAAGCAGATACAACAAAATATTCGGTTCATGAAATCTTAAAGATATTTATTAATGGGTTATGGGCATTGTTATTGCCGCTTATAATCTTATTTGGTCTCAGGGGTGGTATTTTTACTGCTACGGAAGCTGGTGTGGTCGCGGTTGTCTATGCTATCGCTGTGGGTGTTTTTGTTTACAGAGAACTTAAATTTAAGGATTTAATTACGTCTTTCGTATCCGCCGCTAAAATGTCCAGTGTCGTTATGTTCCTGGCTGCCACTGCCCAGGTTGCCGCATATATGATGACCATATCCCGCATTCCTCAGATGCTCACAGAATCGTTACATGGACTTACAGAACATCCCGCACTACTTAACTTAGTCCTTCAGGTTATCATCATCATTATGGGAACTTGCATTGATGTTGTTCCAACTATATTAATTATGACTCCCATCATGCTGCCATTGATTCATGCTGCGGGAATAGATCCGATCTATTTCGGAGTGGTTTTTACCCTTGCTAATGTTCTGGGGCTTACCTCCCCACCTGTAGGTCCTGTATTAAATGTTGCCTGCGCTACAGGAAAGGTAAGTATGGAGAAGATTATCAAACCAGTCATACCCTATTACATACTACAGGTCATTCTTGTATTTGCCCTTATCTTCTTCCCGCCGTTAGTAACCGTTCCGCTGAAATGGTTTGGTGGTTGACCGGTCTTATATTTTTCAAATTGTTTCCACAAAAAAAGGTATCGATACCAATCATGGTCTCGATACCTTACCCGTTCCCGAGGTGATTTGAACACCCGGCCTACCGCTTAGGAGGCGGTCGCTCTATCCAGCTGAGCTACGGAAACATCTCTGTGCTGCAGGCAGCCTGCAGCACAGTTCAAAACTTATTATATTCAAATATAAAGAATTCGTCAAGTCATTCTTGGATTTATTCCTCTGATTCCTTGAATTTTACAGTTCCCTGCATCCAGACCTGCCCTTTGAATCTGCGTCCGACTTCCGGTGTTCCCGTTAAATCTTTTTTCGCTATACAGACATGAAAGATTAAATCACTGCATTCAAGAGTAAAATCGTATACCTCTTCTTCTGTAATATGGTTCTTCATCTCATCAATTTTAATAATTTCACCAATTACAGAATACTGATCGCATTCTACACCGCATGGCATAAAGCACGAATCAATAATCGAATACAAATCTTCCTTCATAACCCGTCTAGACGCCTGGGAATAAAGATCAATATCTTCGATGGTTAATGTCTCCATCGCATCTTCATCGCCGTTCTTAGCCGCCTCTAACAGATTATTGCGGTCCTTTGCGGCTACTCTTGCTTTTTCCCTTTGCTTATCTGACTTCTGAATGGGAAGAAGAACCTTACCGCTGACTGCAAGACCCGTAAGGCATGAATAACTGGTATCCATGGAATGATGGTCTATGATCCGTTCTCTACATTCAAAGGAATTGTCTATATAAAAAATCAGAGAAATTCCAACTTTATATTCGTCTAAAAGCCCGGCGTAGGTTTCCCGTTCTGTGTGACGCTGTATGGAGCATGATACATCTGAAGTTATATCACTGCTTTTTAAATATGGGTAATAGTACATTCTTTGAAACTTTCCATCCCGGTCCATCTCGCCATAGATGGCAATCCCCATTCCGGGCGCCACTTCTCTTCGGATTTCACACAGATTGGACTCTTCGTCAATCTGTATCCTTTTTACATCGGACAGATCTTCACAGAGCTTATCTAACAGCTTATCAATTTCCCTGTCTTTTTCATAAAGACTGAAACCTATGGTTCTTAAGAATTTATGCATAGAATCATCACCTGCTTTCTGTTTTTCTAAGATAATTTTCAGGAAAACAATAAGGCGAAGAATACTCCGCCTCAAGCCTTACGGTTTATTATATACTAAAACATTTGAGAATTCCAGTAAAATTTTTGATGTTAACAAATTCAGGTCCGTACCTTCCAAAAAAAGGTACGGACCCGGTCTTATACGATACCCTGTGCCATCATGGCTTCTACTACTTTTTCAAAGCCGGCAATATTGGCACCTGCCACATAATTTCCTTTTACACCATAGCGCTTTGCAGCTTTTGCAGTCTTTTCATATATTCCTACCATGATGTCATGAAGCTTCTTGTCCACTTCATCAAAGGTCCAGGAAAGTCTTAAACTGTTCTGGCTCATCTCCAGTGCAGATGTAGCAACACCGCCTGCATTGGCTGCCTTTCCAGGCATGAACAGCATACCATTCTCAAGGAAGAAATCAGTTGCCTCTCTGGTAGAAGGCATATTGGCGCCCTCTGCAACTGCAAAACAGCCATTGGCCTTCAGTGCCTTTGCATCCTCTAAATTTAACTCATTCTGAGTTGCACAGGGAAGGGCGATATCACATGGAATAGTCCAGATTCCCTTTCCTTCTGTATATACAGCAGAAGCAACTTCATCGGCATATTCCTTAATACGGCCTCTGCGAACTTCCTTAATTTCCTTTATTACTTCAAGACGAATGCCGTTCTTATCATAGATATATCCGTTGGAATCACTTAAAGCCACAACCTTTGCTCCCAGCTGGATTGCTTTTTCAGTTGCATAAATTGCAACGTTACCTGATCCAGAAATTACCACACTCTTTCCTTCTAATTCCCTGCCATTATGTCTGAGCATCTCATCAAGGATATAGATGAGTCCGTAGCCGGTTGCCTGGGTACGCACCAGAGAACCTCCATAGGTAAGTCCTTTTCCTGTAAGAACCCCCTCATAAAGCCCGGTCATACGTTTATATTGTCCGTATAAAAAGCCGATCTCTCTTGCTCCTACACCAATGTCTCCGGCCGGTACATCCTGATCTGCACCAATATATTTGGATAATTCGGTCATAAAACTCTGGCAGAACGCCATGACCTCTCTGTCTGATTTGCCCTTGGGATCAAAATCTGATCCGCCTTTTCCTCCGCCGATGGGAAGACCAGTTAAAGAATTTTTAAATGTCTGCTCAAATCCTAAAAACTTTAAAATACCCTGGTTTACAGAAGGATGAAGTCTCAAGCCTCCTTTATATGGACCAATAGCACTGTTAAACTGAACCCGAAATCCCTTATTAACTCTTACCTGTCCGTTGTCATCTACCCACGGCACACGAAATGAGATGATACGCTCAGGCTCTACCAGGCGCTCTAAAAGTGCAGCTTTTCTAAATTTTTCTTCATTTGCTTCAATGACAATGCGCAGAGAATCAAGAACTTCTTTTACTGCCTGATGAAATTCTCCTTCTCCTGGGTTCTGCTTTACGACTCTGTCATAAACTTCATCCACGTAAGACATAATTTTCTTTCCTCCTAAGATTATAAATAATACAGTATTATTAATAAAATAAAGTTATTCCTAATGTTAAAATAAGGCCGGAACCCCTTAAAGTTCCGGCCTTATCTCCCCGCCATAACTTTTTAAAATTATAGCAAGTTAATTTAGTAAAGTCAATAAACCATTTCCTATATTTTACTTATCTGGCTTCTTTTTTTTATTAACTGCCGCATAGAGAGCCAGCATGAAACCCGACAGTGCCACCATCACCTTTCCGGCATTGGACTTTCGTTCCCCTGTCTTAGGTAATTTTGCCAGAGGCACATTTCCATCATCGATTGTTACGAAATCCGTCTGGCTGTCTCCCGGCATATTTGCCAACGGCACCGGATCCGGTATAATGGTTACTGTACTTTGAGGAGTTCTTGGACCAGGACCATCATCATCTCCTCCTCCACCCCGGATTCTTTCATCCTGAATGGTAATTGTAAAGCTGTTGATACCGTCAAGAGTCAGAGGTGTAATACTGGAGTTAATCTGATATCCGTATGGTGCTCTCGTCTCCACAAATGTATACGTGTCTGCAGGCAGACGTTTGATTGAATATTGTCCGCTGCTGTCTGTTTCAAATCTGGTAGCCTCTTTTTCATTGGCTGTATATCCGGCGAAGGAACCATTATTCAGTTTCACATAACCGTCTTTAGAGGCCTTTACGATAAACTCTGCCCCACCCAGTCTGATATCTGCAAACACCGCATTGGTCTTAACTACAATCACCTTAGATGGCTGATTTTCCACTGCCCCTTTGGTTTTTTCAAATAAAGAAGGTTTCACATAAAGCTCACTGGTTTCAGACTGGCTTAAGGTAAATTCTCTGCTCCATGGCTGAGTCCCCAGTAAATATCCACTGGGTGCTTTCGTCTCTGTGATCCGGTACGTTCCATAAGGCAGATTTGTAATTACTGCCTTTCCTGAAAGGGTGAATACAATGGAACTGCCAGTTACATTCTCTGGCGTCCAGGATGCTCCGTCAGAAGCTGCCAGTTTTCGATAACTGTCCCATGCTCCCGGTACCATGGTAGATACATTGGTCAGCGTAAATTCCGCCCCCGCCAGTCTTTTATTTGTATCTTCACTGTCTACCTTTTCCAGGCTCATGCTTCCTGTACTGATCTGATTTGTTACGGTTAAGCTTACCTCAGATTCGTTGTCTACCGAAACGGCCTTGCTGTTATCCTTTAAAATGCTTACCTTCCCTTTTTCATCCACTCTGATATAGAACGGTTCAATGGAATCATAGCGGTCAGTAGCTGCCTCTCTGATCTGGTAATCTCCGTGTTTTAAACCAAGACTTAAAGTACCGTCCTCGCCTGTAACGAAAGTACCGTTTCCGGCATCCGGCAGGGTGTGGAACCGGCTGGCTCCGAATACGGATAAAATTCCGTTATCCTCATAGTTTCCAGGTCCCAGGATATAAAAGCTGATTCCGCTTATGTTTCTTTGCAGATTATCTGTTTTCTTCAGCTTAATAACAAACTGTGCGCGGTCATTGACTACCTGGTTATCTTCGTTAAGCTTAGCATTCTTCTGGTCTGCAGAGAGAGTAAATTCAAATTCTGCTTTCCCGTTTAAGCTTAAATAACCCTCCGGTGCTTTTTCCTCTTTCAGCGTGTAGGTGCCATAAGGTATACTGTCAATATCAACGTGACCGTTAAACGCTGTAAAGCGAATGCTGGCTCCGTCTTTTTGTACATCCCTGATTCCCATGACTTCCAGCTCTTGGGCACTCATTTTAAGCAGCTTATCAGCGAAATCTTCATATGTTCCTTCAACCTGAGTGGTTTTCTCGGTTAAAGAGAATTCCGCTGACGGAAGAAGTTTTTCTGTCACACCATCCACCTTGTCAAAGGTCAGGTCTCCGGTTCCATAATCATTGAAGATAAGTTCACTTCCATCTGTTGTTACGGTGCTGCTTTCACTGTCTGTCTTTAAGGTTACTTCATAGACCCTGCTGCCAACTTCATATCCCGCCGGTGCAGCCTTCTCTTTCACATAATAAGTTCCAAGAGGAAGCATCTGTGACTCACCCAATCCGTCATTTCCAGTTGTGATAGTATCTGCCAATGCTGTTAATCCCTGATCAGAGTAAACATCAAATTCTGCTCCGGAAAGATGCATTTCATGGTTATGGGCTGCAGCCTTATTAATACGTATCTTAGCCCGCTCTCTTGCATCAAATACCTGGATCCTGTCTGTATTACCAGTTTCCAGTACGGAAACTTCCATATCCGCAGACACACTGTAGTTTTCCGGGGCTTTTATTTCTTTTAAAACATAGTTTCCTGCAGGCAGACGTTTTACTGATACCGTACCGCTGCTGCCGGTTGTAAAGGAAGATCCCTCCTCTTTTTTGTCTGTCAGACCGGTAAAGGAGTTATTGCCATCAAGGCTTACATACTTTCCTTCTGGTGTCATTAAAATAAATTCAGCATCGGAAAGCAGAGCATTTGTTGACTTATCCCGTTTCTCAATTGTCAGTTCATGAGGTGTATTGATAACTGCCTCATTTCCTGTCAGACTGATTCCTTCCGGTTCTTCCAGCTTAAACTCTTTTGTAAACCCATAATCACCTCCGAAGAGATACCCACTTGGTGCCTGAGTCTCCTTCAGTGTATAGGTTCCGTATGGTATCTGGGTTAAAGATCCCTGTTTGGAATCTCCAAGGCCATCTACCCGGAATGTTACGGAAAATACATCCCCATCGGTTTTGGTTGTAACGGAAGAAACACCGGTTCCTGTCACATTTCCTAAATATTTCTTAAATGCTCCTTCTACCAGTGACGTACCGCTGAGTTCAAACCATGCTCCCGTAATGAGACTCTTACTTTCCCCATCCAATTTCTCAATTACAATGGGTGCAGTCAGCACGTTGTTTGTAACAACCACATTAATTTTTTTCTGTTCCTGACTATCAAGAACAATATCCGTCCTGTCTTTTGCGTTTAGCAGTGATACCGTTCCATCCTGCCCGATTCTGACATAAAACGGTTCTATTGCCTGATATCCGGAAGCTGGAAGCTCTGTAATCTCATAATCGCCGTAAGGCAGATTCCAGGTTACAACGCCATCCTCACCGGTCTGTTTCACTTCATAACCAGTATTCTCCGGATTATTTACTTTAAACTTGTTTCTGCTAAATGGGTTCCAGATATTGCTTTCATACTTACCTGGCCCTGAGATGGAAAATGAGATACCCTTTACTGCCTGATTTCCGGCGTTATCCGCCTTTCTGATGCTTAAACTGTATTCGGTTCTGGTATTCTCAATTACATTTCCTTCTATGTTGTTTAATTGTGCCTGCTGCCCATCCGAACCGATTTCAAATGCGGTTTCTTCCAGTTTCTTTGAGATATCATATCCATCAGGAACCTGGATTTCTGAAAGAGTATAGCTTCCAAGGGGTATTCCTGTAATGTGAACCAATCCGTCAGTAACTTTAAAACTAACGCCCTGACTGTTCTCTTTCACATCAGTTATTCCCATGGATGGGGAATCTTTCTTCATTGATGCAATCATAGCATCCCATGCATCTTTCACCACATCACTCTTTTTATTAATCTGGAATGAAGCACCGGCAATCTTTTCTTTGGTGATCCCGTCAATCTTTGTAAAATCAAGTGAACCGGCTATATAAGAATCCTCTACTATAACCGTACTTGGTATGGGATCAGCCTCTGTCTTAAACTCTTTACTCTTAAGAATCCATGCCTTTTGACCCTGTACCTGATAGGAATCCATTGCTTCCATATCGCTGGAGACAGCATTGGAAAGCTGGTAACCTGCGGGAGCGCCATCTTCAACGATGATATAGTTCATGTAATACAGAAGCTCTCCTGCATTCCACACTGCTTCACCGTCTGTGAGGGTTGTTTTACCTTCCCCAGCCGGAGTCTTCAACACGTTTGAATCAGTAATTTTTGTATTACGTAAGGAATCCATTTCCTGGTTTGTAAAAGGACCATATACCGTAAAATGAGCTCCTTCAACCGGATTTTGAGCTTTGTTTGTTTTCTTTACTGTTACACTTCTGTAAGGTACAAAGCCTATGTCCTTGGTTGTATCGTATTCCCCTGCTGTTGACCATAAGAAGAAATCTTCTGAGGAATATCCATTTTTCGTTTCATTAAAGTTGCTGTCACGGCTTTCGTCGTAATTGACGCCACCCTCCAGCAAGGTCTTTGGAACTCTGGATCTGCCAGCTTTTTTATTTTCTCCATCCGGCAGCATGTTTGGCTTTGCAAGCTTTAATATCAGATCTTCAAAGCCTTTTGGCATGGTTCCATTGCTTACTTCAATCTGATAATGAGCCGGATCATCTCCCTTTAAGCTGTTTAATTTCAGGGAAGAACCGCTGTACCATTTATCCTGTATACTCTCCGTGATCTCTGAGTCGGAAAGATCATAAGGCTTAGCCGGAGTCAGGCCGTCAAATAAGAATCTGGCATCTCCTGTTCCCGGTACCATAGAGGTCTGATCATCGCCATTTTTACTAAACTTGGACAGGCTGACCTTGAAGTATCCACTCTGTAGCAGTGGGAACAGGTCGGTAAGCAGATGATCCTTGTTAACACTTTCATTCTGTATTCCATTATTGTCATCATCAATCCAGATACGTCCCGATACCTTTACTTTTCCAGGAACCAGAAGCACCTGAACAGAATTGCTGGTCTGTACCTGCGAAAATGGCTTCTCTATGCTCTCAAGACTTGCTTCTTTATAACTATAGGCTGTTGCAAAATCATTGACAGCATATCCGTAAGCAACATCCTCCAGCTCTTTTGCCGTACTGTAAGGCACCACTGTCTTGTAGGTAACAACCAGATTTTCTCCTGGCGCCAGATAAAATTCAGGATCTGTGATCTTAATGCGGATGGCGGTAGGATCACTGGAACTTCCCGACCAGAATCCGGAAGAGTTGTTATTTAACATTGCATTCTTTCCGGCAGTTTCCGTATCCCGATTATCAAATGTTTTATTGGAATACGAAATCTCATAGTTAAAGCCCTGAACTTTTCTTCCTGTACTTCCGGTATCTTTCCTGTTTTCAATTTCAATGGACTGAATGCTGTCATATTTCAGACGGAAATCACTGAGTCTTTCAAAATTACCTGTACTGTAATCTCCTTTTACCGGCAGAATATCCATAAGCTGCAGCTGGCTGACATAGTCCTGAGCCGATGCATTGTTTACCATAAGCCTGTATAATACGGTTCCATCATACTGTGTAAGCTCGGTATCTTCTGCTGACTTCGCCACCTTACCTGTGGTCGTACCTGAAACATATCTGGTATCCAGATTACCTTTTACTTCTTTATAAAGCTGGATACCCGTTCCGGTGCTCATGGTATTTTCTGCGGAATCGGAAGCATAACCGTAGCTTCGGTATTTTTCATCTGGCAACAGCGCTCCAGACGGTAAATCATTACTGGGCCACTTGGTACCTGAGCTGGTATTAATCATAAAGGAGGCACCGGTATGGTTTAGTGAAAATGCCGGCTGCAGCACATCGCTTGTTACAAACAGGGTGTTTAAAATGTTCTTACCATAATTAATAATATTTCCTGCAACTTTTGCTTTTACCGATACTGTAACAGACTCGCCTTTTTGCAGATTCCCGTTCAGACGTATAAACAATGTCTCACGTCCTGTTTCAGGGTCCACTTTCCGGATTGTCTTATCAATCGTTACACCACCAGGTGCCCGATCCAGTGCAACCGCAGTCAGCAGTCGTTCCTCCCCTGATGTTTCTCCGGAAACGGATACTCCTAAAGGAACCAGATCAACAAGAACCGGCTTCTGGATCGGTGCAATTCCAGCATCACTGCTGGTAGTTGCGTTGGTTACAGTAAGCGTATAGGTAAGTGTCTCACCTGGCTGCACTCCCTTATCAGGGCTTACATTTTTTCTTACTGACAGGATTGGAGCCTGGCTTTGAATTACGGAAATATCACATAATGCTTCTGCCTTGCTGGCATCCTGACCGGAATTTAAGGTTCCATTTACATCCCACTTCCGGTATTTCATAGATACATCTGCTTTGTTACGAATAAATTTAATATCCTTTTTGTAGCTTCCGTCAGTAAGAGTTGCGTCCTGACGATTCAGTTTTGCTGTAACAGCAATCGTTCCGGGCACAAAATCCTGACCCAGTGTATAAGCGTTTTTGGTAGATCCCTTTAACGTCTCATCCCGGTAACTGATCTTAAATGATTTGACTTTCCTGCTGCCAACAGGTTTTATCTCACCAATTTCACCATCCCCGGATACGCTTACGGTCTGTACCGTTCCAATCTGGCTTCCGTCAAATCCATAGAAGGTAACATCTGCCATAATGGTTCCTGTTTTTCCTTCCTTGAGCCGGTTTACCTGCGCAGCCTTTCCTGGCTTAACAGAAAGAATGGTATATTTTTCATTGCTGTATTCATTTTCATCAAGAACATTTTTACCTGAATCCAGCATAGTCAGTCCCTGGTCAGTAACTTCGTACTGATCAAGCGGAATGGAATTAACCGCTCCTGGTGTAAGGGTGTAGGTAACCATCTGACCGTCATTCCACCATAAGTCTTTTAAAGAAGTAGTCTGAGTGGACTTTTCAAGATTTACTCCTGTCTTCTGCTTAACATTGGTAAATTCTAAGGG
>SVDS01000063.1 GCA_015057715.1 Paenibacillaceae bacterium
TATTATGGCAGAAAGAGTAGATTTTAAAATGAGACAAGCATAAAGTATTGCTAAAAAGGTGTACCTTTTCGGCAATACTTTATGCTTGTTAAATTAGTATAATTAACCATAATATATTATAATAAAAACTTCGACATATTTCAACAAAAATATAGCAGAAAGGAGATTTTGGGTGTCGATATAGAAAGGTACACCTTTTTGACAATAAAATTCATGGCACAACGGTTATATTAATCGAAAATAAGGTGATTATAACGGTATTAAGTAACAATGAAAGGGGGCCGGTATATATCCGGTACAAAACTATGAAAAAAACTTCGATGAAGAAGGCATTTATTCTGCATTTTCTTGCAATTACTGTTTCAGTACTTATTATGGTAATTTCTGTAACCTTAAGTTTTCAGTCCATTAATAAGGTGAATGGGTTGATTTCGGAATGTTATGAAGAGAAAGAATTACTTTTGTCTGCCCAGACTGCTCACTACAAATGGGGGAGCAATTTAAGCAATGCATTAAATTACGGTACGGAATTTACAGGTCAAAAGGATGAAACCAAGTGTGATTTTGGAAAGTATTTATACAGTGACAAAGTAAAGAATTCAAAGGATATGGCTGAATTTTATACAAAGGCTGAGCCGTTGCATAAAGAGATTCATGAACTTGCCGACCAGGTGCTGGATCTTGAAAAAACCAATAAGAGTGCAGCAATTGAACTGGAGAAAAATGAAGTTAATGTTAAAATTGAGCAATTAGTTCAGTTACTTGATTCTGCAAAGGTACAAAAGCAGGTCAATATTGATCAGCAGCTTAAAAGTATGAAGATTACCATTTATAAGGGAGTGGCAATGTGTGCTGCCGTACTAATTATAACACTTGTACTTTTAATTTTAACGTTCCGTTATGTCAGCCGCCATATTGTCAGTCCCATACTTAAGCTTCAGGAGGAATGTAAAAAACTGAAGGCAGGCTTACTGGATGTGTCATTTACAAACCGTCTTACAAATGAGGTGGGGGATTTAGGCAATTCCCTGGATGATTCCGTTTCGGCGATTAAAGACTACATAAAGGCAATCGACTATGCCATGTCCCAGTTTTCCAATGGAAATTTTGCATGTGAATGCGCCATAGAGTTTGAAGGAGATTTTTATAACATACAGAAATCAATCGAATTTTTTCAGAATCAGATGAATCATACCCTGTCTGAAATAAAACAGGGGTATGAGCAGGTTTCTACGGGAGCAGAACAGGTTTCTGCCGCTTCACAGAGCCTTGCACAGGGTGCAGCAGAGCAGGCCAGTAGTGTAGAGGAACTGTCTGCAGCAATAGCACAGGTGCAGGCGCAGGCAAAGGATAGCGCCCAGTATGCCCAGAATGTGGATACCATAGGAAACCAGGCGGAGCGGACAGTAAGAGAAAGCCTTGTTGAGATGGAGCATCTTAAAAATGCCATTGGCAACATATCGGAAGTCTCAGAACATATTACTGAGATTATAGAGACGATTAATGCAATTGCTGCTGAGACAAATCTTCTTGCTTTAAATGCGGCTATTGAGGCGGCCAGAGCAGGAAGTGCAGGCGCAGGTTTTGCAGTCGTAGCAGATGAGATCAGAAAGCTGTCTCATGAATCTGCGGAGGCGGCCAAGAATATTTCGGCTCTTATAGAAAATTCCATTGCAACCATACGTCAGGGAGAAACATACGCCTCAAGTACAAATCAGGCATTTGCTGAGGTGGCAGAACATGCCAATACGATTATCAGCATGGTTGGAAAAATTGCTGAGGCATCGGAAAGACAGTCCCTGTCGGTAACGGAAATTTCCAGGGGAATGGATCAGATTTCTTTGGTTGTTCAGACGAATTCCGCTACTTCAGAGGAAAGTGCTGCAGCAAGTGAGGAGTTAAACAGTCAGGCGGAGGTAATGATGAGCCTGATAAGCCAGTTTAAACTGAAAACAAGTGCAAACTCATGATTGAAGGTGTAGGTAATGACGGAAAAAGATGCTCATGTTCTTCTTGGGCAGATTCAGAGTATTATTACAAATAAACCTGTAACGGGACAGCTGGAGGGCGATGCTCCGGTTTATAAGGAACTTCAGGATACCATTTCTTGTCTTTCCGGATATATGTTGAAAATGAACCAGCAGGTAACTAGAAGCAGGGGATTTAATTCCCTGCTTCTGGCTATCATTAACAGTCTGAAGGATTGGGTTGTTGTAATAGAGGAACAGACAGGTAAAATCCTCTATACCAACGATCTTGTGAAAAGTCGGTTTTATAATGTTGAGACCGGACAGTTTATTTGCGGAGAGGAATGCGGATTGATGGACCGGCTCCAGTCGCCAGGCAAAATAGAAGACAAACAAAAATTTGAGTATCAATGCAAACAGAAAAAATTCTTTCAGGTGGAATCTCACTGGGTGCAATGGGAAAATACCAGAGCAGTCATTCATTTAATTAGTGATGTGACATTTCAGAAAGAAACAGAGGCTCATCTGGAAATTATGGCATATAAAGATGAACTCACCGGACTTAATAACCGGAGGTGCTGCATCAGCACTATCGATGAGTACATGAAAGCGGAGCCTTTATTTGCCTTATGTATGATTGATCTGGATGGATTAAAAACAATCAATGATAAATTTGGTCACCTAAACGGAGATCAGTATTTAACATGTGTTTCACGGGAATTAAAAGAGTCTGTTAATCAGGGGGATTTTATATGCCGCTTTGGGGGAGATGAATTTGTAATTCTCTACCGTGGCAAAACAGAAGAAGAGGCTGAGAAACGGTTAGCCGAAGTTAATCAAAACCTGGCAACAAATCCGGGCGGTTATTCCATGTCTTTCAGTTATGGAATTGTTTGTATTAAAAAAGAAATGAATCTGTTACCTGAGACTGCAATTAAATTAGCAGATGAAAAAATGTATCAATTTAAACGGATGCGTAAGTAAAAAAAGAAGTCTTTAGAAAGCAGCAGCTGACAGGCGTATCTTTTCTTGTGTTTTTTGTAGTTTTACATTATAATGATAGGCAGGTAAAATGAAATGGGAGCAAGAAAAGAATGAGATTTATTGGAAGCAAGACACTGCTGCTGGACCAGATTAAGTATGTAATAGATGAAAAAGCGCCGGAAGCGAAAAGCTTTTGTGATATATTTTCTGGAACCGCTGCGGTTGCCAGATATTTTAAACAGTGGTATCAGGTCTGTTCCAATGACCTGCTGTATTTTTCTTATGTGCTTCAGCGGGCAACCGTTGAGAACGACCAGATGCCGGAGTTTACCCGTTTGCAGTCAGAAACAGGGATAGCAGATCCTCTGGATTATTTTAACGGGATAGAAAAAAAAGAGATGGAAGAACTGCCGGTGGAACGGCGTTTTTTCCAGAATACATATGCGCCTGTGGGCGGCCGGATGTATTTAAATGATGACAATGCTCTACGTATTGACTTTGCACGCTGTACCGTAGAGGACTGGAAAGCAGCCGGTTTGTTAAGTGAAGAAGAGTATTTTTATCTGGTAGCCTGTATTGTAGAGGGAATCCCTTTTGTTTCCAATACATCTGGAACCTATGGTGCTTTTCATAAGTCATGGGAGAGAAGGAGCTATAAGCATTTTGAACTATACCGGTTGCCAGTGACTCATAACGGAAAAGAAAACCGCTGTTACAATGAAAATGGCTCGGATTTATTAAAAAGGCTGGAAGGCGATATTCTCTATATTGATCCCCCTTACAACTCCAGACAGTATTTTTCAAATTATCATGTTTTGGAAACCGCTGCCAGATACGATTATCCAAGCGTTCGGGGAGTCACCGGACAAAGACCGGAAGCGGAAGGACAAAAATCTGAATTCTGTATGAAAAACAAGGCAGTTCCTGCCTTTGAAGAGCTGATTTCCAATGCCAGATACCGCCATATCATACTGAGCTATAGTACAGACGGGCTGATGTCAATGGAAGAGATAGAAGCAGTTATGAAAAAATACGGAAAACCAGAGACCTACCACGTTTATGAAATCCCCTACCGCAGATACAAGAGCCGTAAGGTGAAAGAAACGGAACGTTTAAAGGAGCTTTTGATTTACATAGAAAAGCAGGTGCCACCATGTATATAAAAAGTCCTCTGAACTATACAGGAGGAAAGTTTAAGATTCTGGACTCTGTTTTTCAGGCGTTTCCAGGGGATATCCGGACGTTTGTAGATGTATTTGCCGGCGGGTTTAATGTAGGGATTAATGTAGAGGCCGAGACGATTATCTGTAATGATCAGATTCATTATCTGATTGAGATGTATCAGATGTTTCAGGGGACGGATATCGGTGAGCTGCTGGAACGGATTCGAGACATTATTAACACCTATCAGCTCACTCAGCAGAATAAAGACGGTTACTATGCGCTTCGGTCAGATTACAACAAAACTGGCGATTTAACAAAGCTTTTTGTTCTGACCTGCTATGCGTTCAATCACCAGATCCGGTTTAATAACAGCCATGAATTCAATTCTCCTTTTGGGAGAAACCGAAGTTCCTTTAACGGAAATATTGAAAAGAATCTAACACAGTTTTGCCTGGCGCTTCAACAGAAAAATATCCAGTTCACCAACAAGGACTTTACAGAACTGGATTATTTAAAACTTGGACCGGAGGATTTGGTTTACTGCGATCCGCCCTATCTGATTTCAACCGGGAATTATAACGATGGTAACCGGGGATTTAAAGACTGGAAGGAAAAGGAAGAGCGGGAGCTGCTTGAGCTGCTTGACAGACTCAATCAGACTGGAATCCGGTTTGCTCTGTCAAATGTATTTTATCATAAGGGACTTTCCAATGAACTTTTGATTGATTGGAGCCAGAAGTATCAGATTCATTATATTGATAAAACCTATTCCAATTGTAATTATCAGTTTAAGGAACGGGATGCAGTTACGGTTGAAGTACTTATAACAAATTATTAATTAAAGCGGAAGCTCTGATTCGTTTCACAGAAGCTCCGCTTTTTTGTATAATTAAAGCTGTATTTTATTTTATCATTAACAGGCATAAAAATATCGCTAATGATCCAAGGGCTTATGAACCATTAACGATATTTTGAAAGTTTTATTTATCTCCCTCTTTCTCCACCTTAATTTCCCAATGGATCAAAAAGGTGAGTGCAGCCCGAAGAACAATAATGGCAGCAACCAGGGCAACCTCAGAAAGCTCTCGAACCACCACAGTTCTTAAAATCTCGCTTCCAAGCTTAAACTCCAGTCCCAGTGCCATACCCTCGGCAAGATGCAGACGAATGGCAGGATTATGCTTGACATAGTTGATAATACCTTTGATACCCGATACAATGATGACAATTACTCCCATGAATTCAAAGAGAAGAATTGCCATGTCTACCACCTGCCGCAACAAAAGTTCCAGATTTCCTACCATATGTTCCCCCTCCGTCTGGTGTTCATTAATTGGATTTTACTTCTTTCCAGGCTTCGTTATAAAGGCTGTCTGACTGGTCTCCCAGGTACTTGTAAACTTCGCTGTTCTTTAACATGCTGTCATCTGGGAATAAAGCCTTATTGTTCTTCAGCTCCGGATCAAGCAGATCAAATGCACCTTTATTTGGTGTTGGATACGTGATGTATTCAAAGTTTTTCTTTGCAATGTCTGGGCGGCATAAGAAATTAATCCATTTTTCCGCATTTTCCTTGTTGGGAGCATTGGCAGGAATTACCCAGGAATCCAGCCAGAGATTGGTTCCCTCTTCCGGAATTACATATTCCAGAGAATAATCAAGACCAAGATCCTTAACTTCGTTCTGAATATAAAGCATTTCACCGGAATAGATAACGCCTACAGCTGCTTCTCCGCCGATCATCTTATCACGAACCTGATCGATAACATAAGCCTGTACCAGCGGCTTCTGTTTGATTAAAAGCTCTTTTGCTTCTTTAATTTCCTGCTCGTTGGTGGTGTTCATGGAATATCCCAGTGATTTTAAAGCCACCATAAATGCATCCCGGACACTGTCCTGCATCAGGATGTTGTCTTTGAATTTCTCATCCCACAGATCAGACCATTTGGTAGGAATATCTTCTTTCGCCACCATTTTGGTATTGTAAAGAATTCCGACGGTTCCCCAGGAGTAGGGGATGGAATATTTGTTTTCCGGGTCAAAGCTCTTTGACATCTCCAAATACTTGGGATCAATTTCCTTGTAGTTCGGAATGTTGTCAAAGTTGATTTCTGCAAGAAGGTTGTTTTGTGCCATCTTCTGAATCATATAGTCAGAGGGGCAGACTGCATCGTATTTGACACCGCCCGCTTCAATGACCGGATACATCTCTTCATTGGTTTCAAATAAATCGTATACAACCTTAATACCCGTCTCTTTTTCAAATTCATCAATGACAGATTCGTCAATATATTCGCCCCAGTTGTAAACATAAACCTCACCATTGCTTCCTGCCTTGGCCTGGGATTTTCCACAGCCGCTTAACAGGGAAGTGGAAAGCAGGGCAAGGGCGCTGATTGCCATAACCATTTGAATTCTTTTTTTCATATTAATGATCTCCTGTTATTTTTTTCGCTTTGGTGCAAAGTTTGTGATTAAGAGAAGAACCAGCACCGTTAAAAAGATAATCGTGGAAAGTGCATACATGGAAGGTTTAATTCCTCTGCGTACTTCACTGTAAATTAAAGTCGATAACGTATTAATACCGGCACCCTTTGTAAAGTGAGTGATAATAAAATCATCAAGTGACATGGTAAATGCCAGCAGAAATCCGGAAAGTACACCTGGAAGAATATCCGGGAATACTACCTTGAAAAATGCGGAAACTGAGGTGGCTCCCAAGTCCATGGCTGCCTCGTAGGTACTTTTATCTGTCTGCTTCAACTTCGGCATGACACTTAATATGACATACGGAATGTTAAAGGTAATATGTGCGATCAGTATGGTTTTAAATCCCAGAGAAATCCCAAAGGCGATGAATGCCAGCATCAGGGAAATTCCGGTTACAATATCCGCGTTCAGCATGGGAATGTTGGTAATGCCCATGAGAAGAGAGCGGGGAAACGGCTTCATGCTGTTAATTGCAATGGCGGCTGCAGTGCCGATAATAACTGCAATCAGAGACGATACAAATGCAATCAGCAGCGTGGTATAAAGTGCATCCATAATCGTGCTGCTGGAAAACAATTCTGTGTACCATCTTGTAGTAAAGCCGCCCCATTGGGTACGGGATTTTGAGTTATTAAAGGACAGCACTGTCATGGTTGCAATGGGTGCATATAAAAACACCACAATAAGAACCAGGTAAAAATCCTGGAAAAAACGTTTGAGAAAAGCTGTTTTTCTATTTATCACAGTACCGTTCCCTCCCCATTTTTATCATACTTGGCAATGAGCGCCATGCTGATTAAAATAAATATCATAAGGACCAGAGAAAGGCCGGAGCCTAAGTTCCAGTTGCTCCCTTTTGTAAATTCCTGTTCAATTACATTTCCGATTAGAAGGATTTTGCTTCCGCCTAATATATTGGAGATAACAAAGGTGGTAAGAGCAGGAACAAAAACCATGGTGATGCCGCTTACGATTCCAGGTATGCTTAAAGGAAGAAGAATCCGAATTAGCACCTGAAGGGAATTAGCGCCTAAGTCTCTTGCTGCATTCACTACATTGTCATCAATTTTCATCAGCACATTATAAATCGGAAGAACCATGAATGGAAGGAAGTTATATACCATACCAAGGATAATGGCTCCCGGAGTGTTGATAAGTCCCTGATTTGGCAGGTGGAGTGTGGATAGTATTCCGTTAATCACACCGTTCTTCTCCAAAAGCGTCTGCCATGCAAGGGTACGGAGGAGAAAATTCATCCACATGGGTAGGATAAATATAAATACGATAAAACTTCCCTGGCCCATTCCTCTGGTGCGGAGAATCATTGCAAGAGGATAAGCCAGTACCAGACACAAAACAGTACTTAAAAGGGATAAACCCAGAGAGAGCCACAGTGCCTTCGCATGTTCCTCTGTAGAAATAGAAAGAACATTGGAAAGTGTAAAAGCTCCGCTCTTGTCAGTCAGTCCGTAAAATACGATCAGTGCAAGTGGAATCAGAATGAAACCAATCATCCACATCAGATACGGTCCGGACAATAATTTCTTATTCATTGACTCCCACGGCCTCCTCATCCTCTGAAGCCGGCTTGTTCATGATCTGGATATCAAAAGGATCAACGTGGATACCTACCTTTTGTCCCACTGGGAATAAGTCCGTACTGTGCACCAGCCATTCAAAGCCATCCGGTGAAGTTACTTCCATTTCGTAATGAACGCCTTTAAAGATTAAATGTGTTACCACTCCCTCAAGGCTGCCGTTTTCCGGAGCAACCAGGTCGATGTCTTCCGGTCTGATGACTACATCAACAGGAGCATTGGAACCGAATCCCTTATCTACACAGGCAAATTTGGCACCAAATATTTCTACCAGCTCATCTCTTAACATAATTCCCGGTACAATGTTGCTTTCCCCGATGAAGTCAGCCACAAATGCGTTCTCTGGTTCATTGTAAATGTTTTCCGGAGAGCCCATCTGCTGAATATAACCCTGATTCATAACGACTATGGTATCTGACATGGTCAGAGCCTCTTCCTGATCATGGGTTACATAAATAAAGGTAATGCCAAGCTCATTTTTTAAACGAATCAGCTCATACTGCATATCCTGACGAAGTTTTAAATCCAGTGCGCCTAAAGGCTCATCAAGAAGCAGAACTCTTGGTTCGTTGACGATAGCTCTTGCAATAGCAATTCGCTGCTGCTGTCCGCCGCTTAAGGAACTAACGCTGCGGTTTTCAAAACCGTCTAAGTTTACCAGCTTTAAGGCGTATTTAATCTTATCCTGTATATAAATTTTGGATTTGTTCTTGATTTTCAAACCAAATGCAATGTTTTCTGCAATGGACATATGGGTGAAAAGTGCATATTTTTGAAAGACCGTATTCAGCTGCCTTTTATTAGGCGGGAGATTGGTGATGTTCTGGCCGTCAAAGATAACCTCGCCTTTGCTGGGGGTTTCAAAGCCTCCGATAATACGAAGCGTAGTGGTCTTTCCGCAGCCGCTTGGGCCTAATAATGTAACAAATGTGTTCTCCTTTACAGAGAGATTTAAATCATCAAGAACCATAGTTCCGTCAAAGCTTTTTGATATATTTCGTAAATCAATGAGTGACTGACCCATGAGCTTTATCCTCCTGTTAAAAGCTTGGAGGTGAACTTACCCAGATTAAGGAAGCACCTGCCTTGCTGCTTAAGTAATGTTTTTTATCTGGTATAAAGTAAAAGGATTCCCCTTTTTTCGCTTTATATGTTTTATTTCCGATATGAATGGAAATGCTTCCCTGCAGTACATACCCGAATTCCTCTCCTTCGTGTGGATTGTCCGGATAAGTCTGTCCTCCTGACTCCAGGGTCAGCAGGATGGGTTCCATCATATTTTTCTGTGCGTTTGGAATAATCCACTTGATTTCATTTTTCAAATCTGCGTCGTGTTTTTCAAAATAGTCGGTTTTGCCAAATACGATCTGCTCTTCCCGGCTTTCATTAAAAAACTCTCCGATGGAGGTACCCAGACACTGTAAAATATCCATAAGAGTTGCAATGGAGGGGGAGGTTAAGTCCCTTTCCAGCTGAGATATAAATCCCTTTGACAGTTCCGCGCGGTCAGCAAGTTCTTCCTGAGTCAGTCCTTTTAATACGCGCAGTTCCTTTAATTTTGTACCGATATCCATTTGCTCCTCCTTCTTATTATGTTAAGCTGAAAGTTTACTTATACTAACTGACGATAAATATAACTATAAAGTTTAGTAATAATAAACACGCAGCAAGATACATTATACTTGTTTTTCCATGTATGTCAATAGTTTTTAAGGAAGTTTTTCCTTAACAAACGGGGAAAATTATGATATGATATTTCTAGTTTATACAAGGAAGATTCGAGGAGGAAAAGTGTTATGACAGGTAAATATATGGCGTATGTAGGTTCCTATTCCTACAATGGACAGGCCAAGGGCATTACGGTGTATGATGTCGATGTGGAAAAGGGCCGTTTTATCCCAAGATGTGAGGTGGAAGTAGACAATTCTTCTTATGTAATAGCTTCCAACAATGGCAGGACACTTTATTCCATAGCTGATGAAGGGGTGGTATCGTTCCGAATTCATGAGAACGGTTCCATAACAAGATTAAACTCTGCAAATATTAAGGGTATGAGAGGCTGTCATTTATCTACGGACAAAGATGACAGATATATTTTTGTATCCGGCTATCATGACGGAAAGTGCACCGTACTCCGTTTAAATGACGATGGTTCCGTTGGTGAGATTGTAACCAGTGTGTTCCATAAGGGACTGGGCAGCGTGGCTGAAAGAAATTTCCGCCCTCATGTAAGCTGCTCCAGACGGACTCCGGACGGAAAATTTATTATGGTTGCTGATCTGGGAATTGATCAGGTAAAGATCTACCATTTTGATGAAAAGGACGAAGAGATGCTTTTGGTGGATGCCATCAGAAGTGAATTAGAGTCTGCGCCCAGATGCTTCCGGTTCAGTAAAGACGGAAAATTCTTTTATCTGGTTCATGAGCTTAAGAACATTATTGATGTGTTTACCTATGAAACAGGAGATCACCAGCCGAAGATTGAAAAGATTCAGACCATAAAGACCACCGGTCCCCAACCACTGACTCAGTTAACCGCAGCAAGTGCCCTGCGTTTTTCAAACGACGAAACACACATGTTTTGCGGAAATGCAGGAGATAATACGGTTACGGTATATGACCGTGATCCCCAGACAGGTCTGTTAACCTATTTATGCTGCCTGCCCATCAGCGGAAGCTATCCAAAAGATATTTGTGTATTTCCAGATGACAAGCACATTGCTTCCGTTAACCACGAGACTGGAAGCATTACGTTCTTTACGGTGGATTACGAAAAAGGGCTTTTAATTATGAACGGGAAAGAATTAAAAGTGAATGAACCTAACAGCTGTGTAATCGTAAAAGTCAGCAAATAAAGGAGAGACAACTATGGCGGGATCCACACTTGGCACAATATTTAAAATCACAACATGGGGAGAATCCCACGGAAAAGGAATCGGTGTGGTGGTAGACGGCTGTCCGGCCGGCCTTTCTCTGGAAGAAAAGGATATCCAGTGCTTCCTTGATCGCAGAAAGCCGGGACAGAGCAAATTTACCACAATGCGAAACGAAGGGGATCAGGTGGAGATTTTATCCGGTGTATTTGAAGGTAAGACAACCGGAACTCCTATTTCCATGATTGTCTGGAATACGGACCAGCGTTCTAAGGATTATGGTAATATTATGGAAGTTTACCGTCCGGGCCATGCAGATTATACCTTTGATGAAAAATATGGTTTCAGGGATTACCGGGGAGGTGGACGATCCTCCGGAAGGGAAACCATCGGCAGAGTTGCGGCGGGCGCCATAGCTGCCTGTTTTTTAAGAAGCCTTGGAATCACTGTGACGGCATATACCAGATCGGTGGGACCGTATGAAGTGAAAGAAGAAAGCTTTGATTTAAAAGAGCGGGACCAGAACCGCCTTTATATGCCTGATAAGGAGACCTCTCTTTTGGCAGAACAGTATTTAGAAGAGATGATGGGAAGAAAAGATTCTGTAGGTGGCGTGGTAGAATGCATCATTGACGGCGTGCCGGCAGGAATCGGTGATCCAGTCTTTGATAAATATGACGCATCTCTTGCAAAAGCAGTGATGTCCATTGGGGCAGTAAAAGGATTTGAGATCGGAGATGGATTTTTAGCTTCCCGTGCTCTGGGGTCTGAAAATAATGATGGTTTCTGTATGAATCCAGATGGCAGAGCGAAGAAAGTGACCAATCATGCCGGAGGCATACTTGGCGGAATCAGCGATGGATCCAGAGTGATTTTCCGTGCTGCTTTTAAACCCACTCCCTCCATTGCCCAGCCCCAGAAGACAGTTACCAGACAGGGAGAAGAAACTGAAATTGAAATTAAGGGTCGCCATGATCCGATCATCGTACCCCGTGCGGTCGTGGTGGTTGAGGCAATGGCTGCTCTTACAACGGTTGATCTGCTGCTTGCCAATTTATCTGCCAGAATGGATCGTATTATTTCCTTTTATAACCAGGAAACTGAATAACTTGATTATATCCGGCATTTATGCTATGTTAAATGCCGGATATATTACTGACTTATTTTAACTTAAAACAGGAGAATGACTATGAAGATTGCAATGGGTAATGATCATACAGCAATAGAGATGAAAGAAGCAATTAAAGAGTTTGTGGAAAGTAAAGGTTATGAAGTAATTGATTTTGGCACCAATTCCACAGAGAGCTGCGACTATCCGGAATACGGTGAGAAAGTTGGCCGTGCGGTAGCAGAAGGAAAAGCAGATTTAGGAATCGCAATCTGCGGAACCGGAGTGGGTATCTCTCTTGCATGCAACAAAGTAAAGGGAATCCGTGCCTGTGTCTGCAGTGAGCCATACACAGCAAAGCTTTCCAGAATGCATAATGATTCCAATGTCCTTTGTTTTGGCGCAAGAGTTGTAGGCGTGGAGATGGCAAAGATGATTACGGAAGAATGGCTTGATGCCCAGTACGAAGGCGGAAGACATCAGCGCCGTGTTGATATGGTAATGGATATCGAAAAGAGAAATTAAGCTCTGTGAAAGGGGAGGCTTATGAGTCACGAACCGGAAAACAGAACAAAACAAACCCTGGCTGAACAGGTAGCAGAGCAGATCCTGAATGATATTGTGGAAAAAGGCCTGGAGATTGGTGCTAAAATCCCAAATGAATTTGAACTTGCCCAGGAAATTGGAGTGGGCAGGGGAACCATCAGGGAAGCTGTTAAGATATTGGTTTCCAGAGAGATTCTTACCATACGAAGAGGGGCGGGGACGTTTGTTTCTGAACGACAGGGACTTTTAGATGATCCCCTGGGGCTTTCCTTTCTAAAGGATAAAACCAATCTGGCTCTTGATTTATTAAGCGTCCGTCTGATGCTGGAACCGGAGATTGCGGCACTGGCTGCCGTGAATGCCAGACCAGAGCAGCTAAAGGAACTGGAAGAATTAAAAGGCAGGGTAGAAGAACTGATTAGTCGGGGCGAGGATCATACCCACGCAGACATTCTTTTTCACCGGCAGATCGCCGTATGCAGCGGCAATCTGGTGGTGGAAAAGCTGATTCCTGTGATTAATTCATCTATCTCCCTGTTTGTGGATTTAACCAATGCCAGACTGGGAGCGGAGACTATTGATACGCACAGAGAAATCACGGACTGTATTATCAGAAAGGATCCGGAGGGGGCCAGATGCGCCATGTATATGCATCTGACCGTGAACCGGAGAATGCTCAAATCCCTGGAGGGGAATTAGATGGTTATTTCAATCTGGTTCCCCTCCAGATCTATGATACAGCTTTCATAATAGCCGTCACCGGTCGTCCGAGGACCGCTGATCACTTCATATCCATCCTGCTTCAGCCGAATGGTAAGACTGTCAACGTTTTCTTTGGTTCCTGCCTGGAAGGCTATATGGATAAAACCAGTGCGGGTGGGTGTTTTCTGTGGATCTTCCATAGCCAGTTTATTCATGATTTCCAGCCGGCAGCCGTCTTCAAAGGTTAAAAAGTAGGAGCGAAAACCGGTTTTGGGATTGTGGTAACCGTCATTCGCTTTTCCGTTAAAATAATTGGTGAAGAACTCTTTTGTTTTTTCCAAATCATTTACATACATGGCTACGTGCTCAATTTTCATTATGAACCCCCTTATTATTCGGAATCACGTCTGATTAAAATTCCCTTCATAAATTCTGTTTCATTGTGAGTACGAAAGATAATTTCTTTTTCTTCTTCAGTGCAACCCATCAGAATCTTTATTTCAGAATCCCGTTTCTTTAAATCAACAATACACATAATTGCATCAATTCTTTGTTTTTTCCCAGTACCAACCCAGACGTCTATGCCTTGTCCATCCATGGAAGAGGTGTTATTTAAATATCCATAATCAACTTTGTATATAAAATCAGGATATTTTGGATGGGCAGATCCCTTCGGTCTGTCAATAAAAATTTCAGAATCACCCACAAGCCGATCCAATGCAGCCCAAAAATCAGGATTCACTTAAATCACCTCCTTACTCATTATAAAAATGACTTAGATTGTCTGATATTTCCCGCCATAGTTTCCAGACGTTGTCTCCATAATTACTTACTATCGTTATCAGTAACTGACTTTTCTTATCAAAGGCAGATTTGAAACTTACACCTGGATCACAACCCTGGAAATAGGGATTAAAATCATTTCCCGCTTTTTTCAGCCATATTCCATAACCATAACACTCACTTTCTCCGCTGTGATTTGACAACATGGTTTCTGTCATGGCAGGAGACAACAGTTGGCAGGAGAGAAGGTTTTTCCAGAATAAGTGGATATCACCGATTGTTGTAAAGGCACCTCCTGCGCCCGTTCCTTTTACATCTACACTGTATATATTCGTACGGAAGTCTTTTCTTTCCTCATCAAATATGTAATTAAAGGCGCATTTTGCGGGCAGTCTGTCCAGCTCATAGTATCCGGTATGTACCATTTTACAGGGAACAAATATGCATTCTTCCAGATACCGGTCAAACTCCATTCCGGTAATCTTCTCAAGAATCATTGCCAACACCACGTAACCGGTATTATTATATTGAAATTTGCTTCCTCTTGGATACATCATTGGCTTGTGAATAAAAAGTGGCAGCAGGTCTTTGTTAGTGCGTATTCTGTAGTTTGGGAAGTCATACCACAATTCTTCATATTCTGTCATTACAGATTCATCGAAATAATCTGGTATTCCAGAAGTATGGGTAAGAAGCTGCTCAACTGTAATTTCTTTGTCAATCTGCTCCAAATCAAAATCAAAAAATGAACCGATTTTATCTTCCAGGTGAAGCTGTCCTTTTTCAATCAGCTGCAGGATTCCAACGGCTACAAATACCTTTCCCGCAGAAGCTGTTGCAAATCTGGTTTCCATATCATTCGGAACCTGATTGGGCAGATCGGCATATCCGTATGCTTTCTCAAATAACATCTCATCATTCTGATAAATGGAAATACAGCCTCGAAAATCAGCTGGAATGATTCTATTAATATTCATACAGATATCTCCTTTTTATTCCCATGTAATTCCTTTCATAGTAACAAAAAATTATAGTAAAGTATAGAGCATTTTATTCTTCAATCGAATAATACATCGTATGTATTTGTGACTATAATAATAAAATAATAACGATAACCCCTTAAATACAATTAAAATATTGACTTTTTAATGGTATAATGATAATTTTATATTAAAATACGTCATACGTATAATGAACAAAAAGGGGAATAAGTAAGATGGAATTAAGAAGTCAGCAGGTAAGAAAGATTGCTCCTGAAATGGACCCGTTAAAAATGGGAATGGGCTGGTCCGTGGATGATTTGGAGAAGCCCCAGATCATAATTGAAAGTACATTTGGAGAAAGTCATCCGGGAAGTGCCCATCTTCTGGAACTGGTGGATCAGGCAGCAAAGGGTATCTATGAGTCTGGCGGCAGGGGCGCACGTTATTTTGCCACAGATACATGTGACGGCATGAGTCAGGGGCATGACGGAGGAAATTATTCTCTGGTATCCAGAGATATGATCTGCAACATGATTGAAATACATAATAACGCAACTCCTTATGATGCAGGGGTATTTGTGGCAAGCTGCGATAAGGCAGTACCAGCCCATCTCATGGGAATTGGCAGAATTAACATTCCCTCCATCGTTATTACGGGAGGTGTCATGGATGCAGGTCCGGACCTTTTAACTTTAGAACAGATAGGAATGTACAGTGCCATGTGTAAAAGAGGCGAAATCTCTGAGGAGAAACTTACCTGGTATAAGCACCATGCCTGTCCCTCCTGCGGGGCCTGTTCCTTTATGGGAACTGCCTCCACCATGCAGATCATGGCAGAAGCCCTGGGTCTCATGCTGCCGGGAACTGCACTTATGCCTGCCACCTCAAATGAGTTGAAAATCAAAGCAAAAGAAGCAGGCATTCAGGCAGTATGGCTTGCAAAAAACGGTTTAACTCCCAGGGAAATGATAACCATGGAGTCATTTGAGAATGCAATTATGGTGCATGCTGCCATATCCGGTTCTACCAATTCACTGCTTCACATTCCAGCTATTGCCCATGAACTGGGGCT
The DNA here is from genome assembly GCA_015057715.1 of Paenibacillaceae bacterium. GTDB lineage: Bacteria > Bacillota > Clostridia > Lachnospirales > Lachnospiraceae > Lacrimispora. The sequence continues at coordinate 16,271 of SVDS01000063.1, forward strand.
AACCATTGATGCCCATACCTTTGACCGGATTCATAAAAACGCCCATTATCTTCTGGATATCCGACCAGCAGGAAAATGGCCGGCTCAGTATTTCTACTATGCAGGTGGTGTACCAAGAATCATGGAGGAAATTAAATCCATGCTTCACTTGGAATGTATGACAGTGACTGGAAAAACTTTGGGGCAGAACCTGGAAGATTTAAAGAAGAATAGTTTTTATGAGAGATGCGACGAATATCTACAAAAAGTAGGAATTAAGCGGACGGATGTAATCCGTTCCTTTGATGATCCCATTGGCAAAAACGGAACTGTTGCCATTTTAAAAGGCAATTTAGCGCCTGACGGGGCAGTTGTCAAACACAGTGCAGTAGCGAAAGAGATGCACCAGGCAGTATTAAAGGCAAAACCGTTTGACAGCGAAGAGGAAGCTATGGAGGCTGTGCTTCAGGGAAAGATTAAACCAGGTCAGGCGGTAATAATCCGTTATGAAGGTCCAAAAGGAAGCGGAATGCCGGAGATGTTTTATACCACCGAAGCCATTTCCTCTGATCCTGCTTTATCAAAATCCATTGCACTTTTAACAGACGGCAGATTCTCAGGCGCCACAAAAGGTCCTGCCATCGGACATATTTCACCGGAAGCCGCGAGTGGAGGTCCCATTGCATTAATTGAAGAAGATGATCTGATTGAGATTGATATACCGGGGAGAAGTCTTCGGATTACGGGGATAAAAGGGAAAGAGATGAGCGGGGAGGAGGTAGAACGGATTTTAGAAGAACGAAGGAAAGTCTGGAAGCCAAGAGAAGACAGAATAAAATCCGGCGTTCTTAAAATCTTTTCCCAGCATGCAGTATCGCCCATGAAAGGCGGATATATGGAATAAGAAAACGGGTGGAAGGAAAACAGGAAATAATCCCTGGATTCCTTCCGCCCGTTTTTTACTGAAGCTGTTTGATTGATGGAAAATAGCGGAACAATACTTTGGCAATAATCTTTTTCTTTTTTACGTATTTATTTTTCCACCTTCTGGCATCAGCCGAATAATTCCGGTTGTCACCCAGCATGAAGTAAGAATCTTCAGGCACCTCATAATGGGCAGCTGGTTCAGGCTCCATGGGTTCAGGCAGATATGGCTCATCAAGTGGAGTGTCGGAATTATTAATATAGACTTTTCCGTCCCGGATATCAATGATGTCGCCCGGAAGACCAATGACACGTTTTACATAATAAGTCTTTCCAGTAGGATCGTCAGGAAAATGGAAGATGACAATGTCGCCCCGTTCCGGCTCTTCAAAGTAATAGGAAAGTCTGGAGCCGATAACCCGGTCGCCGGTCATAATGGTCTTTTCCATAGAACCGCTTGGAACCCTGCTGTTTGCAATAATAAAATTGTTCAGCAAAAATGCAATAACGGCAGCTGTAATAATAATTTTAATCCAGCTGATAATCTCTTCTTTCCAGTTAAATGGTTCCTGTGGCATGTTTTCTTCTCTTTTCATAATGTTCTCTTCTTTGCTTTCTTCATAGTTCTGTATCAAAGTTTAAATGAGTTTGGAAAATTGTGCAAGGGGTTTCACAAAATGGTAAGAAAATATTCACAATCATTCATGAAATGTCCATAATCATGTGGTAAAGTTTATTCCATAAATACACTCACATCTGGGGGAAGCTGGATATGGAAAAAAGAGGAAAAAGCACAGACAAAAAATTGATTATCAGTTCGGCAGTCTTACTTATATCATCGTTCACATTCCAGATTCTGGCCAGAACAGTATCTGGAATCGGTGACTGGTATGCGAAACTGATTTATCCGGTTATGGTAGGAAGTATAGGCAGATTATCAGGCTTATTTCCTTTTGCAGTGGTTGAAATTTTATCTTATGCGCTGATCCTTTATTGCCTTGTATATGGAATCAGGCACTTCAGAGAAGGAAAGCGCCTTTTAATCCGGACCCTGTTTTTAATTGGGTGTCTGTTTTTTCTATTTACCTTCCACTGCGGGATTAATTATTACAGAACTCCGTTTTCTAAAACATCGGGGCTGGAGATGAAAAAGTCCTCAGAAGAAGAACTGAAGAATCTCTGCCTTTCTCTGACAGAGATTGTCAACGGAATGTGTGAAGAAGGAGTTAACGAGCAGATGGATACGGCTGTTGTGAAAAAAGAAAGCGTTAAGGCCATGAGGAAGCTGGGAGAGACCTACCCGGAGCTATCCGGATATTATCCACAGCCAAAACCTCTTATTTTGTCTCAGTATTTTTCTGTCCAGCAGCTATGCGGTCAGTACTCGCCGTTTACAGTGGAAGCAACGTACAACCGTTCCATGCCTGATTATAATATTCCCCATACGGTCTGTCATGAGCTGTCTCATTTAAGAGGCTTTATGAGAGAAGACGAAGCAAATTTTATCGGATATTTAGCCTGTATTGGTTCGGATAATCAGGCTTTCCGCTACAGCGGATATTTAACCGGCTGGGTCTATGCCACCAACGCATTGTCTAAAACAGATCTGGTTTCTTACAGGGAGATCTGCCATCTTCTCGATCAGAAAGCATGGGATGATTTAAGAGATAATAACGAATTCTGGGGACGGTATGAAGGCAAAGCGGCAGAGGTTTCCAATAAAATGAATAATACATATTTAAAAATGAACAGCCAGTCAGACGGAGTAAAAAGCTATGGAAGAATGGTGGATCTGATGCTTGCTTATGCGAGAACAAGGTGAGGAAAGCCACCTGTATCTATTGAAAAATACTCTCTGCTTTGATAAAATTACGGTACAGAATCAAAGAAGCGTGAGGAGTCAGATATGGATAAAACTTTATATGATTTAATGGATTGGGCGGGTATTGAGGAAATCGTATATTCGGAAGCCGCAGATCCCCACCGGTTATTGGGACCCCATGTGACAGGTGCAGGGCTTTTGATTCAGGCCTTTATTCCCACGGCTGTGACTGTGTCGGTAAAAGGAATTAAAGACGGCATACTCCATCCCATGGAGCGGGTAGATGATGCAGGATTTTTTGCGGTGCTTTTACCTGGAAAGACGAAATTCCAGTATCTCTATCAGGTTACATATGACAACCATACTACTGAGGAACTTATTGACCCTTACAGTTTTGAGCCTTACTATACGGAAACAGACATAAAAAAGTTCAGTTCCGGAATTCATTACAGCATTTTCGATAAAATGGGAGCGCACCCAATGACCATGAAAGACACGAAAGGCGTTTATTTTTCTGTCTGGGCACCTTGTGCCATGAGAGTCAGCGTTGTGGGTGATTTTAACCTGTGGGACGGCAGGCGGCATCCCATGCGAAAGCTTGGTGATTCCGGAATTTTTGAATTATTTATTCCAGGCTTACATGTAGGGATGATTTATAAATATGAGATTAAGGCTATGGATGGGGGGATTCAGCTGAAAAGCGACCCTTATGCAAGCTATTGTGAACTGCGGCCGGACAACGCTTCTGTTATATGGGATATGGAACGTTACTCCTGGAATGATGAGGGGTGGCTGAAAAAAAGAGCATCTTGGAATCTTACCAGAGAGCCGCTTTCTATCTATGAGGTCCATCTTGGGTCATGGCTTCGCAAGGAAGCGGAATATAACAGTGACGGGGAGCCTTTAAATGGCTCGGAATTTCTCAATTACCGGGAGATTGGTAAAAAACTGGTATCATACGTAAAAGAAATGGGCTATACTCATGTAGAGCTGCTTCCTGTGATGGAACATCCCCTGGATGCTTCCTGGGGGTACCAGGTAACCGGTTATTATGCACCTACCAGCCGTTTTGGAACGCCCGATGATTTTAAATATTTAGTAGAGCTTTTACACCAGGAGGGAATTGGTGTGATTCTTGACTGGGTTCCGGCTCATTTTCCAAGAGACAGCTTTGGACTAGCCTGTTTTGACGGTACCTGCGTTTATGAGCATAAAGATCCCAGGCAGGGAGCCCACCCTCACTGGGGAACTCTGATCTATAATTATGGACGCCCTCAGGTGACCAATTTTTTAATTGCCAATGCCTTATACTGGGTGGAAAAATATCATGCAGATGGAATCCGCATGGATGCAGTGGCTTCCATGTTGTATCTGGATTACGGGAAGGAACCAGGAGAATGGATCCCCAATCTTTACGGTGGAAATGAGAATCTGGAAGCAGTGGAATTTTTAAAGCACTTAAACTCCATTTTTAAGAACCGTAAGGATGGTGCTGTTTTGATCGCTGAGGAGTCCACAGCCTGGCCCAGAGTAACCGGAGATGTAAAAGAGGAAGGGCTGGGATTTGATTTTAAATGGAATATGGGCTGGATGAATGACTTTACCGGCTATATGCAGTGCGATCCTTATTTCAGAAAGCACCATTATGGCGAATTGACCTTTAGCCTGCTGTATGCCTACAGCGAAGATTTTATACTGGTTTTCTCCCATGACGAGGTAGTTCATTTAAAGGGATCTATGATTGGTAAGATGCCGGGTGATACTTTGGAGAAGAAGGCAGCGAACCTAAGGGCGGCTTATGGATTTATGGCAGGGCATCCAGGGAAAAAGCTATTGTTTATGGGCCAGGAATTTGGACAGATCCATGAATGGGATGAAAACAGAAGCCTGGACTGGGGGCTTTTAGAAGAAACGCTGCACAGCCAGCTGAGGGAGTATGTAAAAGCCCTGAATCACCTCTATTTAAGTCAGCCGGCTTTGTATGCCCTTGATTATGATCCGGAAGGGTTTGAATGGGTGGAATGTACAAAATCGGCAGACAGCATCATTGTATTCTTAAGAAAAACGAAAAAGAAAGAAGAAACCCTTCTTTTTGTCTGCAACTTTGACACGATACTTCATGAAAAATACTGCATAGGTGTTCCCTTTGAAGGAAAATATAAGGAACTGATTAACAGCAGTGACCAGGCATTCGGTGGAGAAGGATACCAGAATAAGAGAGTAAAGATATCGAAAAAGAAAGAAGCAGACGAGCGGGAAAATTCCATTGAAATTACCGTGGCTCCTCTCAGCGTAGCCATATTTTCCTGCACGCCTGTGAAAGTGAAGAACACAAAAAGTGTTGTAATAAATAGGATAAAAAAGTAAAACAGGAGAATCTGATATGATCGCACATTTGATTGCTGCTGCAGCGGCACAGGAAACCACTGCGGCGACCCAGGAAACCATTGCAGCATTGCAGGAAGTACAGGAAAACCTGGAACAATTAAAACCCAATGTTATGTTGGAAACCATAAAAGGCTGGATGCCTTCCATCATTTCATTTGGTATAAGTATTTTAGTTGCAATTATAATTTTTTTCATTGGATCAAGAGTGATTAAAATTTTGCATGGCATGCTGAACCGCTCTTTTAAAAGAGTGGATATGGAGGTCAGCGTAAGAAAATTTCTTCTTTCTGTATTAAATGCGGTTATGTACTGCCTTCTGGCATTTATCATCGCAGGACAGGTGGGAGTGAATTCCGCTTCTATTGTGGCACTTCTTGGTTCTGCCAGTATTGCCATCGGTCTTGCTGTCCAGGGAAGCCTTGCTAATTTTGCGGGAGGGGTCTTAATCCTTCTTATGAAGCCGTTCCGGGTAGGGGATTATATTGTATCAGAATCAGGAGAAGGAACAGTCCGTACCATTGGTCTGGTCTATACTGTTCTCACTACAGCAGATAATAAGCAGGTTGTGATACCAAACGGGACGCTTTCCAACTCACCGCTTACCAATGTAACGGCCATGGATAAACGCAGGCTTGATATACTTGTGGAGATTGGCTATGGAGCAGATTTAAAAAAGGCGAAAGAGCTGCTTCAAATGATTTTTGACAGTCAGCCTGAGGTGAAAAAGGATGAACCAATTGATATTTTCGTTAATGCGTTATCGACTAATTCTGTGACGATTGGGGGAAGAGGCTGGACTTTAGTGGAAGATTACTGGACAGCCAGGTGGAAGATTTTAGAGCGGATTAAGCTGGAGTTTGATGAGTCGGGGATCGAGATCCCTTACAGCCAGCTGGATGTTCATATCAAAGATGGTGGAAGGTAAAAAGAAGGCAGCATGTTCTGAGAATTTCTCTTAGAGCATGCAGCTGCTTTTATTTATTTAATGCTGTAGGTTACGGTTACCTGTGCTGTTACATTGATCTGACCAGGCTCAATGGCTAACGCTTTGGCACCTGCCTCAAGGGAAGCTGTGGCTGAGTCGGCGTTATAAGTGGTATAGCGGTTCTCATTGTAAGAACTGATTTCCTGTACATTTGTGACTTCGCCAAGAGATTTCCCGCTTGCAGCGGCCATTGCCTCGGCTTTTACTTTCGAGGTTTCAACTGCCTTTTTTAAGGCTTCCTGGTAGGACTCATCATATTTACTGGACAGGTAAGAAATGCGGTCTATGGTATTGATGCCCGCCTCGATGGAAGAGGAAAGAAGAGTACCCACCTGATCCATAGGAATATCTGATACAACAATACCTGTTCGCATCTCATATCCTGTTATTTTTTGCCCATTGTTCCAGTCGTAAATAGGCTGAAGACCGAAGCTGGAAGTCTGAATAGATTTTTCATCAATGCCTGTGCTTTTTAAAAAGCTGAGTACTTTATCTACATCAGTGCTGTTTAAATCCTGAACTGATTTTGGATCTGCAGCCTGGGAAGAAACTGCAAAGCTGACTTCAGCTTTGTCGGGAACAACCTTTACTTCCTCCTGACTTTGTACCAGTATATTGTTCTGGTTCTGTGCGTTTACAACTGCCTGGGGAGCTGGGGCAGCGCCGGTGGCCTGGGTGCAGGCGGTTAAGCCGATTACTGCGGCTGCTGCAGCAGCTGCTGCCAGTGGTTTATTCATTTTTCTCATAATAAAATCCTCCTAATGTTGTAGTAGTTGCTGCTTTGTTGTTACATCTTTATAATACATGAAATCAAAAGAATTAGTATTTCTTTTCTCTTAACATTCCGGGTCGAAATTCCTATGATTTATTTACAAAAAAATCCTGAGGAGGCAATGGTTGCCATTCCAATCGCTTTATGATATTGTTAACCCATAAGAACGTAGAAACAAAGGAAATTTGTGTAGAAAAAGGAGACTGGTTTATGCGGAAATGCGGTATGTTGCTTCCGGTTTCAAGCCTTCCGTCCAAGTACGGAATCGGAGCGTTTTCAAAAGAAGCATATGAATGGATTGATCTGTTAAAAAAGGCGGGACAGCATTACTGGCAGATTCTGCCTCTTGGTCCTACGGGATATGGGGATTCTCCTTACCAGTCTTTTTCCTCTTTTGCAGGGAATCCTTATTTTATCGATCTGGAGGAACTGGTCAGAGAAGATCTGATTACAGCTGAGCAGTGCAATCTGCTGGATTTTGGGGAGGATGCCTCATCTGTAGATTATGAAAAGATATATGAAAACCGTTATCCGTTGCTTAAGCAGGCATATGAATCCTGGAAAGGCAAGGGGAATTTAGCAGAAGCGATCTCAGAAACGCTGAGTGAGGAAACGGTATGGTATTGCTTTTATATGGCATTAAAGGATCATTTTCAGGGGAAATGCTGGATTCACTGGGAAGAGGATATTCGTTTAAAAAAGGAAGTGGCAGTTGAACATTATAAGAAGCTGCTTGCTGATAATATTGGTTTTTATATATTTCTGCAAATCAAGTTCTGGGAACAATGGAAGAAATTAAAGGCTTATGCCGGTGAAAATGGAATCCGGATTATCGGGGATCTGCCTATTTACGTGGCCTTTGACAGTGCAGATGCCTGGGGACATCCAGAACTGTTTCAGTTTGATGAAAAAGGATATCCGGAGGCAGTAGCCGGCTGTCCGCCCGATGCATTTTCTGCTACTGGTCAGCTGTGGGGCAATCCCCTTTACCGCTGGGACTATCATAAAGAGACTGGCTATGAATGGTGGATGAAGCGCCTGGAATACAGTTTTTGTCTCTATGATACAGTGAGGGTGGATCATTTCCGGGGATTTGATGAGTATTACCGCGTACCTGCAGGAAGAGAAGATGCTATGGTGGGAACCTGGGAAAAAGGGCCGGGAATCCAGCTGTTTACCCAGTTTAAAGAGAGATTCGGTGATCTTGACATCATTGCAGAAGATCTGGGATTTCTCACGCCGTCGGTACTGGATCTGCTTTCAGAAACAGGTTTTCCGGGAATGAAGGTTTTGGAATTTGCGTTTGATGCCAATGGCGAAAGCATTTATCTTCCCCATAATTATTCGAAAAACTGTGTTGTTTACACCGGTACTCATGATAACCAGACTCTGAGAAGCTGGTATGAGGATTTATCTGAAGCAGACCGGAATTTCAGCCGCAGATATTTAAATAACTATAATACCTCTGGTGATGAGATCCACTGGGATTTCATCAGGCTCGCCCTTGCAAGTGTGGCAAATCTTGCTGTGATACCGGTACAGGACTATCTGGGAACTGGCAGGAACGGGAGAATCAATGAACCGTCTACCCTTGGGAATAACTGGAAGTGGCGCTTGAAGCCAGGTGAGATAACAGAGGATCTTGTGCTTAAGTGCAGAGAGCTGGCGCTTTTGTATGGAAGAAAATAATAAAGCCGGATCCATGCCTTTACAGGGTAACATGGATCCGGCTTTTGCCGTATTATAAGCAAATAGATTATTTCTTTTTGCCTGTATTTAACTTGGAAGTAGATTTTGTAGTGTCTGTACTCTTAACAGATTCTTTCGAGGATTTAGTACTGTTTGTTGTTTTGATACTGTTAGTTGATTTTGAATCGCTGGTTGATTTTATATCATTCGTTGATTTTGTTTCGCTTACTGATTTCGTATCTTTCGTTGCTTTGTTATCTTTTTCAGTTTCGGTTTCTAAGGAATCATCTGTTTCGGCAGTGTCTCCATTTTCTGCAGCTTCTTCGTTTTCCATCTCAGCATCTTCGAAACTTTCTCCCTGAGGTGTAAAGGTAACATGAAGCTCATTGCCAATCTTATCCTTGGCTGTAATGGTTATGTTCTCTTTCTTAATCTCAAAAGTCACAAGTCCGGTACTGCGGTCAATCGAAAGAGGAAGAATATCCGCATTATCCTCATCAGATGCCGTAATAGAGGAATAATCCACACCAGACTGGGTATCTTCTAAGCGGAATGAAAGTATGCCATTTTCAAGAACATTGTCTTTCACAGCAGGAGGAGTATCATCCAGAACATTAACTGTTTCATAAGAAACGGACTTCATTTTATTAAATCCAGTCAGCTTTACTTCCAGTGTTCCGTTATTTTTTAACGTCGTTTTATAAGTACTTCCCCCTATCTTGGTTAATTCAATGGGGGTACTGTCCAGGGAAACTTCCATAGTCTTTATGGGAAGAAGGGATTTCACCTTTAATTCCATCGTGGTAGAAATAAAATCGCTGCTTTCACCAATGGTAATCTCTGCCTTCGGACGGGCGGTCACCAATAAAAAGATGATACCGTTGATTACGATGAAAGGGAGCACATAAAACAGAAGGACCGAAAGAAAACCGCTTTTTCCGTTGTCACGCCGGTATCCGGAGCTTGTCCTGCGGCGATCCGGTCTGGTTTGATTGTTATACTGAGCCATATGAATTCAAATTCCTCCTGATAATTATTCCGTTACCTAGCATAGCAGAAAATAGGGGATCTTACAAGTTTATATGATAAATTGTAATAATTTAATTTATTCTTACGATAGGGCCGGTACACGTGTATTTAAAAGCGTTTGAAGTATAAAAAAATACGCCCGGATGGGCGCATTTTTAAAGTTATCTGATAGTCACAACATAGCTGTCTTTTGTGCCTGAAGGCTCCAGGGTAATAGAGAGAGGATTCTGGGATTCAGCAACTTCTTGCGGGCACTGAAACAGGAGATGTACGCCTAATGTCTGGAGAGGGTTGATGGACGTAATATTGGCATAGGAAAAGCCGGTGTTTCCATCTTCAGGAACTGCCTGTCCGGAGTAGGTATAGCCTCCATTGTAATCAGCGGTTGCTTTTATGATTTCGTCACAGGGTAAGTTCTGTTTAGCCAGATTCTTAACATCAAGATCCAGATGAATGTAGACATTGCCTGGATCAGCCGCATAATGGGTATAGAATCCGGAAGTATCATCTGGAAGAACATCATATGATAGTTCCACTTTATTTACTGTGATCTCCATGGCATCCGTGGTAATTACGCCTCCGATCGCGATGGGAGTTCCGTTTTGGGCTGCCTTTGTCTCTTCGACGGTGGTTTCCGGAACTGTTTCAAGCTGAGCCTTTAAATCAGCATTTTCCTGCTTTAATTCTTCTACCTGGGCTTTTAAACTTTCCACCTGGGAATTATCAGGGGCAGTCGTGGAAGCTTTACTGCCGCAGGCAGACAGGCTGATAGAAGCCACGCATAATACAGGAATTAACCATTTCTTTTTCATACTCTTTACCTCTTTTATCTTTTGTATTATTAAAAAGCCTAAGGCTGTTTTAATCTAAATCATTATTATACCCTATTTTCAGCCTGAATGGGAATCTTATTAATATTAATAGTTTAAATAATTAAGTTATTTTACAATGTGGTCTGTTAAATAGTCAAAATCTGTGCTAATATAAAAAAAAAGACAAGGAGATCAGGTATGGTGGAGAAAGCTGTTGCATTTGCGGCCAAGTGCCATGAGGGAACCTGCCGGAAAGGGACTCACATCCCTTATATTGTCCACCCTTTGGAGACCGCAGTCATTGCGTCTTTGATGACTGCTGACCAGGAACTCATATGCGCTGCGCTGCTTCATGATGTAATTGAAGATGCAGGAGTCACGAAATCACAGCTGGAAGAAGAGTTTGGAAGCCGTGTGGCACAGCTGGTTATGGAAGAAACGGAAGACAAAACAAAAAGCTGGAAAGAACGTAAGAGTGCCACATTAAAGCACTTGGAACATGCCTCAGAGGAGATTAAGATTCTTGTATTGGCAGA
>SVDS01000064.1 GCA_015057715.1 Paenibacillaceae bacterium
GATGTGTTTTGGAAGAAGTTTGCCGCCGTTTTCAGCGGCGAGGTATATCATACCAAAGCTTTCGACAAAAGTCAACACTTATTATGAAAATTTTGTCGATAACTTTTTGCGGTTTCAAACTATCTTTTTTACCGTTAAAGTAACCAAAATATACCATGATGTGTTATATTAATGTTACAAACTGCCGATATAGATATATAATCCATAACTATTCAGAAAAGGAGGTGTTCCATAAAGCCTGTTTGTTATGGTTAAATCCAAATACAAACGAAACTACGGGTATCTATTTAACTGGCGTCTGTAAGATGGAACAAAAGGATTGCAGCTTTATATATGATTGCTTTCCTTATAATAGCGCATTTATGGGGACTATATTATACTCTATTTGCCGACACCGGATATGATATATCCGGTAGTCCATATGTTAGGGGAGAAAAAAATGAAAGATAAGAACAGAAAAGGATTCTTTGGACTCTTTCAAAATGTAAAACGCACTTCAGAGTCTTTGGAAGAAAACGAAACACCACATTTTGAACCGGCTGAAGCGTCAGAAAGTGACAATAGCGGGGAGGACACCACATTAACGAATGACAATTTATCTCCAGACCCTGTTGCGGATGCTGAACCGGATGTGAAAGAAAACGCTGCCCCCACATTAATATGGGAACCTTCCGATGATCCTATGATTCTCCGGGTCAACGAAGATCTTCTTGAGGTGGAACGCAGACAATTTGCTATGAAGATGAAAGCTCTTTCTAATATTTATAAGAAGAATGAGGTAACTTCTTCTGAATCAACTGATGAACCAGAACCAAAAGCTGCCCAGCCCCATATACTGATCTCAACTGACAGAATGGCTGCATGGATCTATGTTTTTTCTCCTTTAAACGGTGGTTCGGATATCAAAGAAGAAAATCTGCGTTCTTTTCTTGCCCAGGAACATGTAAAAACTGGAATATTGGAAGATACATTAAAATCAATTGCAAACGAGCATATTTATGATCAGGTACTGTTAATAGCAAAAGGTATACTTGCCAGGAATGGAATTGATGGTTCTATAAAAGATCACTTTGACCGGGTCATTCAGCTGGAGTTTGAAGAGGACGAGAACGGTTCTGTGGATTACAAGAATCTAAATAATATACAGGCCGTTAAAGAAGGGGAAGTTATTTGTGAGATTACCCCTGCTATTCCAGGAGAAAACGGGACGACCATAGAAGGTCAGGTATATCCCTGTGAGATAAAAGGAACTCCCGTAGCGATTCCTGCCGGACGTAATATGCAGCTGACTGAAGATGGTACTCTTATTATAGCTCAAAAAACAGGACATGTTACCTTTTCTAATGGTAAATTTAATATTGATCCACTGCTGAAGATTAACGGAAATATTGATAATAGCACCGGAAATCTGGATTATGACGGAGATATTTTCATTTCTGGGGATGTAAGAAATGGATTCTCTGTAAAGGCCACCGGAGCCATCGATATCCGTGGATCCGTGGAAGGAGCTGAAATCATTGCCCGGGGTCCAATTACAATTGCCAGCGGTATGTCTGGAAATGGGCGGGGAACGCTCACGTCTGAATCATTTATCAAATGCCGTTATCTGGAACATTGTACCGTAAAAGCAGAGGGGAATGTTCATGCAGAAAGTATTATCAACTCTAAGGTACAAAGCGGGGAAGACATCATAGTGACCTCAGGAATAGGAGTTATTATTGGAGGATCACTGCTAGCAGCCTGTAATATCAACGCCAACATTATCGGATCAAAAGTTCGCCGTCTTATTACAGAATTAATTATAGCTAACGTACCAAAGAATGTAGAAGAATCTTCCCGGCTTACACGGGAATTAGAACAGCTGCATCACAACCTGTCAGAAATTAGAAAAAATATTATTTACCTTGAAACTGTACAAAGACCAGATAAGCAACAGCTACTGGATAGTTTAAAACAGGCATCCGATTATTTAAATATAAGGGAACAGGAAATAACGAATCGATTAACTGAAATTGCCTCTACTGATTCGGAGCAGATTGGTCTCATAAAATGCAGACAGCTATTGCCGGTAGTCCGTGTCCGAATAGGTTCATCCAGCCTTTTAATTCAGGAAGAATGCTCCAGCAGTGTTCTGTACAAAAACAGCGAAGGTGAGATTACCATAGGAACTAATTAGTTCTTCGAAAGGGGAAGATTATGAAAAAGACAATTATGATTGTTGATGACTCCATATTAATAAGAAATGAAATTGGAAAACTTCTTGAGGGAACGGATTACGAAGTAGTCTGTCAATGCCGTAGCGGGGAAGAAGCTTTGGAAACATATGAGAATATACTTCCTGATATTGTCACCATGGATATTATATTACCAGGAATCGATGGACTGGAAACTTCCAAACAACTTTTAAACAAGCACCCGAAGGCAGGCATTGTTATTATCAGCTCCCTTGTATATGATAGAACTATGCAGATTGTTCAGGAACTGGGTCCTGCAATTCCTTTTGTTTTTAAACCCATTAATAAATCATTCTTTATTGAATCACTTAATAAGGTGGGCAATGATTTAGACACATCTTTATAAATACATAGTGAAAAAATACGCCATCAATTGAGCATATACAATTGATGGCGTATTTAGATTAAATATTATAATAAGCTTCCATTACTGGAATCATTTACATCAAACTGACCCGATACCCCGTTTGAAGCCATCTGCATTCTAAGCTTCATAAGTTCAATCAGATATAAGGAATTTGTCTTTTGGGTTGTCAGATCCACATCAGTGCCATCTGCTTTCCCAGCTATAGATTTTAAAACATCCAGCCACTGAGATCCATAACCGTTGAGGGTGCCCTGATCGGAGAAATAATCGGACAGATCAGAAACCGAATTCCCGGAATAACCAGAAGCATATACGGCGTTATCATCCTTACCGCCTGACACTTCCATATCTTGCATTATTTTCTTCACATATTCCTGTGTTTCTTTAAACGGAGGAATTCCTCCATATTTTTTCACATTATTGCTTCCTGCATTATAAGCAGCAAGAGCAAGAGATACATCACCATTATAATGATCCAGTTTTTCTTTTAGATATTTGGCTCCACCCAATATATTGCTGCGCGCATCATATGGATCAGAAACGCCCAGTGATCTGGCTGTAGCAGGCATTAACTGCATCACACCCGCTGCACCTTTGGGAGATGTGGCTGCCGGGTTATAATTGGACTCAGCCTTAGCAACTGCTTTCAGAAGTTTTTTTGATACTCCATATGTCCTGGAAGCTTCTGTAAAAAAGGATTCTAAATCTTTAGGCACTTCCATCACTGATTTAAGGACCTTTTTAAAATTTCCAGCTGGAGCTTTTGTGGTTTGTCCTTTCTCCAATGACTGATTATTCCCTAACGCCATCAACCGCAACTGATCTATCGTCGCCACTTATTCATCCTCCTGTTGGTATTATCTACTGTATCCACTTTCCGTCAGCACCAATCTGATATCCGCCTATATTTGTGCTGCTGGCCATGCTTCCATCTGAATTCATGTAGTACCAGATTCCCGGTTGGGACTGAACCCAGCCAGTTAACATCTCTCCGCCTGTAGGATTTAAGTAATACCATTTTCCATTAATAAACTGCCACCCGGTAAGGAGCTTGCCATCTGCCGGATTCATATAATACCATCTGATCCCTGTTTGAACCCAACCGGTACGGCGTACTCCGTTGGCATCAAAATAATACCAGTCATTTAAAATCTGCTTCCAGCTGTTTCTCGGGGTACCACCATCTTCCTCTACATAGGTATTACCCTTCCATGCTCCGGAGGTACTTCCTTCATATTCCATAGTAATATCCTGAGAGGTTATATTGTCTCCCTCTTTTAAATACTTTCGGTCTTCTGCGGTAAAGCCAATGGCACGGACTTCATAATAATAAACAGCATTCTTATCCATCAGATCTGATAAATCAACTGTATTGGTTTGTACTGTAAGTGCCTTTTTTAATTTATCATCTGCATAAAGAGATACTTTATATCCTGTAGCAAACTCTACTTTGTCCCAGACTGCTTTCGTTTTTTTACTGTCAGCCCAGCCAGCCCTGGCTGTATTCCCCAGTTTAACTACCGGAATATAATCAACTTTTACCTCCAGTGTATTATTATCCAGCGCTTTTGCAGAGACAAATCTTGCACCAGTAATTTTACATTCCGATCGGTTATAGGTTTCTGCAAAGATTGTATCTGAAGAAGTTAAAATAACACTGACTCTTTCTGCCTTTGCTGCATTCCACTTGCTGATGTCACGCTTCCATACAAGATCCTGAACGGATACACCTGTAGTGGTTGTTGATACCTGAGGCATTAAAATTTCCTGATCACCAAACTGGCTGTCAAATTTTAGATTCAGACTTCTTATTACAACCGATTCGCCTGCATAGATCTTTAATGGTGCCACTCCTAAGAGTACTGCAGTTGTTACTAAAGCCATTACGATACTAAATATAATACTTCTTTTCATTTGAATCATTGTTTCCATACTCCATCCTCATCTAACTGATAGCCGTCAATTACCGTGCTGACAGCCATAACTCCATCCTGCTGGTTAAAATACCGCCATACCCCGTCCACCTTTTGCCAGCCGGTAAGCATAACGCCATCTTCTCCAGTATAATAAGTCTTGCCATCGCGGGTAAACAGCCCCTTTAACATAGCCCCCTCTAAGTTACCCTGTACTGTATTCAGATAATACCATCTTCCTGCCTGGTTGATCCAGCCCTTTTGCATGGCACCCTGGTTATTAAAATAACGGTAGTAACCGTCAATCACCTGCCAGCCAGTAGCAGCAGCTCCCATGGGAGCCTCAAAACCATTATCCGGATAGAAATAATACCAGTTGTTATCTATTTTATTCCAGCCCGTTATCATCGCTCCATTGGATGCCATATAATAAATATCGGATTGCGTAAGAAACCAGCCGGTAACCATCTTTCCATTTTCATCAAAGCGATAGTAAACATTATCCAGCATAAGCCAGGAGTTTGCCTGAACGCTTCCGTCCGCATAGCGGTAATACCAGACGCCGGATTGTTCTTCCCAGCCCGTCTGCTTTTCCGGATTGGCTGTAGTTCCTTGTGTTGTATCCGATTCTTTTCCCGTACCATCAGAAACATCTCTGTCCCTGATAACCAGTTCATCGGATTCAACCCATCCGCTTTTCTTTCCATTCTTCAGCTCATCTGCTTTAAACGGAACAGAGCGGATCTTAAAGGAATATGTGCCTTCTTCCGTCATATATGGATAGAAATTGTAGGTAGTTGCTTTTACCTGCTCTTTCTTAAAAATCACCTTTTTACCTAAATAAAGCCAGACTTCATATGCCCCTGAGGTATTATCTCCCTTGGACCATACAGCCTGTCCCAGTCTCGTATCTTTCCAGCCGATATCTTCCGGCTCCGCATACAGTCCTTTAATTGCCTTAGCCCTTAAAGTAACAATCAGATCACTGCCGTTTCGCTTGGCACTTACATAGGTGCCTCCGCTTATCTTAATTTTAGATGCCTCATAGTTTGATTTAAAGTAAGCGTCATATTCATCGGAAGGTGTCAGTGTAACATTCATCTTAGGTTCTTCTCCGATTGTCATATCCTTTGAAGTTGACGTGACCCATTCGGCTTCCCTGATTGTGTATTTTTTATCACCGGAAGTTACATAACATTCTCCATCTGTCTTATTAATCTTTATGTCGGGCAGTCTGTCTCCCGCTTCGATATTTAATGAGACCTTCACACTGACTGAGTTTATGGATTCTGTTGCTGTTACCTTCTGGGCAGTAAGACACAGACAAAGTGCGCTTATAATGCCCACTGCCAAAGCTTTCCTCTGTTGTTTCATTCATTCGCTCCTTTCCTTATAACTTTAAAATACATTAAAGCCTGTAAGTTATGTATCGGCATAATGAGCTCAAATCATAAGCAATTACTGGATTTTTCTCCTTTTCAGCTGTTCCTGAAACGTAAATTTACGAACCATGGACTCCTGATAAGTGGACAAACCAAAATAACGGCTTCCATAACGGTAAAAAGGTTCTTCTCCTTTTTCCTCTACTTCTCTGACCCATAAAACAGATGCCTTTAACCGGGTGTTTCCTGCATCTGTTTCAAACTCAAAAGAGAAAATCTGATTCTCCTTTAGCTTTATTATGGATTCAAATCCAATTCCACCGGCACTGATGTCTTTTAGCTTTGCCGGTATATGGGTCACTTTTCCCAGTTCATCAGCAGTTTCCAGCACAACGGGAATTGCCACCCGAACCTTTAAGTCTATTCTTCTTTGTTCCACGCCGATCAATTCATCTATTTTGCAGGGCACCTTATATATGGCTCTCCCTAAGTCTCCCATCTCATCTCCTACCACCTTGACTCTTGCGGATAAACTGCATTTACACGTTACAAGTCCCTGTATGCCGTCGTAGAATACAATCACTGATTCTGTATTTACCTTATCCATGTCTTCTTCTTCAAAAATCAGAGCCATGCTCTCCTTCTCAGAATCAACTACTTTTACCTCTGCAAGAAAAACTCCATCAAACGAATAGATACAAGCCTTTTCACATTCCTTTAACATAAATTATTCCACCGTTTCTTCTTTTATTGTTTCCTCTTCCTCTGTTTCTTCCAAACTTTCTTTCATTATGCTATTTTGTTTTCCAGGTACATAATCCAGAAAATAAAGGTAGATGTCTACAATAGCCTGATACAATTCTTCCGGGATCTGGCTCCCCAGTTCAAGCTGCGTGAGTATGGTAGCAAGGGAATTGTCCTCATAAACAGGAATCCCGCTCTCATTGGCCAGCTCCACAATTTTTTCTGCTGTGTACCCCATTCCTGATGCAACGATAACAGGAGAAGTATTTTTTGATTCATCGTATTTTAAAGCAACTGCTTTTTTGTTAAGTGTACTTTTAAATTCTGACATCGACTGTATTCTTCCTTTCCTGTATTTTAGGAAAAACAGATACAAGAGAAGAAGGTCCCTCTCCTGCCTGCAGGATGATCCGATCTGACCGCAGGTGGTTTTTTTCCAGAATGCTCTTAATTCCCTTCTGTATACTGGTTTCTGATTTCTTAAGCTTCTCCGGATAATAAAGCTGGAGAGATGATGTATTATCTCCATAAAGCATTAAAAGCTTAAATGGTCCAAGTTCAGCAATTTCAAATTTAATAAAAATCCTTGCAATCCGCTGGGCACCTGCCTGCGTACTGCTGCCCTCTTCATCCGGATCAATCCACATCTCTGAGAATAATTTCTTTCCGTTAATTTCCATTGGAAATGCCAGATGAAGGATGGGCATATAAACGCTTTCATTGACCACAAGAGACTGGATTATATTGAGAAACGTCTGTCTGTTTTCAAGTCCTGCGCCTCCGCTTACTCCGGTTCTTAAAAATTCAATAAATTTATCAGACCACTGGTTTTTTCCTGCTGCCTGCTCCATGTCAACCTGACCAAGCAGTTCTCCAAACTCTTCAGCAGTCGTTGAACCAAAATGCCTGCGAAATCCCTGATATCCCGTAAGTTTTGCAAATGCCTGCAGGACATCTTCTCTGTTTCCATTTTCATATCTTGCCATAAGAACGCTTAAAAGGGAAATCTTATCACGTACAGTACCCATGTCATGGTTTGCAGCAATATAACGGCCCATAAAAGGAAGGATTTTCTCTTTCAAAAGAGCACTGTTTGACTGGGTGTCTCCCTCTTTTGCAGATAAATCCAGTTCTTTTAACATCTCCTCCAGCTGGGAAGCTGTCTGCTTGAAGACATACCCTTCCATATCTTTTACTGTATTAAATATATCATGAAGAATATGCTTTCCGGAAGACATATCATTAAATTTTTTTATAAAATTTAATATATCGGCTTTTAAGTCAACAGAACCGGTGTCAGCCATGACCTGTCGCAGCTGATCAAAGATTCCTCCGTTGAAGCGTACGGAAGACTCTGTCTGTTCTTTTAAAAACCCAAGGACATCTTCCTCTTTCATCTGGCTGGCCTTAAAAAAAGAAGCAATTTGTCTGGCTGCTTCTTCTCCCATCACACCTCCGGTTAACATTTCTTCTCCCTGAAAAAAAACATCAGAAAAAATCCGGGTAATATCCGGTGAATTCTTGATCATATTGAGAAATGTACCGAAGTTGGAACGATACTGGAATGCCAGCTGCTGTTCCTGATTTCCTCCTGAATCAGTCCGGTTATCCCCACGCATCACTTTCGACGGATCCACAGGGTTTTGTATCTGAGGTCCCTGGCCTGCCTGGGGGTTATTTTTAATTGTAGAATTATCATAGCCGGACATTGGAGTTGTTACTTTCAGAATATCTGCCATATTATGCCTCCATACAAGTGGTGTTTCATATATTTTTTCAAAAGGTTGTTTGTTTTACTATTATTTTTTTTTCTTCCATACCGATAAATAATTATATACTATACTAGACAAGGCGGTGTAAATATTATGGATAACGGCATGGATAATATGCTTGATATGTATCTTTTTGAAACCAATTCTCTACTGGAGCAATTGGACGAACTCCTGATCGAAGCCGAAAAAGCAGGAGATTTTACGGTGGATGATGTGAATGAAATTTTTCGTATCATGCATACCGTTAAGGGTTCTTCTGCAATGATGGAGTTTAACTCTTTGATGCAGATCGCTCATCACATTGAAGATTTATTCTTTTTTATCCGTGAGAACGGTTTGGACTCACTGGAAAGTTCTCACAAAAGCACCCTTTTTGATTTAATGTTCCGCTCTACTGATTTGCTTCGTGCCGAAGTTTCAAAGGTTCAAAATAATGAGCCACTTAGTGATAATGTCGACAGTCTGACCGAGGAAATTAATAGTTTCCTGAAAAAAATCAGTAAGGATAATAAAGATACCGCACCAGAAAACAAGATGACAGCTAAGCCGGCAGCAAAAGAAAGTGTAAAGCCAGCTGCTGCTCCCGTTGCAGTAGTGGATCTGGATGAGGTTCGTATGGATCTTGCAGAATGTCCGGATGATAATGCGGCTTATTTCCTCCGTATCTTTTTTGATGAGGGCTGTGGAATGGAGAATCTCCGCGCATTTATGCTCATCAGCTCTTTAAAGGAATCCGGTCTGGAATTTAATTTTTACCCCAGTGATGTGGAAACCAACAGCCAGAGCAGTGTTTCTATTATTGAAAAAGGATTTTATCTTGCTCTTGACTCCCGGGAGACTGCAGATGCAGCAATTTCACAGATTAATAATATGAACAACCTCCGCTCTTATGAACTGATTCAGAATGCACGGGCAAAAAGTGCCATTGAAGAAAAGGCTGTAGAGACAGCGTCTGCTCCAGTTAACCAGGAAAACGCCGCTCCTGTAAATGCCCCCGCCGCCAGCACAGGACATCAGATGCCCAGTAAGCAGAACCTGATCAGCGTTAATTTAGCAAAGCTTGATAACCTGGTTGCAATTGTGGGTGAGATTGTAATAACGGAATCCATGGTTACTTCTTCTCCAGAGATCCAGAATATGAAGAATCTGGATAGTTTCTTAAAGGCAACCAGACAGCTTCGTAAGCTGACTGATGATTTGCAGGATATCGTTATGTCTCTTCGCATGGTTCCAGTTTCCGGTGTGTTCCAGAAAATGAACCGTATTGTCAGAGATATGAAGCAGAAACTAAAAAAAGATGTCCGGCTGACAATCGTTGGAGAGAATACAGAAGTTGATAAATCCATTGTAGACAGCATCGGCGATCCAATCATGCATATTGTTCGTAACTCTATGGATCATGGAATTGAAGAGACTGCTGAGGATCGTATCAGAGCCGGTAAAAATCCTCAGGGTGAAATTATTCTTTCTGCCAGCCATACCACCAACGAAGTCATTATCTCCATACGTGATGACGGACGGGGGGTAAATCCAGCCGGTGTCCTTGCAAAGGCAAAGAGAAACGGAATTCTTACCAAACCGGAAAGCGAATATACCCAGAAAGAGATTCTTTCTCTTTTGTTAGCTCCAGGCTTTTCCACCAATGAGACAGTTACTGAGTTTTCAGGCCGTGGTGTTGGAATGGATGTTGTTAAAAAGAATGTGGAAGCCATTGGCGGAACCATTACTATTACAAGTGAGCTTGGAAAGGGAATGTGCACCACATTAAAAATCCCGCTTACCATGGCCATTGTTGACGGTATGGAGATCTCCGTAGGTAAATCCGTATTTACGATACCGATTGCCAATATCCGTCAGTCCTTTAAGGTGAAAAACGACGAAGTAATTTATGATACAGAAGGAAACGAAATTATCAGATGTATGAATCAGTTCTATCCAATTATCCGGATTCACAGACTTTACAATATTGAAACAGAAGTGACCAATATTGAAGACGGTATTCTGGTATGGGTTGAATCCGGGGATAAATCCTACTGTCTCTTTGTAGATGATCTTCTGGGTGAACAGCAGGTGGTAGTGAAGCCTCTTCCGGTATACTTAAACAGCTTTAATATTAAAGATTCCGGTATCAGCGGATGTACCATTCTTGGTGACGGCAATATCAGCATCATATTAGACGTTTTAAATCTGTATGCTGCAGCTCATAATTAATTTTAATTGGAAACGGAGGAATACAAATGTCAGCAGAAAGTACTAGAACAGCTATGGATGGTGCAGATAATTTAACAGATTTTAACTCTGACTCAACAGAAGCCATGGAGCGTTATCTCACCTTTCGCACCGACAATTTAATTTTTGGTGTAAGTACAAACTATATTATTGAAATCATTACAAACCATGTTATCACTGCTATGCCCATGATGCCAAACTATGTAAAGGGTATTATCAATTTAAGAGGACAGATCGTTCCGATTATTGATATAAGGCTCAGACTGGGAAAGCCTGCAATTGAATACACCAGCACTACCTGTGTCATTGTATTAAATGTTGATTCTGTTTTTATCGGTATCATTGTAGATGCAGTGGAACAGGTTCTGGATATTGATTATTCCAGAATATCCTCAGTTCCGGCAAGCAACCGGGAAGAACTTGTCAGCGGCATGATTTCCATGCCGGACAACAAAGTGGTTCTACTTCTGGACTGCGAAACATTAGTTAATAACTCATAAAGGACGGCTATCTATGTTAACACTCTCACAGCAAGACTTCACACGGCTGGTTCAGTTCGTGAAAAAAAATTACGGGATCGATCTTTCTAAAAAGATGCAATTGATTATGGGGCGGTTATCCAATACCATTATATCAATGGGGTACACCTCATTTACAGATTATATAGATCAGATTACCTCGTCAAGAAACCCAGCCGACCTTGAAGTAATGCTGAATAAGCTTACAACAAATTATACTTATTTTATGAGGGAAGAGGCACATTTTAATTTCTTTCGTGATACCATTCTCCCATATTTGTTAGCCACCAAGAAAAACAAGGTTTTAAGTATATGGAGTGCAGGCTGTTCTTCTGGTGAGGAGCCTTATACAATATCAATGATTATAAAGGAAACCCTGGGGGCGCAAGCCGCCCTCTGGGATACCCGGGTTCTTGCCACCGACATCTCACAGAACGCTTTGCGGGCAGCGAAGGAGGCAGTATACGACGAGGACTCCCTTAAAAATTTGTCACCTGCATGGGTATCAAAATATTTCGTCAAAACAGCAGAAAAAGGTATTTATACTGTGGCACCTTCCATTAAATCCAATGTTATTTTCCAGACATTTAACTTAATGGATCCCATACGATTCCGATTAAAGTTTGACGTTATTTTCTGCAGAAACGTAATGATTTATTTTGACCAGAACACCAAGGACGCTTTAATACAGCGCTTCTATGATGCGACTGCTCCAGGAGGCTATCTGCTGATTGGCCATTCGGAGACAATCAACAAAGAAAAAACACCTTATAAATACCTCATGCCAGCTACATACCGAAAAGAATAATCTGCCTAATATAAAATCTATTTACCAGCATAAAAACTGGTAAATGGATTTTATATTACACAGATTTATCCATATAATATGGATGACTTTAAAATCATTTTCTGACTGTATGAACTCAGCAACAGAGAACGGAGTATATTATGAATGAAAAAATAAAAGTTTTTGTAGTAGATGATTCCATGCTATTTCGCAAGGTTTTAATTGATAATCTATCACAGAACCCAAATATAGAAGTAGTTGGATATGCAATTGATGCATTTGATGCAGAACGCAAAATTCCATTAGTGAAGCCTGACGTAGTAACGGTAGACGTAGAAATGCCCCGGTTAAACGGGATTGATTTTGTTAAAAAGCTTCTTCCGATTTATCCGGTTCCGGTCATTTTGGTTTCTTCCCTCAATTTAAACGTATTTGAGGCGCTTTCCGCTGGTGCGGTAGACTTTGTAAGAAAACCAGATATGTCCATGAGCATTAATACCAATACATTTTTAAATACATTAATGAGCAAGATATTTATAGCATCACGGGCCAAAATAAAGGTGCCTGCAAAGGCGGCTACCGCTGCTGTTCCTGTAGCTGCATTAGGTGGAAATAAGCCTTTCGGTCTGAATGCCTATAATACAGTTATTGCAATTGGGGCGTCAACCGGGGGAACAGAGGCCACACTTCAGGTTTTAAAAGATCTTCCTGCAGATACGCCTGGCATCGTGGTTACCCAGCACATGCCAGAAGGATTTACCAAGATGTATGCTGACCGCCTAAACCGTCTTTGCCATATGAAAGTGAAGGAGGCGCAAAGTGGTGACCCAATTGAGCGTGGGCAGGTACTGATTGCCCCTGGCGACTTTCAAATGAAAGTGGTACGGGTGGGTAACCGTTACAGCGTAAACTGCTATTCCGGTGAAAAAGTAAGCGGACACCGCCCTTCCGTAGATGTACTGTTTCAGTCTGTTGCAGACGCCGCCGGGGCTTCCTCCGTTGGTATCATTATGACTGGTATGGGACGTGACGGAGCGGACGGACTTTTAAGCATGAAGAAGAAAGGCGCCTTTACCATCGGACAGGATGCGGAAAGCTGCGTGGTGTACGGAATGCCTATGGTTGCCTATAATATCGGTGCTGTTGTTACTCAGGTTTCCTGCTCTAACATCTCTAATGTGCTGTTAAAGCATTTATACTCACTTAAATAAAGAAAATCCAATATAAAAAGTTAATATTTCTTATTAAATGACGATAATATAACTGTGATATAAAAAGTTAAGTTATTTGAAGCTCTCAGAAAGGAGTAATTTCATGCGTATCTCATCGAATTATCTTAATACGCTGTATAATACATCCATGATAAGACAAAATCAGGACTCAACCAGCAGCCCGGCCTATGAATCAGCAAAAACCAATTACGATGAAATCACCATACGTTCCGCTTCCCAGGAAGATATGGATTCAAAATTTGCTGCCACGCTAAAGAATATGCTCATGAATGAAATCAAGAATCCAGCGTCTGACGAAAAGCTGAGTCAGTTAAAGGAAAGAATGGAAAATGGTACCTATCAGGTAGATGCCAATAAGATCGCAGAGAAGATTCTCTGGTACAAAGGAGCAGAAAGTAATGAATGAGTTTACAACCATCGTTGAAGATCTGGTTGAGCTCTTCAAAGAGCTGACTGAGATCGAACAGATAAAAATAGAAGCGGTTAAAAAGAACATGGTCTCTTATGTGGAAGACTGCATGAATAAGGAACAGGCTGCAGTCTTAAAGCTGAGAGGCCTGGATAAAAAACGGGAAGCTTGCCAGAAGGACATGGGCTTTGAGGGATATACCTTTCAGCAGATACTGGAAAACACCACAGGGGAAGAACAAAGTCGGCTTAGACAGCTGTTTAACACCCTGTCATACAATGTCAGCCTTTTTCAGGATACAAACGAAAGTGCCAGGACTATGCTTGAAATAAGCTTACATAATATTAACAAAGCCATTATACGAACACATCAAAATACCTCAAAAGATAAAAAGAATTGGGAGGGTCTCATATGACACGATCTACATTTTCCGGCTTCACGATTGCCCAGCTTGCCATGACCGCCAGTCAGCGAGCCCTTGATGTTACTGGACAGAATATTGCCAATATTAACACAAAAGGTTATACAAGACAGCAGGTAGACCTTGTAAGCCTTAATTTAAGGGGTGCTGACCCCACCAGCAGCGGCAAGGGTTCAAAGATTGGCTATGGTGTTGAGATTACCGGGATTTCCCAGATCAGGGATCCGTTTCTCGATGTACAGTATCGGAACCAGATTGCAAAGGTAGGTACCGCAGATGCCCGCCAGGCAGGTCTGGACCAGCTGGCAGATATCTTTGATGAAACAGACAGAGATGCGTTAAAAAAAGCGCTTAGTGATTTAAGCAGCAGCTTAGACCAGCTGTCCTCCAATGCAAACAATAGTGAATTTGACAGCATCGTGCGTTCCAGATCGCAGGTTCTGTTAAACTATATTCATCAAAAAGCTACGGATTTGAAGACTACCCGTGAAGAAACCAAGTACGGACTGGAGAATACTGATATAAAGACTGTTAACAGTCTTCTGTCTGATATAGGTGAATTAAATGATACCATATGGAAGGGACAGATATTAGGTAACCCTTCTCTTGAACTGATGGATCAGAGAAATAACAAGCTGGACGAGCTCGCCGGTTATCTTCCTATCAGCGTAAGTTACAAAGAGGTTAAAATCGGCTCAAGTGAAAAGTACAGTTACCCAGTGGTGATGTTAAACGGCTCCAACGGAATAGGCTATGAGCTGACAGCAGGGGAGCATGGAGAAAATATTGCTTCCTTTTCCATGGAGGAATATAAGGACTCAAGTGGAAATCCAGATGGAACTGTACGTATATCTGTTATTCCTGCTACCAATTATCCAAAGGGTGTGGATGTTTCTGCACTGAAGACAGATATTACTAATTATCTAAAGGATGGATCTATAAAAGGTACTGTGGACTTACTTAACAAATCTGGAGAACTGGATGATCCTGCTACGGATTTCAGAGGCTTTGGATATTATGAGAAGACACTTGATTCCATTGTTCAGACTTTTGCCAAGACCTTTAATGATTTAAACGGAAATATGCAGCCTTACACAGGAGCCAATGTTATGCCGTCTTCCGGAACTGCCAAAGCTATGACTACGACCGGATCAGAAAAAGCAGAATTTGCTTTTGGTTTTTCTAATACAACAGGTAATTTCTTAAGCGGCGAAACAATCAACTTTAATGGTACCGTATATACCTTTGGTGACGGTTCCGGAACCACCATTAAAGTTGGTGATACCTTGGATAAGAGTTTGGAAAATCTAGCTACCAGATTATCTACGGATTTTACCAGCTTAAATGTAAACGGCTCAGCGGTTGATGGTAAGTGGAGTTATAACAGCAGCAGCAAAAAACTGACGTGGGCCAGCGATCAGCCTTTAAGCTCTGGTATAGAAATCACCAACTCCAGTATAAAATTTACAGATACAAATACAATAAGCTTTTTATACAAAGCATACCCCAGCAATATTAAAAACTTTGATTTATTTAAGACATCTGATGGCAGTAAGGATTTCACTGCCTCAAATATTAAGATTAACGATGATTGGATGAATAACTCAATACATATCATTGCCTCTCATGATCCTGATGCAGGCTCAACAGCCAATGATAATATTCTGAAAATGTTAAAATCTTTAACTGACAGCAGAGAGTTTAAATATCAATATACTACTACGGATAGCGGCGGCAATAAAACATCAAAATCTATATCATTTTATACCGGAAATTTCTCTGAGTGCTATTCCACTCTGGAGAATAATCAGGGTATTGACAGTTCATCAAACAAAGCAATATTGGACAATCATGTTTCAGTAGTGCAACAGACAGCCAATAATAAGGATTCTGTATCTGGTGTCTCTTTGGATGATGAAGGAATTAATCTGATGCATTTCCAAAAATCATTCAGTGCGGCTGCCCGTTTTATGACAACCCTGGATCAGGCTCTCGATGTTCTAATTAACAGTACCGGAGTAGTCGGCAGATAAAAGGAGGTAAATAAATGAGAATTACTACTAATGCATTAATCAGAAATTACAAAAGCAATCTCGCTACTTCAATCAATAACTTAAATATTTCACGTACTCATGTTATGACACAGCGGAGTTTTAATACTGCTGCCGAAGATCCTGCTTCTGCTGCCAGGGCCTCCCAGCTTCACCGTAAATATTATAAGAACCAGGATAATTTAAAAATGCTTGATGAAGCACAATCAAGACAGGATGGTCAGGAAGATGCACTGCGGCAGGTTTCAGATATGGTCACGACCATCAGTAAAAACTATAATATACAGGCATTGAATGGAACCAACCAGACAAAGGAGGTACGCCAGAGCTACGCAACTGCAATCCGCCAGTTCCAGCAATCCATGGTACTTAGTCTTAATTCCACCTATGAGGATACATTTCTTTTTGCCGGCTCCGACGGAAAGAATCCTCCCTTTGAATTAAGTTCAAATGGCACTCTTAGCTATCGTGGAATTGATGTTAGTGCAAACAAGGGTTCCGCTGACTACGAAAAACTTAAGACCATGTCAAATGAAAATCTGTATGTAGATCTTGGAATGGGACTTTCCATGGATGATTTTGACCAGGTAGTCTCTTCAAGTGCCTTCAACATGTCTCTGCCAGGAATTAATGCGGTTGGTTTCGGGAACGATGAAAACGGGATGAGCAATAATATAATCGTGATGGCTGGTAAACTTGCAGACTCTTTAGAGGCAGAAACATTTGATGCAGATCAGTTTCGGAATCTTATGAATAAATTTGATACATTAGGGACTAATTTAACAAATCAGATTACAGAATTGGGAGTTAGATCCGAATTTTTGACCACTACAAAAGACCGGTTAGAAAATTCAGAAATTTCAATACAGGAACAAATGTCGAGTGTGGAAGGTGTGGATATGGCGGAAGCGATCACCAATTATTCGTGGGATCAGTACGCTTATAATGCTGCATTAAAGGTTGGAACTAGCATTTTATCCTCGTCTTTCATTGATTTCATGCGCTAAGATTTATAGGAGGGATTTTATATGGAACCATTGCTTCAGATAAAAACCATACCAATAAAATATGAGATGAAAATACAGAAGGCCGAACTTAGATACTCACAATCTAAGACTGATGTATTAATCAATAATGAAAGCGGTAGCCTGGATATTAACAGCAAGCCGATTAAGCTGAGCATTGATACTTACGATGCCCGCAGTTCAATTAATCCAACCACTATGGAAAGCGTCCGTCAGGCGGCTGCTTCCGGTTTGGAGGCTGCATCAGAAGCTACTGCTACCTATACAGAGGAGGCTGCACTATTGTTAGACGCCAAAGTTTCAAATCCCCTCGATCAAATTTTCCGACAACGTGCTCAAATGCCTACAGGTGAGTTTGGTTTAGCTTTTATTCCAACTAGCGGTCCTGATCTTGAATGGTCAGCCCCTGATTTGAATATTAAATATCAAATGGATAAGATGAGTTTTGACATCAGAGCTGCTAAGGGAGACTTTGAATTTATACCTGGCAGCGTTGAAATATCAATCACTCAAATGCCAGATGTGGAAATAGAGTATATTGGTAAACCAATGTACGTCCCTCCAAGTGCTGCTAAATACTTTGATCACGAACCAATTGATGTCCTGGCTTAAATTAATATCTGGAGGTACACATGGAAATAAAAACGCAATATTTTGGTTCAATTTCTTGTTCTGATGAGGAACTGATTCATTTCTCAGACGGATTATTTGGATTCTCAGAGTTAAAAAATTATGTACCTCTTGCATTTCAGGATAGTAGTGACGCTTTGATATCTCTGCAGTCTACCGAAGATTTTAGAGTATCTTTTATAATCATGAATCCGTTTCAACTATATTCTGAATACGCACCTGCTTTATCTGCCGAAGATAG
The DNA here is from genome assembly GCA_015057715.1 of Paenibacillaceae bacterium. Taxonomy (GTDB): domain Bacteria; phylum Bacillota; class Clostridia; order Lachnospirales; family Lachnospiraceae; genus Lacrimispora. The sequence continues at coordinate 17,956 of SVDS01000064.1, forward strand.
CAATTTGTTGAAGGCTTCTTATGATGAAAAAAATATATCCTATTATGTTATCTGTGTAATACATGATGATATGGAAGAAAGCACCATTAATTTGAAAGCACCGATTGCAGTTAATACAGATACCAGAGAAGCAAAACAGATCATATTAGATAACCCACTTTATAAATTCCGTCATCCAATTAAAGATTTTATGAAAAGGGGGAAATAATATGCTGATACTTCAGAGAAAAAAGGAACAGTCTCTAAACATTGGCGATAATATTTCTATTACTATATTGGAGATTGGAAATGACTGGGTGAAACTGGCAATTGATGCACCCAGAGATATATCTATATTAAGATCCGAGTTAGTAGAAGCAGTTTCTGCTAATCAGGAGGCGGTTTCTCTACCTCTGAATGCAGGGTCAATTTCTAAAATGAAAGAGTTTTTTTCAGAAAAAAAGAAAAACAGTGAAAATACCTGATATTACTTGGGTATTTCCACTGTTTCTTTTGATTCTTCATCTGTATTCTCCGGATTTGCCTTTCTATTAATAAAAGGTAATCGTTTTACTGCCCCAAGGAACACGCTTTTTAACTTAGGATAAATTTTATAACGTAGAGGATTTGTACATATTCTGATTAAATATCTCCATAACCTTAATCCCCAGAATACCGGCAATAATAATTTTACCTTTCCCAACAACGGGTATATCGTTTCCATATATCTACGATCCGGAAAAAGCCAAATAACCATCTTTTTTATTTCTTCTAGTCTGCGATTCCTTGCATAGCAGTCAGCAACCGTATTTATCAAAGGCAAAAGCTTAGAGCTAATCTCTCTTCCATCCGTTCCTTTAGAAAGAATATATGATTCCATAGCTTCATAGATCTCTACATTTTCAATCACTGCGCCGGTTCCAAACCATCTAAGAATTAAGTGCTCAAGGCGCTCTGCAAAATCGGCTATTTTTAACTTTTTAAGCCTGCCATATATATAAGGCCAATTGAAATCTTCACCATAAGTCTTATAAAAAATCCAAAAATCCATAATATGGCTTAAACTGATATCTCCTCTTGCATAACTATTCGTTAGTCTGCACATTAAAAACAAATATCTGTCATCAAGAGGCAGTTCACGAATACTCTTGTTTTCATTCTTAAGCGGAGTTGTTTTAAGCAGTTTCTTAAAAAATCTTTGCATGGAAGAACTAAAAAATAGTGTATAATCAAAATTTAATACCCGTATTCCAGGAATTCGATAAAACAGCCTGCCTGACTCATCCATTTTACGATCTTCAAAATCTACTTTTTTTAGAATTTCCCATATTATACGGGTACTTTTTCTACTGGAGCCAATCTCAATGGATTCACGGCAACACATTTCTTCAATAGGATAATTTTTTACTATATCTGTATAGCTGATATAGAAGCAGTTAATCCTCTCACGTTCCATCAGTGCGACCAGTTGCATTTCACCTTTTTGTAAACGTCCTACCCTATAAACTGATTCTAGATATTTATCAAAAAACTGCTGTCGTACAGCTTGAGGGATGTCCTGATCAAGCCCTAAAATTCCATAGTGTACAGCATGTGCAACGCCATGGTAATCAGATAACCGAAACATCTTTTCCCAATCAAGTGAACGTATTGGCTCAGGTGAAGGTTTTTGATTCATCACTGCAGATAGTATAATTAATAAATACCGTTCTTCATAACCTTTAATCATTCATTTTTCCATCCTTAAATAAGTCACATGTGCCACACACCACCTGTATTAGCATACAAGCCCTATAATATATATCGGATTTTTCATCTTAATCTTAACTTTATTGAGTGTTTATCCGATAAATTATATATAACAATAAAGAAAAAGGTGAGCCGTATGAACAGATTCTTTAAATCATTATTCAAAACCCTGTTCGTAATCGTCATCCCGTTTGCGATTTTTTCTTCTAACTATCAAATTAATGGATCAGCCGCTGATATTTCCCCAAATTCAAGCATTATACTTCCTGAGACAGTTGAAGCAGATATCCCTCAGGAAGGCAAATACGATTTGATGCTGGACAGCGTATCCGGTCCCCTCACTTATTATAATCAGGCGGATGCCAGGTGGGGGAATTATCTTTGGGGTGGAAGAGACCCTTTGGTCACCTACGGATGTGGACCTACTGTTATGGCTATGGTCATAACCAGCCTTACTGGAAATCAGGTGCTTCCAACCGATATCGCTAACTGGGCAGCGGCCAATAACAGCTGGTGTCCCGGAGAAGGCTCGTATCATCGCCTCATACCTGACAGCGCTTCAGCTTATGGTCTTTTAGTTTCACCAATAAAAAACCGTACTATAGAAGGGATTAGAAATGCCCTGGATTCAGGACAATTGGTTATTGCCTTAATGAAAAAGGGGCATTTTACTCAACAGGGCCATTTTATCATCATAATTAATTACAATGCTGATGGATCTTTTCGAATTGCAGATTCTAATAACTATGATAATACAAAATATAATTGGGATCCAAATTTAATAGTTGGTGAACTGAATAACCGTGCCTCCAACGGTGGCCCCCTTTGGGCTATTGCTCCACGGAACTAAACTTATTTATTTATAAAAGGAATGGGTACCTGCAAGCCGCGTACTGATATATTTATCAATTTCAATCGTGCGTTTTAGTATTTGCTTGATACTCTTTCCTTTTTCATTAACTTTTTCTGATATCTGACCGTCTGTTTCGCAATTATCCTGCCCTCTTATCCACTTTTCCACTTTAAGAGCTTCCTCGGTAGACATCACAGATATTAGACATTTTATATTCCTATCTATCACATCAGCCTTATCCATCTCATCTTGACGCATTCCCAAAAGCATCTGTACTGAGGTTTGGTCATTGCGGGAAAGGAATTCCCCCACTTCACGGGTTATTCTTTCTATTTCTGCCATACACTGATATTTTTTCTGCATCTCTTTTAAAATCTCCAAAAGTATGGATTCTTCCATATGTATAACCTCCTATTTGCAGATTATTTATAAATGGCTGGAGAGAAGCTTCTCTCCAGCCTGTAGAAATCAACCCCCGATTCGTTGTGCCTCTCTAAAGGAGTCACGCAGATCCATAATTAAAGGTCTTATTTCTGCTATTATCGCAGCATTTCTTCCTGCCTTAATACGGATTAGTTCGTATAGGAAAAAGTCGTAAAGCCGTTTTAACTCATTACTAATCTCATATTGAAAATTAAGAGTATTCTTTAAATAGGTAACTATATCCATAGACCGTTGTATGGATTGCTCAAAAAGGTCATAATCCTTATTATCCAATGCCAATTCGGACCTGGTAAGCCGCTTTAATAATTCATCAAATAAAAGATTAAGCATTTCACCCGGAGTCATTGTGTTCACAGTCTGTTCTTTATAATGTTGATATCCATTAACTGCCATCTTTCACTCCGTTTCTTATGAACCAAAGGATGAACTCAGCCAACTGCTTTGGGAGTTCATCTGGGAAATCAATGTTTCCAGATTTGTAAACTGCTTGATGTACCGGTCTGTCTCCGTTTTCAACTGAGTGTTAAGACGTTCAATCACATCATCAAGGCTGTCCATTGCAGTTTGCAAAGAATTCTTTAAAATACTGGTAGGTGCGTATACAGAACCTGCTCTTTCGATCAAAATACCTTTTGTAGCACCAGTAGTACTGGCATATTTTTCAGTTATCTCAGATAACCTTGCCATAACACCGCCCTTGTCATCTGTTGTTGAATCTGCCTGTCTTGTAAACAGTTTCTGAAGATCTGAAGAATTAGACTCCAAAGCTGCCCGAAACTTGGTCTCATCAAGAACAAGCTTTCCATTATCACTGTAGTCGGTGCTAGTGGAAATTCCAAACGACTCCAAAGCTGCTTTATCTGCAGAACCACTGTCGAAAATAAACCTCATGCTATCAGAAAGGCCTCTTAATTCTGAATCATTAAAAAGCATACCGGCTTTCGCTTTTTCTTCCCACTTCTCAATCTGATCATCTGTCATTTCCTCTTTCTGATCATCAGTAAGAGGCTCGTAGTTACGGTTTGGTTTAGTGGAAACTTCTTTGTTTACCAGTTCTATTATTTCGTTATAATCCTTAATCATACTGGTTACGGCAGATACAATCGTATCAGAATCTGTTTTTGCATTAAATGTAATTGGTTCTGTACCTGTTGCCAGAGTATCTCCGCTGTAGCCAAACGTACCGTTTACAGTTATATTCAATCCATCAAGATTAAATGTATTATTACCACGAATTAATTCAACCGGAGTATCCGATCCAGCATATTTTACACTGACAATGGCATCCTGACCATCCTTCTTTGTATAATCATGAAATAGTACACTGGAATCATCGTCAGGGCCAAACTCAATCTTACCGGCGGAACCATCTCCTTTGGATACAATAGAAAATTTATCGGCATTCTGTAAATAGCTGATTGTTACGCCCGCATCGGAAGAATTGATTTTGCTCATGATATCACTCATCGAGCTGCCATATTTAAGTCCTGTAATGGCTACATTATTTATTATTAACTTCAACTCTGTATCTTCCGTCTTTCCATCAAAATTACTATCAAGCCCTGAATTTATTAATGATGATGTTAAATTTAGACGATTGGATTCTCCTGATTCTACTTTTAAAGCTCCATTCTTTCCAGTAATACCGATATCAGCTGATGAGATAGACAATACAGATGAACTATCATTAGTATTATCTTTAGTAGTACCATTAGTACTGGTATTTGGTATCTTCGTCTCAAACTTCAGGGTATCTCCCTCAGGGGTAACGGCTATTCTCCCAGATCCAAATTTTTTTGCAAGTTCCGTCTGTAAATAATTTGCCAAATCACTTAAATTGCTGTATTCACTTTGTCTGGCCTTATCAAACTCAATCGTCTGTGTGGTTCCATTATAAGTAAAACTAACACCTTTCCCTGCTACTCTGTCCAAAAAGGTTTTTGATTCAAAAAGTTTCTGAGTCCTGTTCTTCAATTCTGTAGAAAATCCATCTGCTGTAATTGTTTTGTTTTCTTCACTGATACTTTCAATATCTGAGATTCCTAAAGCACTTAAAGCCCCGCTTGTTCCACCAGTAATTTGAATTGTGTTTCCTGCTGTATCTTTCGAGGTAAAGTTAACATTAGCCAATGCAGTTGTGGGATCTGAAGAGGTAGCTCCAGTTGTCTGTACGCCAATTACATCAGCTAATGTTTTTCCATTACCAATGGAAACATTCTTTAAGGCTCGTGCAATAGATTTTTCAGCAGATTCCGCAGTGCTATAATCGTATGTAAAACCATCGGATGCCGTTCCGCTGCTTAGAGATACAGAATAAGTTTTAGTACCATATTTAAAATATAAAGACTGTCCTTCTAAGGTGCTGACGGACTCTGATCCGAAATTAATGCTTCCTGTAGCAAGTTTACTGTCTGAAACATTTTTATTTGAAGTTATAGATGCTTTAGTGGCAAGCTGCTTCACTCCCATTATGGACATGCTATCAGAGAGGGAAGAACTTCCTGACACACTGACATAACTGCTGTTGGCACCTACCGTAGTCACACTGCTTCTTGCCCAAAAACTGGGACTTGACAAGTTAGTTGTCTGATTGGTATATGAGGTATATTTTTTTGAGAACTCTACAAGTTTAGAGCTGACGGAACGATATGCCTCCTGTGTCCATGAATAAGTCTGTTTTTTCTTCTGCTGTTTTGCAATTTTTGCTTTTGTGGAAGCTGTCATTCCCTCAATCAACGTATCTCTGTCCAGACCACTTGCCAGACCACCGTAACCTCTTATAGATGATGCCGAACTGTTTTTAATACTGGTCAATGCTGATGCCATACAAATAACTCCTTTCTTAACTATCTAAATAATCCAATTTTCGTCAAAAATCGGTTTTTTTTATGTTTTGGCTATACTTATTTATCGTCATATTGTATACTAAAGATAATAGTATTATCTTAATTTACGATTGGAGGAATACAATTTGTCAACTGTAATTACTATTACAAATCAAAAGGGCGGCGTAGGCAAAACAACCACTTCCTGTTCCCTTGCCTGCGGTCTTGCTATGAATAATAAAAGAGTGCTGGCTGTTGATTTAGACCCTCAGGGTAATCTTGGATTTAGTCTGGGACTTGAAATTGAAAACTGCGCAACAATTTACGAGGTTTTTCAGGGAACTGCAACGTTGCAGGAGGCAATACGTCCATCTAAATATTGCGACGTAATTTCATCTAATATACTTTTAAGCGGTGCTGAGCTGGAATTTACCGGTAAGCAGAGAGAAAGTATGTTAAAGAACTTACTGTCCACAGTCGCCGGATATTATGATTACATTATTATTGATACTCCTCCTGCTCTGAACATTTTAACAGTTAACGCTTATGCAGCAGCAGATTATCTGATTATTCCTATGGTACCCGAGATTTTAAGCCTTCTTGGTGTATCTCAGATTAAAGATACCATTAACACAGTACGTGCCTCTGTTAATCCAAATCTGGTTGTGCTGGGAATACTGCTGAATAAGTATAATTCCAGAACACTTCTCTCCAGAGAAGTGAAGGAGATGGCTCAGAGTATTGCCTCCCAGATCGGTACACGGGTATTTGAGACACATATCAGATCCAGTGTCAGTGTTGCTGAAGCACCGGCTCAGGGAGAGAGCCTGCTGGATTATGCACCCAGATCCAATCCTGCCCAGGATTACAAAGCATTGGTAACTGAAGTCCTTGAATTGATTAAAAAATTAAAATAATACAGACTTGAGAGGAGCACATAAACATGGCTAGGAAAAGCAGCAAAACAGCTCATGTAATGAATCTTCTGGCCGGAGGTGAGGCGGAATCTTCGAAATCAGAGGCTGCTAAGGAAAATCTTGCTGCCAGCCAGGCAGCTGAGTCAAAAGGGACAATTAAAGAATTGACGGTTCTTGCTCAGCAGGCCTCCATACAAATGCAGGATAGTCCCTTGTCTCCCAGCCCAATTTCCATTATTGATCTATCCTCTTCGGTTCAGGATCCAGTTGCCGAGTTAATTAAGCAACAACTGGAAGAAGATGAAAAAAAAGAACTGGGGAATGGATTAGGTGAGATAAATGAAGATAAATCTCTGCCAGATTCTCTTTCAGCCCCTGTTTCAGATAATATAATAAATAATGAAGAAGACTTAACTTCAGCTGACAGTGAAGAAGTGCCCGTTACAGAACAATTTACTGAATCATCTGACAATTCAGCAGATGAGACAGATGTACAGGATTTAGATGATCAGAATGAGCCAAGTATATCTGATGTTAGTGAACAAGTTCAGATGGACATATTAAGTATTGATGAACCTGATCTAACCGGCATAGAAGACTCGGACGAATCGGAACAAACAGATATTGAGGCTTTTGATGATTCGGTGCAACCTGATAATAAGGATTTCAATGAGCCGATGCAGGCTGATATTCAAATGCCAAGTGAGTCGGAATCTGATACTCAGGATTCTTTTGAGTCAATAGCCCCTGCTTCACAAACTGAGGACACTCCTGCAAAACCTGAACCTTCTGTTACAGATACTCCTACGGCTCCAAAAGCCTCTAATTTCAAATATTTGAATGTAATGGAACATGTTGTGGAGAATATTGCCAGGGACTATGTAGGACGTCTTGGTGGCTGTACCTGTGAACACTGTATTGCTGATGTTACTGCTTTGACACTGAACAAACTTACTCCCAAATATGTGGTGGTGGAGCCTCCCGCAGCTTCTCCTTTGTTGAATTTTTATTCCAGCCGTTTTGCTCCACAGGTTATTGTAGAATTAACGAAATCATGTTTTATAGTAAAAGAAAACCCACACCATTAGGTGTGGGTTTTCTTAGTTACGGGAATATCTGTTTCCTGATCTGCACTGACCGTTAAACCATTCCATATCTCATTAACAGCTTCTACACAGTCCATATAAGTCTGTGCCAGCTGACCGGAAGGTATCTCCAGCTTATCGGATAACTGCTTCACTTTCTTCCATTCTGCATCTTCATAACTAAGAATGAGTTCATATAATTCACCACAAACTCCTTCCTTGCGAATAAGAGCGTCTTTTATTTCCTGGGCAACCGGAACTTCTTCCAGAATTTCTTCTAAAGGTGCATTGATCATGTACTGAAGTGTAGAGAACATGCCCATCATATAAACTTCTGAACGGATTATTGGAAGATCTTTGATATGATCTGAAATCGTCATTGCAAAATTGGCTCTGAGGAAAGACAGCTTCATCATTGCTTCTAAGGATTCTTCATTATCTATGTCATTGTTGAAACTTAATAAATATACCCATTGCTTCAACTGGCTGATTCCCATGGTCACCAGTGCCTGACGTATGGAGGAAACTCTTCGGCGAAGGGCAAAGTATGCGGAATTAACGATCTTAAGAAGCGCATAGCTTAATGCAGCATCTCGGTTTATAATCTCTTCAATCTTTTCTATATCCGGTTCATCTTTAGAGACTTCTACTACCAGCTGGAAAAAATTTCCTTCTAAAAATTCCATACGGTTTACTTTTCCGGCCATAGCCTCCGCAACATAGCTTCCTTCTGCATAATCCGCGCCTACCTCGATTGCAAGCTCGTAATCCGCCATGGAGCTGACGCCTGTTACGATGCACTTCTTATCAAAGCCCTTCATCGTATTAATGAGGTTTTTTAAAGAACTGCGTTCTTTTCCATCCTGCTTGTTTCTGATGTCAATTTTTATGTAAGTAACATAATCCAGCATGGAGAAATATTTGGGAGAAAACTGGAAGTCATTAATGGCAAATACATATCCTTCTGCCCTGTACTTTCTTATGATAGTCGGAGATAAAGGGTGAATCATAACATGATCTTCGATCTGAATCACCATCTTCTCCTTATCAAAAATCTTCGGTGTATTCCGAAATAACAATGAAGGAGTAAATGTAACAAAAGTAAGCTTATCATGAAAAATGCTTTCTGTATTCTGCATCAGAAATCCTGCAATTGTGTCAGCCGCTGCCACATCGGAGCTGCTGTAAAGCGAATCATAATCCTTCTGAAACAATACTTCGTAGCCGATAATCCTGTCCTCCTTCAACGCCTTAATAGGCTGCCGGGTGACATACTTATCCATTCGTCTTCCTCCTCT
>SVDS01000065.1 GCA_015057715.1 Paenibacillaceae bacterium
CTTACAGGTTCCCATTCCGATAAAAATTCCCGGTTTTTTATATAATAGTCCGTGATCATGGGTGCAAATGACAGTTCTGGTGTTCTTAATAAAAGCCGTTGGGTTTCATAAAATGTTGACATGTTTTCCTCCTGTTGTATTAAAAAATTGGAGTAAAAGTGTAGCATGATTGGGAGGATATGTCAAGAGAAATAAATAGAAGACTGGGAAGTTTTGAAATATAAACAGAAGAAAATGATACAGCGATTCGTTAAGCATGATTCATGTGCTAACATCAAAAGATTTATAAAAGAAGAGGGGGGCATCATCTAACTGATAATTTCGTACCAATTATATCAAAATGACTTTATTTTATAAAAAGAATTTAAGGTATAAACCTTTATAAGAATTCCCCTTCCATATTGTGAAAAAATGAAATCTGGAGTACAATAGACAAGTATGGAGGAGAGTAGCAAATATGAACGAAAACATGGAATTTCACACACATAAGGCAGAGGATGGAACCGAATATACCCATTCCCATTTACCCGGACACCCCCATAAGCATACAAATACGAAGGTGGTTATGAACAGGCTGTCCCGTGCGATCGGACATTTGGAATCTGTGAAACGTATGGTCAGTGAGGAACGAGACTGCAGCGAGGTTCTGATCCAGTTGTCAGCTGTTATATCAGCGCTGAATCAGACTGGAAAGGTGATTATCAAGGATCATATTGAGCATTGTATTGTGGACGCAGTGGAATCAGGAGACAAGCAGGCAATTGAGGATTTGAACAAGGCAATTGACCGTTTTATTAAATAAAACTATTTCCCATCTGCAGGAAACCTTATCCAGTAAAAATGAATTGCCCAAACACACTTTTCGAAGTATAATTACTTGAAGTGTGTTTTTTTATACCAACAGGCAGAAAATGTAGAAAGAGGTAGATTCATTTGTTAAATCAGTTTTCCAGAACCCAGCTGTTACTGGGGGAAGACGCTATGAAGCGTCTGTCAGAAGCGAAAGTTGCAGTATTTGGAATTGGCGGAGTGGGCGGATATGTGGTGGAAGCTCTGGTAAGAAGCGGAGTCCGTTCCTTTGTTTTAGTTGATGATGATAAGGTATGTCTGACCAATATTAACAGGCAGATTATAGCCACCAGAAAAACGGTAGGCAAATATAAGGTTGAAGTAATGAAGGAGCGGATTTTAGAAATCAATCCTGATGCTGAGGTGGAGATGCATAAATGCTTCTTTTTACCGGAGAATGCAGGAGATTTTTCCTTTCAGGACTATGATTATGTAGTGGATGCGGTGGATACGGTAACAGCCAAGCTTCAGCTTGTGATGCAGGCAAAAGAGGCGGGCGTTCCGGTTATCAGCTGTATGGGAGCAGGAAATAAGTTAGATCCCACCAAGTTTGAGGTTGCTGATATTTATAAAACATCGGTTTGCCCCCTTGCAAAGGTTATGAGAAGAGAGTTAAAAAAGCGGGGAGTGAAAAAGCTTAAGGTGGTTTATTCGAAAGAGATACCAACAAGACCCATTGAGGATATGTCAATCAGCTGCCGGACAAACTGTATCTGCCCTCCCGGAGCTGCTCATAAATGCACGGAGAGAAGGGATATTCCCGGAAGTCTGGCATTTGTGCCGTCTGTTGCAGGTCTGATCATCGCTGGGGAGGTCATTAAAGACCTTGCAGCCGGGAAGCAGAAAGCGTAAATGGAATAGGAGATAAGGATATGGGTTCAGAATACATGGATACTTGTGAATGCAGTCTGTCATTACAGCAGCTGGAGCAGATGGATCAGTCAGAATATATTCTGGTTGATATCAGAGAAGAAAGAGCCTATCAGCACGGGTTTATTCCAGGTGCCATTCACATGGATATGGAAGCAGTCTCAGCAGATAATTGCACCTTGCCCAAAGAGAAAAAGATTGTTTTGTATTGCTTAAAAGGAGTAATCAGCGAGGAAGCGGCAGAGACTTTAAGAGAAAAAGGATATACAGCCTACAGCCTGGCAGGAGGTTACGGAGCCTGGCTCATTGAGACCATGAAGAAAGAAGAGCAGGGTCAGAGCAGGCTTGAAGAGATTGAAAAGAGTATCAGAAAGAAATTTCACAAGGAACTATTCAGTAAATTTGCAAAAGCAATCAATGAATATGAACTGGTAAAGGAGAATGACAAGATAGCCGTGTGCATCTCAGGCGGCAAGGACTCCATGCTGATGGCGAAGCTGTTTCAGGAGATCCGGCGCCACAACAAGTTTCCTTTTGAACTGGTATTTCTTGTTATGGACCCTGGCTATCACGAAACAAACCGTCAGGTGATTGAAAACAATGCCAGACTTTTAAATATTCCCATTACCGTATTTGAAACACAGATTTTTGATGCAGTCTATGAAGTGGAGAAGTCCCCCTGCTATTTGTGTGCAAGAATGAGAAGGGGGCATCTGTACAGCAAGGCGAAAGAACTGGGCTGCAATAAGATCGCACTTGGCCATCACTATGATGATGTGATTGAGACCATTCTTATGGGAATGATGTACGGAGGCCAGATCCAGACCATGATGCCAAAGCTACACAGCACCAATTTTGAAGGTATGGAACTGATCCGCCCGCTGTATCTCATCAGAGAAGATGATATCAAACGGTGGCGGGATTACAATGACCTTCATTTCATCCAGTGTGCATGCCGGTTTACCGATACCTGCACCACTTGCAGGACAGATGGAAATACCGGTTCCAAGCGGGTGGAGATTAAGAATCTGATCAGTCAGCTGAAGGAGACCAACCCCTACATTGAAGGCAATTTATTTAAAAGTGTGGAGAATGTTAATTTAAGCACCATCATTGCTTATAAAAAGGATGGAGCTGTTCATCATTTCCTGGATGATTATGATGAAAAAAAGACTGGTAAAAAAGAAAATCAAGAAGAAAATTAGAAATAGGCTTGAAAAACATATTAACCTTGTGGTAAATTATGAATAGGAGGTTATGCATATGAAAATTTCAACGAAAGGCCGTTATGCCATCAGACTCATGATTGATCTGGCAGAGCACAATAACGGAGAATTTATCACGCTGATGGACATTGCCCAAAGGCAGGAGATATCAGAGAAGTATTTGGAATCCATAGTCTCTATTTTAAGTAAGAATAATCTCCTTATCTCTTTACGAGGAAAAGGCGGCGGCTACAAGCTTGCCAAGGACCCGGAGCTTTATACCGTGGGAAGCATTTTGCGGTTAACAGAAGGATCTCTTGCGCCTGTATCCTGTCTGGAAGGGGAGACCAATAACTGCAACAGAGCAAGTCAGTGTCAGACTCTGGAGATGTGGGAAGGACTTAATAAGCTGATTAATGATTACTTTGACGGGATTACCATCGCAGATTTGATTCATAAGAATGACTATATGAATAATTATGTAATATAGTAGAATTGGATATATTGTTTAAAAATTTTGAAAAGTTTTGTATCATTGTTATATATCTAATAACGGAAGGCAGACATCGAAAGGTGTCTGTTTTTTATTTATGCAGGAAAATATGTATCATTACATATCTGAATCATCTGAATCATGGATAAAGCGACATTAAGGCTTTAATGCAATTTCGAAAAGTAAACTTCGAAAAGTAAAGACTACCTGTTTTTGTCGAATTTTGGAAGCTAACATGTACAATTTTAGCACTTGGGTTGAATTTTAAGTTAAATATGATAATCTACTGTTAAAAGAATGTCTGCCAGGTAATAGATATCTAACTTTAGTTTTAGGGAAGGAATAAATTTATGCTGAGAACAGTTTTAATATTAATTATAGCTATTGTTGGTTGTGCGGATCTAACAAGAGCAATTATGAAACATTATGGTTATAAAAAGTATAAAGGTGAAACGACAGGTACAATCATTAGTATAAGAGAATATCATAAACGAGGTTATTTCATAAAAGATATGGAGTATTATCCAACTTATAGATATATTGTGAATGGGATAGTATACGAAGTAGAATTTGATTTATATGAGAAAAAAGAAGATCCATTACAAATTGATCAGGAAAGAATGATTCAATATGATGAGAATGATCCAAAAAACTTTTTTCCTGCTGATAAGAAAAATGCATGGCGCTTGACTGCTTTTAAAGATATTTTTGTAGTGACTTCATTTGTTTTATTAGAATTATATAAAAGATTTTATTAATTTCAGTGACAGAGAAAAGGTAGTTGGCAGGCTTGTATACTCAAGCCTGCCTTTTAAGGTTTGCGCGCCGCCAGTGAAAGTCCGGACAAGGTAATCGCCAGTGATTCACAGCTTTATGGAATTACCGCAGTACGGACCCTTAATTCCACTTCCGTTCCTTTTCCAGGCACACTATGATAGGTTAGGCCGTACTCCGGACCGTAAAGGATTTGAAGACGGCGGTGGGTGTTAAAGACGGCGATGTTTGTTCCGGTTTTGCTGGTCCCCTTTCCGGATAAAAGACCGGAAAGCTTATCCTCAGGGATTCCCACCCCATCATCAGAAATCAGGATCACTGCCGCATTCTCTTCCAGCCATCCGGTGATAACAATGGTTCCTCCTTTTGGTACTTTTTCTAAAAGGCCATGGAGAATTGCATTTTCCACCACTGGCTGAAAGGTCAGCTTTGGAATGGTGCAGTCCATCATATAATCAGGCATATCGTTGACCAGATCAATGACCTGATGATACCGCATATTCTGGAGGCGGACATAGATATTTGCATGCTCCAGTTCATCTGCAATGGTGCTCAGGGTCTCTTTCCTGCTCAGCGTCAGTTTGTAAAAACGGGAAAGATCCACAATTGCTTCCGATACCTCATCGGTTCGCCCCTGTTTTGCCAGCCAGTTGATCATGTCCATGGTGTTATAGAGAAAATGAGGATTGATTTGAGCCTGGAGCGTGTGAAACTCGGCAATTCTTAAATCTTCAGCTGCTTTGTTCTGTTCCGCAATCAATTGATTCATGGCTCTGGTCATATAATTGTAGGTATCAATCAGCCCACCGATCTCATCGTGATACACAGAATCAGGCAGAGGGGTGGGAGGGCCGGATCGGACTCTGGACATCTGAAGAATGACGGAGGAAATACGGTTGGTGATGGAATGGGATAGTTTGGTTGCAATTAAAAATGCAGTTATGATGCAAATGAGATAGATGAAGAAGAAACCTATCACAATAAGGACACTTTTCTGGATGATAGATTTGGTGGGAATGACGGCAACCATAAACCAGTTTGTTTTCTGTATGTGATAAAAACCTGCATAAACATCTTCTCCCAGAATCTTTTTCATGATAAAGTTATCGGATGACATAAAATAATCCCGAACCTTGCCATAACTGAAATGATAAATACCGGCAAGTCCATAATTGGAGGTGGCCACCGTGCTGTCCCGGTCATTAATAATATAGGCTACACTGGTATCCTTGGATAAATTGTTTTTCAGAAGACTTGCAAAAGGGGCCTTGGAATAGTAAATGGCAATATAACAGGTGCGCAAATCCTCATAATAGGGAATGGAAGCTTTTGTTATAAAGGCCATATCTCCAGATTCCTTTACCTCTATGGGACTTAAATAAAACTCAGGGCAGAAAAGAGAGCTATAAGAACGGTTTCCCTGAAAGATACCATGCCAGTATGCACCTCTGGCTTCGCTCATAGGACGGAAGATTCGTCGGGTCTCTTCCTTGTAAAAGATGGGCTGGGAATTTGGCAGATCCATGTAAATGCGAATGTCGGTTATGTATTCTCCATCAATGGTTTTTTCCGCCAGTCTGCAAAAGTCTATGGCATCAGCAGAATCTGTGAGCGGGTCAGCGGTCTGGTAATCCCTGGAATGGAACAGCTTCCGGTAATAGGGATGCCCTTCCAGGTCTTTTTGTGCAGTAAGAATGGTATCAATGAGCAGATCGATCTGTGGTATGGTCATTGCAGAGGCTGTCTGTTCTGAGCGGACGGTATAAGCTAAAACCATATTGTAGAGTTTTCCGTAAAAAAAGAGAAACATAACCAGCATGGGAATGGTGGTAATGAGCAGATGGGTAATGGTAAATTTTGTTTGCAGCATCATATTGTTGTAGTAAGTCTTTGCCCTTTGCATCAGATGTCTCATTTCAGCATTTTCTCCCTGTAATCAGATGGTGATAAGCCAGTCAGCTTTTTGAAACTTTTACTAAAATAATTTCCGTTGCTGTAACCTACTTTTAAAGAGATATCGGCGATCTGATAACCAGGGTCCGCCAGTAGTTCCTTTGCTTTTTTCATCCGGTATTCCGTGAGATACTGATTGATGGTCTGCCCGGTTTCATTTTTAAAATAGGTACATACATAAGAGGCAGATAAGAAAACCTCATTTCCGATATCGCGAACCGATAGAGAATCATTATAATAGTGAGTGTGAATATAATCTTTTATCAGAAATATAGTGGAATTATCCGGCATATAGGACCTGGCTGATTCAAAGAGCAGCTCTGTCATTTGTGTCAGCTTTTCATGAAGCTTATTGAAACTAAAACAGTTCTCAAGAAGCTTCATGGCATTTTCCGGTTCTGTGGCCGGAGCCAGCCGAAGCTGCTGGCGGCAGTCTTCTAATGCCATGAAAAGCTTATAATACAGGTCTCTTGCTTCATGGGGAAATATATTTCTCTGCTGATAAAATTCATGATGAAGCTGTAAAAGCAAATCTTTAACCGTGTTTAAGTCCTTCGATAAGACCGCGTCTGAAAGTAGAGGGACATAACGGTCATAAGAGCCACTACCTGGCTTTTCTGTTTTTACGGTCATCTTTTTTTCAGGGGTAAAATAGGTGCCTGAATCAAAGAAAAAACTGCTTTGCATAAGGGAAACTGCGCTGGCATAGGATTCGTAGGCTTTCGAGATGCCGGTGTATGTCTCCCCTTTGCTGATATAAAATGCACATGTCTGCTGAAAGCATTTTTTTAAAAATCCACCGATCCGATCCATGGACTGGGAAGTAGGCGGTGCAGGAGATACGATGTGAAAAATGTGGTATTGGATGTATTTTGAAATATAGTAAACTTTGTTACAGGAATAGGAAAGGAATATTTCCAGATCCGTCAGTATTTGATTCATGTGGTTTAGATCTGCCTGGCTTTGCTCCACTTTCACAACAAAGGAGGTAACACTTAAGGAAGACGTAAGTTTGATATTCAGTTCCTTTGCCAAAACAGCAATGGTTTCTCTGCTGTCTTTATATGGCTGAGTCAGGGAAGCGGCAAAAGATGAGTCCACTTCTCTGGAATAAAACAACTCATTTTTTACGGTTTTCATATTTTGCCTGACGCAGTGATAAGCCTCTTTTATGGTAGCGGTCACTTCTGCGGGATCCAGCGGTTTTTCTACGTAGTTTATGGCTTTCAGACGTATGGCGGCTTTTAGATATTCTTTGTCGGAATAGCCGCTCATAAAGATAAAAGTGGAATTGGGGAGAAACTTCTCCAGCCGTTCTACCAGCTCAATTCCGTTCATTCTGGGCATTCTCACATCACTTAAAATGATTTCCGGTCTGACTTCTCTGGCAATTCGAAGTCCGCTTACGCCGTCTTCGGCCTGGAACAGCGTAAAGATTCCCAAAGACTCCCAATCAATGGAATTGATCAGACCGATTCGTGTAAGCTCTTCATCATCAACAATCAGTAATTTCATTGCAGTACCCCCAACCGGCAATAATATAGTTCTATTTTAACTAAATAAAGAAAGAAAACAAGGAAAAATAGAAAAATAAATCATGTTACATAAAAACACAAAAAGAAATTACCCATATCAAAAAATAATACCGTTTGTCTTCCTGCCTGCCAATGATAAACTGATATCAGTTGAGAAGGGAGGAAGAAACGGTGACCGATTATGTATTGGAATTAAAAGGGGTTACAAAAATATTTCCTGGAGTAAAAGCCTTGAATCAGGTTTATTTTAATCTGAAAAAAGGTGAGGTCCATGCATTGATGGGAGAGAATGGGGCAGGAAAATCCACATTCATTAAAGTGATTACAGGAGTCCATAAAGCGGAAGAGGGAACCATCCTTCTGGACGGTGCTGAGGTGGATTTTAAGGGACCGAAAGATGCCCAGGCAGCCGGGATCGCGGCAGTTTACCAGCACCCCACTTCTTATCCCGATCTTTCCGTAACCGAAAATATTTTTATGGGCCATGAAATGATAAAAAGAGGAATCATTCAGTGGAAGCGTATGAATCAGGAAGCAGATAAGCTGTTAAAGGAGCTGAATGCAGATTTTAAGTGTTCCGATGAGATGGGAAACCTAAGTGTTGCTCAGCAGCAGATGGTGGAAATAGCAAAGGCGCTCTCCACACAGGCGAGAATCATCATTCTTGATGAGCCGACTGCAGCACTGACAAGAAATGAATCAGAAGAATTATACCGGATTGTAGATAAGCTAAAGGCTTCCAAAGTTTCGGTTATCTTTATTTCCCACCGGTTTGAGGATATGTACCGGCTGGCTGACCGGGTAACCGTGTTTCGTGACTCTAAGTATATCGGCACTTACCAGACCGATGAGATAACCAATTCTGATCTGATCAGAGCCATGGTTGGCCGTGAAATCAAAGATCTTTTTCCAAAGACGGAAATCCGGAGAGGTCCGGAAGTCTTACGCATTGAACAGCTGTCAAGGACCGGATATTTTAAGAACATCAGTTTTAAGCTGCATCAGGGGGAAATCCTGGGACTTACCGGATTGGTGGGAGCAGGCCGGACAGAGGTGGTGGAGAGCATTTGCGGTATCACAAAACCGGACTCAGGTAACATTTACTTAGAAGGAAGACGATTGCTCATAAAAAAACCGGCTGATGCCATGAAGGAAGGAATTGTACTGCTTCCGGAAGATCGTCAAAAAGAGGGATTGATCCTTAGTTGGGGGCTTGGGCGCAATGTGACCCTTCCTGGTTTAAAAAAGTATTCAAGACGTGGTGTGATCAATGAAAAGATGGAAGATGAAACAGCAAAAGGGCTTCTGGAAGAAGTGGATACCAAGGCAGTTTCTATTTTTGATCCGGCAAGCTCTCTTTCCGGAGGAAATCAGCAAAAGGTGGTTGTGGCAAAAGCCCTGAGCCAGGAGATGAAGGTGGTCATTATGGATGAACCAACCAAGGGGGTAGATGTAGGGGCAAAAGCGGAAATATATCAGATCATGGGTGATTTGGCAAAAAAAGGCTACGGCATTCTTTTAATCTCTTCTGAAATGCCGGAGATTCTCGGCATGAGTGACCGGATCCTGGTGATGTGTAACGGCAAACTTTCGGGAGAATTATCCCGTGAGGAAGCGACTTCGGAATCCATTCTTCAGTATGCCATGGAAAAATCTGAAAAGGATACGGAAAGGAGTTTGCACTAATGGAAAAAAATAGCTTGATAAAAAGGATCACAGGCTCCAGAGAGGCCAGCCTGCTCCTTGTTCTCATCGGTTTATGCATCATCATACAGATTCTCAGCCCTTCATTTTTGACTGCCAAATCCCTTCAGGATATGGTAAAGAATAACGCGGTCATTATGATCATGGCATTAGGAATGCTGTGTGTTTTGCTCATCGGAGGCATTGATATTTCCATTACCTCAACCTTGGCGGTATCTGGTATGGCTGTGGGAATGCTTTTAAAGTATAATGTAATACATAATACATTCCTGCTGTTTCTCATCGCCATATTAATCGGTGCCGTGTGTGGCGCCACAATTGGGCTTGTGGTATCAAGAGGAAAAGTACTTCCAATCATAGCGACCATGGGATTTATGTATATCTACAGAGGCTTTGCTTATCTGATAGCCAAAAGCCAGTGGGCCAGCGCAGAGAATCTGGGAGACTTTAAAAATTTTGCCCTGGAAAAAGAACTTGGTATTGGACTTTTAAATAACGTGATCGTCATTGTACTTCTATGTTATATCATCTTTTTTGCGGTCATGAAATGGTCAAGAATGGGAAGAAAAATCTATGCAGTGGGAAGCAATCCGGAGGCAGCAGCTATATCCGGAATCAATACCATGAAGATTAAACTGATCGTCTATACGGTTATGGGCATGCTTTCCGGTTTGTGCGGTGCTCTGTCGGTTGCTGTGTATTCCTCCGCTCAGCCAAACATGCTGTACGGGAAAGAAATGGATGTGATAGCCGCCTGTGTCATTGGCGGGGTAAGCATGTCAGGCGGCCGGGGAACCGTAGCCGGTGCTTTACTGGGATCTTTAATCTTAGCGGTCATAGCAAAGGCCCTTCCTCTTGTGGGAATTGATTCCATCGTACAGAATACGGTAAAGGGCGTTATAATCTTAGCCGTTATTATTTTAAATGTAGTGGCTCAGCGTATGATGCAGAAGAAAAATCTAAAAAGAAGGGAGATGTAGCAATGGCGGGAAAATCAGGCAGAAGCATATCTGCGCAGTCAGAACAAAACTGGAAAAAAAGGATTTTAAGCTGGGAAGGTGTACTGGTCCTTCTGTTTCTCATGGTAAATCTGTTTTGTATGGTTATCTCACCAAGCTACAAACCAGTGAATGTACTCCGAGAGATGCCAAAGTATTTAACGGAAGTCTTCCTTTTGCTTCCTATGGCGTATATTCTGATTTTGGGTGAAATCGATTTGTCGGTTGGAGCGACGGTCTGTCTGTCCGCAACTACCGCCTGTCTTGCAGGCAACGCTGGGGTACCGTTTCCCATTGTGTTGTTGATTGGAATCTTAACAGGAACCGCCTGCGGACTCTTTAACGGCATTGCCGTGACCCTGTTTACAGAACTGCCGTCCATGATTGTTACGTTAGCTACCATGATTATTTTCCGTGGAGTTGCGGAGATTGCTTTGGGCAGCGGAGGTTCCGTCTCCCTGAAAAACAATCAGGGCTTTCGAGCCTTAGCAGGAAAAATTGGTCCCGTTCCTTATATTTTTTTTGTTGTTATAATTGCGGCGGTCATTTTCACCTTTATGTTAAGCAAAACAACATTTGGGAGAAAGCTGTATGCCATTGGCAGCAACCGGAAAGCTTCTTATTTTTCAGGAATTCATGTTCAAAAAATACGTCTTCTGGTGTACTCCGTTGCTGGTATGATGGCGGGCATCAGTGCCATGTTTCTTGTATCTGTGCTGTATGGCGCTAATACCACCACGGGAAGCGGCTTTGAACTGGACGCGATCGCCATGGCTGTGTTTGGAGGAATCTCAACGGCTGGGGGAAAAGGAAAGCTGATCGGTGCCATCATATCCGCATTTATTATCATCTGTTTAAGAATCGGATTAGGTCAGATCAATATGAATCCTCAGGTCATTCTGGTGATCCTGGGAACACTGCTGATTCTGGCAGTCATGATACCGGAAATAGGTAAAAATGTGAAAAGGAAACAACTGTGATACAAGACACCGGGGGTGTTTTAGTATAAAACTATGATTAATAAAGGGAGGTAATCGTAAGATGAGAAAACAAATGGTTTGCGGAGTCCTGTGTGCGGCAATGGTGTTTGGAACTCTTACCGGCTGCTCGGGGAAAACAGAGACTGGGGGAAAACAGTCATCGGTGGCACAGGATGGAGGAGGAAGTTCGTCTGGAAAGACGTATGCGGTCATCACAAAATCAGCAGGAAATCCCTACAATGAAAAGATCGCCCAGGGATTTCAAAAGGTCATTGAAGCGGAAGGGGGGACGTGCATCGTAAAGCATCCCGAGTCTGCCACAGCTGATGCGCAGGTATCCGTTATTCAGTCACTGATTTCTCAGGGCGTGGATTCTATCTGTATCGCTGGGAATGATGAAAATGCCCTGCAGGCGGCCTTAGAGGACGCAATGGCAGCAGGAATCAAGGTTTCCTGTCTGGATTCCAAGGTTAATAAAGACAGCAGACAGACGTTTGTCAATCAGGCAGGAATCAAAGAAATCGGCCAGGCATTGATGGAAGCGGTCTATGATATCTCCGGCGGTGAGGGAGATTGGGCCATTCTTTCCGCCACCTCTCAGGCCACCAATCAAAATGCATGGATTGAATCCATGAAAGAGGTGATGAAGGAAGAAAAGTATTCGAAACTCAATCTGGTTGAAGTGGCATATGGTGATGATGAACCTCAGAAATCCACAGATCAGACACAGGCTCTTTTATCAAAATATCCGGATTTAAAGGTGATCTGCGCTCCTACTACAGTCGGAATCAATGCGGCAGCCAAGGTCCTTCAGGACGAGAAATCAAAGGTAAAGCTGACTGGTCTTGGGCTTCCTTCTGAAATGGCAGAATACATAGGGGATGATGAAGCACATTCCTGTCCATATATGTATCTGTGGAATCCTCTTGACGTAGGTTCTTTGGGAGCATATACCTCTATGGCTCTGGTAGAAGGAAAAATCACAGGAAAAGCCGGCGACAAGTTTAAGGCGGGAGAAATGGGAGATTACCAGGTAATAGAAGCCTCTGATGGCGGCACAGAAATAATCCTCGGACCTCCGTTTAAATTCGACAGCTCCAATATTGCGGAATGGAAGTCTGTTTATTAATATTGCTATAAAAAGGGTCTGAAACGGTTTCTATGTGTGCTGCCTGTCAAGAGAATTGTAAATACCCCCCCCTGCCATGCAGGGGGGCATCCTTTTAGGGCAGCCAAGCCGACAACTTAAAATATACGTATGTCCGATTCCTATGTTATAATGGGTTAGGGGTGAGCATATGAAAATAGATCGTTTAATCGGTATCATTACAATTCTTTTGCAGAAGGAAAAAACGACAACAGCTCAGTTGGCGGAGCGGTTTGAAGTTTCAAGCAGGACGATACAACGTGATATTGATCATATATGTAAAGCTGGTATCCCCATTGTGTCCATGCAGGGATATGGCGGGGGGCTTTCCATTGCTGAAGGTTATAAAATCAATCAAACAAGTTATTTCAGAGAAAGAACTTGATTTTGACAATTATATTTGGCGCGATGATATAAAACTGTCTGCCCTTTTTGATATAAGTGTAAAATACAGATTAATTGATGAATATGGTCCGGAATGTATAACATTTGATAATCAATCCGGCAAATTACTATTTGTAAACAATTTCACAAATCGTAATTACTTACTCCAATGGATACTAAGTTATGGGGATGCCGTAAAGGTCATAGAACCTCTTGATTTAGTGGATGAAATTTGCTTGAATGCAAAAAATATATTACATCAATATAAGTAATACGACATACAGTTGTCGTATTCTATTTGTTATTCTATACACAGATCAAATAAATGGGAGGAATTTTGTATGAAAAAGGAAATCTCTATTTTTGAAAGGCCGGAGAATCTTTCAGGATATGATACAAAGCAATACCTGGAAGCCTGCGGTAATTTGTCTTGGTATGATTTAGTGACAGCCATGCCGTCGTTGGTATTTGTCGTTACAGGTTGGAAATCCAACGGTAAAGAAAACGCCTGTCTGCATTCCTGGTCATCCTTTGCGGGCAGTGGAGCTGACAACTTCATTTGTATCATGGGAAAAGTTGATAAAGGCGGGCATATGTACCAATCATTAAAAGAAACCCGTGTTTGCGTGTTAAATTTTCCTTCAAAGGACATTTATGACCGCTGTATTAAAACGATTGGCAATAATGAGTTTGAAACAGATGAAATCACCGCATCTGGTTTAACTGCAGAGAAAGCTTTAAAGGTTAATGCGCCGAGAATCAAAGAATGCCTATTGAATATTGAATGTGAGTTTCTATGGGAACATGAGCTTTTCGAGGGAAGCAAAGAAGTAGTAGTTGGATTAAAAGCTGTCAACGTTTGTATGGATAGCGAACGCTACGACCAGAGTAAATCTGGAAGATACGGAAAAAACGGTTATTTATATCAAATTGACCAACCTACCAATCCAGTAACAGGAGAAACTACGTCCATAAGTTACGGAACAGTGGAACCGGGTGCTCCCATTGAGTGGATTACGAAATAAACATTTCTTGACATTAAATATTCCGGTTTCCAGGAAGAGTTTTATAAGTAAAGCAGCAAGACACGTTTGGTAAGGACATGGTGACATTGGGGAAATGTCGCCATGTTTTATTTGTTCATATTAACAATATTGATTCGCCATGTAATCTGCAAATTAATTTTGTATAATAATTTCATTAATTTATTTTTATAAAATCCCCAGTACTAACTCCATCAAAAACACAACCCCGCAGGCCGTCAGGGAAACGAAAATCAACGATTTCCCCCTATAAGCCATCACCACAGCCGCCACCAATGCCGCCGCTGCGGACCAGATACTCCTGGTAGCTGACAAAATAGCCGGAAATGTCATCACGGACAAGGTTACATAAGGAACGTAGAAGAGAAAGGATCGTACCCAAGTATTTTTTATTTCCCGCCGGATCAAAGTCAGAGGAAGTACGCGGATGGCGTAAGTCACGATTGCCATTACCAGTATGTATATATAGATACGGTCATTCATAACACTCCTCCTCTTTGGTTGGAAATGGAAATAAAAATGCAGCTGCACCTGCAATTACAACTGTCAAAAGAATAAGCCTCATACCAGAAGAAATCATACGCAGCCATGGAATCCAGGTAAACAGAAAACTGAGAATCATGGAAGCAGCCACTACCCACGCCAAAGTACGGTTATCCCTTGCGGGAGGTACGATAATCGCAATAAACATGCCATATAACCCCACGCTTAATGCACTAATAATCCGGTCTGGAAGCAGACTTCCTGATACAGCACCAAAAGCAGTTCCAAGTGTCCAGCCAGGTACGGCTGCAGAAAGGATCCCATAACAGTAGAGTGGATCTAATTTACCGGATTTGCAGACTGAAACACCAAAGACTTCATCTGTTACGCCGTATCCAATAAGAAGACGGTGGAAAAAAGGAGTATCTTCTTTAAATTTCTGGGACAGGGAACAGGACATTAAGCTGTATCTTAAATTGATCACAAACTGAGCGAGAGCCAGTTCTCCAAGGGATGCCCCTGTTTTAATAATCTCAAGACCGGCAAACTGTCCAGCCGAGGTTAAGTTGGTAAGTGACATCACGATGGCCTGCCATGGTGTAAGACCCGTATTAGCCGCCATGATGCCAAAGGTGAAGGATACTGCAAGATACCCAAGTCCGATTGGAATTCCGTCTTTTAGTCCCGAAGTATATTGTAAGCTACGATTATTCATAAAAATCCTCCGTAACAGGGCTTGTAACCCTTTGGTAAACTAAGAAAAATATACCACGGTTCTTTACATCAGTAAAACAAATGTTTATAATGGAAACATTAGGAAAACTGATGGATAAGAGGGCGGATGAATGAACCGGTACCGGGCAGTCGTTAAAATTGCAGAATGTGGGGGATTTACAAAGGCGGCCAAAGAGCTGGGCTATACACAGTCAGCTGTGAGCCAGATGGTTCAGTCTCTGGAAGAGGAACTTGATGCAGTACTTTTTGTCCGGTCTAAAAAAGGTGTAACACTGACTCCGGACGGTGCAGAACTTATGCCTTACATAAAAAACATCTGTCATGCATACAGGGAATTGATTGAAAAACGAAGTGAGATAGAAGGAATTCAGAATGCCTCCATCCGTATTGGAACATTTGCCAGCGTATCCTGTCACTGGCTTCCGGGACTGATGAAAGGATTCAAAGAAAAATATCCTTCTGTCAGCTTTCAGCTTTATCAGGGAGACTACACGGCAATCGAGGAACTGGTGAAAGAAGGAAGCGTTGACTTTGGTTTCGTTAATCCCCAGGCAGTAACCGATCAGGAATTGAAAACCATTCCCTTAAAAAAAGATCCCATGCTTGCAGTTCTTCCTATCAACCATCCCCTGGCGGCGAAAGATAAGATTTCTATTGAGGAATTGGCGCAGGAGCCATTTATATTGCTGGAAGAGGGAAGTATGAATGAGCCTATGGAATATTTCCAGCAGCATGGAATCAAGCCCAACATTCAATATATTGTTCATGATGATTATACAATTATGGCAATGATTGAAAAAGGACTGGGTGTGGGTATTCTTTCCGAGTTAATTTTAAACAGGGTGGATTATAAAAATGCTGTAAGAAATATGGAACCGCCGCTTAGCAGAACCATTGGAGTCGTATTTAAGGAACAGAGGATTTTACCTGCTGCAAGCAGGCATTTTCTGGACTTTTTGACAGATGCATACAAAGAATTGGAATGAGTATGGAAAATACCTTTTTCCGATTCTGGGAATCTGGAAAAATAATTACCATGTATTACCACTGGAAAAATGGAAGTGAGAGTGCTATCATATTCTTGTAACACAAATGTAATAAAATTGTAACAAACCCAAAAGGAGGAAATAACATTGAAGAAACTAAAGGCAATTGGATTGATTACGTTAACCTTAACAAGCATGCTTCCATTAACAGCAAACGCAGCGGTGAATAACTCTTACAAACAGTGCTATGGTGGAAGAAACGTGACTGCAATTTATGGCTCCTGCAATGCCAGTGACTTAAAGGCGAAGCTTCAGCAGCTCGGGATCAACTCAAACAATCTTGACTGGTCAAGTTTAATCAACGGCAAAGGTAATAATAATACAAATTGCAACAATGGTAACGGAAGCAATACCAATAATGGAAATACAAATAATGGAAATACAAACAACGGTAATACCAACAACGGTAATACCAATAACGGTAACACCAATAACGGTAACACCAATAACGGTAACACCAACAACGGTTCCACATCTAACAAGACCTACACTCAGCAGGTTGTTGATCTGGTAAATGCAGAAAGAGCAAAAGCAGGACTTGCACCTCTTACCATCGATGCCAACGTAGAAAAAGCAGCGAATGTAAGAGCCAATGAAATTCAGACCTCTTTTGAACATGTACGTCCTAACGGCAGCTCCTTCTCCACTGCATTAAGAGAGCAGAGTGTTAACTTCCAGGGCGCAGGCGAGAACATTGCCTGGGGACAGAAGACACCAGAAGAAGTTATGAATGCATGGATGAACAGTGCAGGACACCGCGCTAACATCTTAAATAAGAACTTTACACATATCGGCGTTGGTAATTTACAAAACAGTGCAGGTACACAGTACTGGGTACAGTTGTTTACATATTAATAAAATAAGTCCTCACCGGACTCCATACATTAGGCTTCCCTCCAGACTATCGGTTTGGCGGGGAGTTTTTTTAATTTACGGATAAAAATTTGCTTTTTACCAGTTCCATGAAACGCAGCATTTCCGGGTTTAAATATTTATTCTGATGGTAAATCATCTGGTATTCCCGCCAAAGTTTAATTTCCTTAAGGTGCAGGGCATGAAGTGATCCCTTTTCTAAGTATTCAGCCACCTGGCGCTCTGGCAGTATGGCAATTCCAAGATTGGTATGAACTCCCCATATGATAGCTTCGTTGCTGGTGCTTTCAAGGACAGGGCGAAGTATGAAATCATGGAGGTGAAAGGCAGCTTCAGCCAGCTTTCTGGTCTGGCTTCCGTTTTCTCTCAAAAGAAAGCGTTCTTCCCTTAAGTCCTCCAGTGTAAGGTTCTCCTTTTGGGCAAAGGGGTGAGAAGGACTGCACACCAGCACTAACTGTTCTTTGGCAAATGGTTCCGTCAGAATTTTATCCGAGCTGCTGACTCCTTCTGTGAGAGCCAGATCCAGCTGGTTTTCCAGAATGGCAGTTTCTATTTTTTCTGAGGTATCAACTTTTATGTATGGCATGGGAATGTGACTGTCTTTCGTGAAACAATGAATGAGTTCAGGCATCAGGCAGGCTCCGATGGTGCTTGAAAATCCAATGCGCAGCGGAGTGGTTTGATTCTGCTTTTTAAACTCCAGATCCATTTCCATATAAAGAGAGGTAATGTGGGACGCGAATTCGTACAGATGACGGGCTGCGCTGGTTTTTTGTATCCCCCTGCCAACCCGTTCGAATAACTGGATGGAATACTCATTTTCCAGTTCCCGAATTGCAAGGCTTACGGCAGGCTGACTGATATTCAGCTTATTGGCAGCAGCAGTAATGCTTTCTTCCTTATAGACGGTAACAAAGATCATCAAGGTTTTAATGGACATGGCTTCCTCCTGACTGATATCATATTTACATACTGGTAATATATGATATATAAGTAAAAAAATATGGTTCTAGGGGAATAGATAAGGAAATTCTACCATATAGATAAAGAAAAAACAATAACATACTTTACAAATATGTAAATGGGGATTAAACTTCCAGATAACACACGGAGCATGCGGAGGTTCATGAATGAGAAAACGAGGAAAAAAGCGGGCAGCAGCCCTTGTGCTGATGATAGTGGCAGCAGGAATACTGGCAGGATGTGCAAAGCAGACGGATTCCGGTAAAGACGGAACCATTACAATTACCAATGTTTCTTACGATCCCACCAGAGAGTTTTATCAGGAGTACAACAAAATCTTTGAAGACTATTACAGGGACACCTATAAAACCGGAATTACTGTAGTGCAGTCTCACGGGGGATCAGGGGGGCAGGCACGTTCCGTCATTGAAGGAGCAAAAGCGGATGTGGTGACTCTGGCACTGGCTCATGATATTACCATGATTGAAAAGTCCGGTTTAATCGATTCCGGGTGGATTAAGGAATTTGAGGGAAATTCATCACCTTATACCTCTGCAATCGTATTTCTGGTGAGGAAAGGGAATGAAAAAAACATAAAAGACTGGTCTGATTTAATCAAACCAGGTGTTGAGGTTATTACACCGGATCCCAAGAGCAGCGGCGGTGCCTGCTGGAATTTCCTGGCTGCATGGCAATATGCAAAGGTCACTGATCAGGGAGATGAGGAAAAAATGAAATCCTTTGTAACAGACCTTTATAAAAATGTTTCTGTCATGGATTCAGGAGCCAGAGGAGCCACCACCACATTTGTGGAAAATGGGCAGGGAGATGTGCTGATTGCCTGGGAGAATGAGGCTATCAATACGGTGAAAGAGTACCCGGATCAGTATGAAATCATCACCCCCAGCATCAGCATTCTAGCAGAACCCAGTGTGGCGGTAGTGGATGAAAACGCCCGCAAGGACGGAGCAGAGAAAGCCTCAGAGGAATACTTAAAATACCTTTATTCCGATAAGGCCCAGAGGCTGATCGGGGAATATGGATACAGACCCTCAAATAAAAAGATTCTATCTGAATTCTCTGGAAAATTTGATCTTAATGTAAATCTTTGCACCATTGACGATTTTGGCGGCTGGGATGCTGCTTATGAGACTTTTTTTGCAGACGGAGGAATCTTTGATGAGATTTACGCCAATTAGAGGGAGGAACCACACATGACGAAACAGTTAGAACGGGCAGGAAAAAGCCAGCGTGTCATACCAGGATTCGGACTGAGTATGGGGATCACACTTTTCATGCTTTCGGGCATTATACTCATTCCCCTTGCTTCCGTCCTGGTATATTCCTTCCAGTTATCACCCCGGGAATTTCTAGAACTGATCACAAAGACCAATGTGGTAAATGCGTTTAAGACCAGCTTGCTATGTTCCCTTTTTGCTGCATTTGTCAACAGTGTGTTCGGCCTGATTCTCGCCTGGGTCCTTGTCCGGTATGAGTTTCCCGGCAAACGGATTATGGATGGAATCATCGAACTTCCCTTTGCCCTTCCCACTGCAGTAGCAGGAATCACACTGTCTAAACTGTATTCCGATACCGGTGTTATGGGCGGATTCCTTGGGCTTTTTGGGATAAAAGCGGCATATACGAAGATCGGTCTTACTATTGCCCTGATATTTATCGGAATCCCATTTGTGGTCCGTTCCATACAGCCGGTTCTGGAGACACTTGACCCACGGTATGAAGAGGCAGCGGCAATCCTTGGGGCCGGAAAGTTCCATACCTTTCGAAAGGTAATTCTGCCTGAGCTTGGACCTGCGCTTTTAACTGGTTTTGGCCTTGCTTTTGCAAGAGGTGTGGGGGAATACGGCAGCGTGATCTACATATCAGGCAACAATGCCAGAAATCAGACACAGGTGGTTTCCTATGTGATCATGCAGAAACTCAATTATGTGGATTATCCCGGAGCAACGGCAATTGCTCTTGTAATGCTTTTTTTATCCTTTCTAATTTTGCTGCTAGTAAATATGGTTCAGGTACATCAGGCAAAGCGTACCAGCTGTTTATAGGAGGGAACATGTATGAAGATAAAAGGTAAGTGGATTCTCATAGGAATCAGTGGAGTATTTCTTTTTTTCATGCTGGTTCTGCCTCTGATCTCCGTAATTATTAATTCTCTGAAAGAGGGAATGGGCTTCTACTTTCAATCATTGGCCTCCCCTACTGTAAAATCGGCGTTTGGGGTTACTGTGCTGGCAGCTGTGATTGCAGTTGTCGTTAATACCATTTTCGGAATTGCCGCAGCGTGGCTGATCACCAGATTTTCTTTTAAAGGAAAACAGATTCTCTCAGCAGTCATTGACATTCCATTTTCCATTTCTCCAGTCATTGCAGGGCTCGCCTTTTTAATGACCTTTGGGAGAATGGGCTGGGCAGGTGGTCTGATTGCCAGACTGAATGAGGCTCTTGGAACGAATATCCAGATCGTATTTGCAGTTCCGGGAGTGGTGCTTGCCACTGTATTTGTCACATTTCCATTTGTATCAAGGGAGATTATACCGGTACTTCTTTCTGTAGGAAAAGAAGAGGAAGAGGCGGCGGCGCTTATGGGGGCAGATGGCTTTACCATATTCCGGAAAATAACCTTTCCTCATATCCGCTGGGCCCTTCTTTATGGGGTGATTCTCTGTACGGCAAGAGCACTTGGAGAGTTTGGCGCTGTCCATGCTTTGTCAAAAACCAGAGGGCAGACATTTACCCTTCCTCTGGAAATCGATGCCCTCTATCTTTCCAATTCATCGGAGTCCATTACCTCGGCATTTGCTGTTTCTTCCATTCTGGTTCTTATGGCAGTAGCAGTGCTGATCATACGAAATGTAGCAGAGCACCAGGCAAAGAAGAATGAGGAAAACCATTAATGTGAAGTCAGGAGGGTCTTATGTACATAGAAATGAGAAATATTGAGAAATCATACGGAGATTTTAAGGCTTCCAAAGAGGTGAATTTTGGACTGGAAAAAGGAACACTGGCAGCCCTTCTTGGACCTAGCGGAAGCGGGAAAACAACAATCCTGCGTATGATTGCTGGTTTTGAAACACCGGATACCGGTGACATCATGATCGATGAGAAACGAGTCAATGATCTGCCTGCTGCAGACAGAGGAATCGGTTTTGTGTTTCAAAATTATGCACTGTTCCGGTATATGACGGTCTATGAAAATATCGCTTTTGGTCTGGAAGTGAAAAAGATTAATAAAAAGCTGATAAAAGAGCGTGTCATGGAATTACTTTCCTTAACCGGCCTGGAAGGGTTAGAAAAACGCTATCCCAATCAGCTTTCCGGCGGACAGCGTCAGAGGGTTGCATTTGCCAGAGCACTGGCACCAAGCCCGGGATTATTGCTCCTTGATGAGCCATTTGCAGCGATCGATGCAAAGGTGCGACAGGAACTTCGCAGCTGGTTAAAGGAGATGATTCATAAGGTGGGTATTACCAGCATCTTTGTCACCCACGATCAGGATGAAGCGGTGGAGGTAGCTGATGAAATTATTGTCACCAATCAGGGCAGAATCGAACAGATTGCAAATCCGTTTGAGATTTATAAAAATCCGGCAACTCCTTTCGTCGCTGAGTTTATCGGGCAGTCCGCCAGAATGGATGGATATCATAAGCTGAAAGGATTTGAAAAGGGAGATTTTACAGGGGCAATTATACGGCCGGAGTTTGTGGAAGCATTTAAAAGTGACAATTTGAAATTTCAGGATGTGATGAGATGTTCGGAAGAGGGAATTATTGAGGACATTTCATTTCGCGGAAATTATCTGGAGGTTCGTCTGAATGTAAACGGAGTTTCCTTAACAACCCGCAGATCCTTAGAAAGGCGATCTGTTTCCGTCGGAGAAAAAATGCATGTAATTGTTTACCGGATCTATGCTTACGATGACAAGAAAGCGTATCTGCTGGAAAATTCACTGTTAAACGGAGCTAATATCGTCACTTTCTGACATAGAAAAGGAATCTTACAGAGGAGTCAAAGATGAGTATAAAGTTAAAACGGGAAGTTATGACGGCGGATGTCCTGATTATAGGGGGAGGGACGGCTGGCTGTTATGCGGCGCTGACTCTTTCAAACCATTCAGATTTAAAGGTTATCGTCGCCGAAAAAGCAGGGATCAGGCGGAGTGGCTGTCTGGCAGCAGGGGTAAATGCCATTAATGCCTATATTACTGACGGGCAGACCCCTGAGGATTATGTGGACTATGCAATGAAAGATGCAGCGGGCATTGCCAGAGAAGATCTTCTGTTAACGGCAGCCAGGAGATTTAATAAAGTGACCGCTGATTTAGAACGGCTGGGACTTGTGATTCTAAAGGATGAAACGGGCAATTATGTGACCAGAGGAAAGCGCAATATTAAAATTAACGGAGAAAATATAAAGCCTATTCTTGCCGATGCCGTATTGCAGGCACCAAATGTCACGGTATTAGAACACGTAAATATGACTGATCTTCTTGTAACTGACAATGAAGTAAGAGGAGCCGTAGGGTTTCATATGGAAGAGACCACCGCTTATGAAATCCGGGCAGCAGCAGTTATTGTGGCTACTGGCGGTGCGGCTGGGCTTTATAAACCCAACAACCCGGGTTTTTCCCGCCATAAGATGTGGTACCCTCCATTTAATACAGGTGCAGGCTATGCCATGGGAATTAAGGCAGGTGCAGAAATGACTTCCTTTGAGATGCGGTTTATTGCACTCCGCTGCAAGGATACCATAGCACCTACCGGAACCATTGCTCAGGGAGTCAGAGCAAAACAGATCAATTCAAAAGGTGAGATTTATGAAGAAAAATACGGAATCACCACCAGTGAACGGGTCTATGGAACCGTAAGGGAGAATCAGCTTGGCAATGGTCCCTGCTATCTACATACAGAGGGAATTGACAAAGAAACAGAGGAGGATTTACTGAAAGCGTATTTAAATATGGCTCCCAGCCAGACTCTTCGGTGGCTGCAAAGCGACAGGACCCCTGGAAAAGAGGATGTGGAAATAGCAGGAACCGAGCCTTACATCGTTGGAGGTCACACTGCAAGCGGTTACTGGATTAATACCAACAGGGAAACCACTGTAACCGGTCTGTATGCAGCAGGAGACGTAGCAGGCGGCTGTCCCCAGAAGTATGTGACCGGCGCTCTGGCAGAAGGGGAAATCGCCGCACTTGATATTATTAAAAAAGGTCGGAGAATGGATCCTTCCTATGAGGCTTTATCCTTTGCTGAGGAAACGTTCCGGGAGTATGAACGCATTTTAAATGGCTCAGAAACCATTTTTACAGCAGAGGAACTGGAAGAAGCGATGCAGAAGGTGATGGATGAGTACGCAGGAGGGATTTCGGTCAATTATCAGTATAATGAAAAGCAGCTGAAGCTTGGGGAAGAAAAAATACTGGAACTCACGAAACTGACCAGATACATCAATGCCTCCGATATGCATGAGCTGATGTTTGTCTACGAGCTGCTGGAACGCCTGGTGGTATGCCGGTCAGTAATTGCCCATTTAGGTTTCAGAAAGGAGACCAGGTGGCACTCCTTCCAGGAAAATCTGGATTTTCCCGGGTCAGATGAGGCTTACCATAAATTTGTTAACTCCACGATGAAAGACGGAGCGCTGGTTTTAAGACTCCGTGACATAGGAAAGGAGACCGATTATGAGCATACGGATATCTAAAGAAGCATGTGTGGGTTGTCTGGCATGCACCAGAGTGTGTCCGGGGAGTCTGATAAAGGAAAAAGACGGGAAAGCATTTATAAAATATTCCAGAGACTGCTGGGGATGCGCTTCCTGTGTTAAGGAATGTCAGTTTGGAGCCATTGATTTTTACTTAGGAGCTGATATGGGAGGAAATGGTACTGTGATGAACGTATCAGAACAGGATGATCTCCTTCTTTGGAAAGTCACAAGACCCGATGGTACCGTCCGCATAATTGAGGTCAACGGTAAGAATTCGAATAAGTATTAGAGGAGAGATGATTATGAGCAGATTAACCCATCTGGATGAATTGGAAGCAGAGGCAATATATATTATCAGAGAGGTAGCCGCCCAGTGTGAGAAGCCGGTTATGCTCTATTCCATTGGAAAGGACAGTTCCGTCATGCTTCATCTGGCGCTAAAGGCTTTTTATCCGGAAAAACCGCCTTTTCCATTTCTCCATGTGAACACCACCTGGAAGTTTAAAGAAATGATTGAATTCCGGGACAGAACGGCGGAGGAACTGGGAATTGAGCTGCTGGAATATATCAATGAAGACGGCGTTGCACGGGGAATCAATCCATTTGACCACGGTTCATCCTATACTGATATCATGAAAACACAGGCATTGAAGCAGGCATTAAATAAGTATGGATTTACTGCAGCCTTTGGCGGAGGCAGACGGGATGAAGAAAAAAGCAGGGCAAAGGAACGAATCTTCTCCTTTCGGAATGCTGCCCACGCCTGGGATCCTAAAAATCAGAGGCCGGAGATGTGGAAGCTTTACAACACAGAGATTTATAAAGGAGAGAGCATCCGGGTATTTCCTATTTCCAACTGGACGGAAAAGGACATCTGGCAGTACATAAAACAGGAGAATATCCCCATTGTTCCATTGTATTTTGCAGCGGAAAGGCCAGTGGTTTATCGTGATAATGATATTATTATGGTGGACGATGACCGTATGCGGCTGTATCCAGGAGAAGTTCCACAGCTTAAAAAGGTTCGCTTTCGGACACTGGGCTGTTATCCTCTTTCTGGGGGTGTTCTTTCGGACGCGGTTACCATTGATCAGATTATTGATGAAACGTTAAGTTCCGTAGAATCAGAACGGACCAGCCGGGTGATTGATAAGGACGGCGGAGCCGCCAGTATGGAAAAGAGAAAAAGGGAGGGCTATTTCTGATGAACGGATTGCTGAAATTTATTACTTGTGGAAGTGTGGATGATGGGAAATCCACTTTGATCGGTCACATACTCTACGATTCCAAGCTGCTGTATGCAGATCAGGAAAAAGCGCTTCTGCTTGACAGTAAGGTGGGTTCCAGAGGCGGTGAGATTGATTATTCCCTTCTATTAGACGGTCTGATGGCAGAGCGGGAACAGGGAATTACCATCGATGTGGCATACCGGTATTTTACTACCGAGAAACGAAGCTTTATTGTTGCGGATACACCTGGACACGAAGAATATACAAGAAACATGGCAGTAGGAGCTTCTTTCGCCCAGCTGGCAATTATTCTGGTGGATGCGAAGCAGGGGGTTCTGGTACAGACCAGGCGCCACTTAAGAATCTGTTCCCTTATGGGAATCCGTCATTTCATCTTTGCAGTGAATAAGATGGATTTGGCAGATTACAGCCAGGAGCGTTTTGAAGAGATCAGCCGGAGCATCAGTGTCCTTACTGAGGAGTTGTCTTTAAAATATGTAACTATTATTCCTGTCAGCGCGACGGAAGGAGATAATGTAACTGTAAAATCAGATCATATGCCCTGGTACCAGGGAGAAACCCTCCTTTCCTGTCTGGAACAGACAGAGGTTACTGAGGATGCTAGAAGCGGTTTTTATATGCCAGTCCAGAGAGTGTGCCGGCCTGACCATGAATTTCGTGGCTTTCAGGGCCAGGTGGAATCAGGAACCGTCACGGTCGGACAAAGCCTTACGGTACTTCCGGGAAATGAAACTGCAAAAGTAAAAAGGATCCTGGTAGGAGACCGGTCCGCTGACCAGGCAGCCGCCGGCCAGGCAGTTACCATACAGCTTGACAGAGAAGTAGATGTGAGCCGCGGAAACGTTCTGACTGATCAGGAACAGCTGCCTGTAAGTAAAGAAGTGAAGGCCTCTATCTTATGGATGGATGAAGCGCCTCTTAAGGAAGGAAACGATTATCTGCTGAAACTAGGAACAAGAATGCTTCCGGCGGTGGTCAAACGCATTGATTACCAGGTGGATATTAATACAGGGGAGCATTTACCTGCCCATGAGATTGGTAAAAATGAAATTGCGTCCTGTCTGCTTGAATTTTCCCAACGGATTCCAGTTGATGAATTTAAAAGAAATAAAACCCTGGGAGAACTGATTTTAATTGACCGGGTCAGTCACATGACATCAGCCTGCGGAGTGGTGGAACAGGTGGAAAACGGGGACGAAAAACCTTATTTTGAAAAAGGTGGATTACGGGCTGGCGGATATATTTTTGAAGAATTCTATTTTAACCTGGAAAATGCCTTCCTCTCCAGACAGAAGACAAAAGAGACCACGTATTGTCAGGGCGACGTCGTTTCTGTTTCGGGAGACAGCTACCATTATCCTGACTTTTTTGATGTTATATCGTTGGATGACTCCGTGGCAGTTCTTGTGCGAAACCAAATAATTTTTGATATTATAAGCCTTGATGATTATAGTTATTCGGGATTACCAATTCTCGATGAAAGAGGCTTTGCCTTAAAAATCGGTTCCAAAGAAGATCTGTCAGACTGTCTGCGTGAATTTAATGATCTGGGAGCCAATAATAAAATCGCCTTTCATAATAAATGGTCTAAATTCGAAACGTACAGACGGATTGTATGTAACGAGAATTTCTGGATTATCTAAATTGAAGTAATAAAAACAGCCTGCAAACTTGGAACTTATAGTTTGCAGGCTATTTTTACGTCGAAATATGGCATATTTGATTACATATTATTTTAATAGTTTAATTGGTAAAAATGTACAAAAATGGCGCAGTATACTTGATACTGCGTGGTGAAAATTTGTGAAAATATAATATTTTTTTATTATACATCACACTAAATTATT
>SVDS01000066.1:0-1454 GCA_015057715.1 Paenibacillaceae bacterium
AATGGAGAAAAGACCATTTGTAACCAGAGAACAATTAGAAGAAATTGTGAATGAATATCCAACTCCCTTCCATTTATATGATGAAAAGGGAATCAGGGAGAATGCTAAGAAATTAAAAGAAGCATTTTCCTGGAATAAGGGATACCGGGAATATTTTGCTGTGAAGGCTACTCCCAATCCATTTATTTTAAATATATTAAAAGAGTATGGATGCGGGGCTGACTGTTCCTCTATGACGGAGCTTATGATGTCTGATGCCATCGGATTTTCCGGTTCCGACATTATGTTTTCCTCCAATGATACGCCTGCAGAGGAATTCCAGTTTGCAGACCGGATCGGAGGAATTATCAATCTGGATGACATTACGCATATTGATTTTCTGGAAAAAGCCATCGGTCATATTCCGGAAACCATCAGTTGCCGTTATAACCCAGGCGGAATATTTAAGATCAGCAATGATATCATGGATAATCCTGGAGATTCCAAGTATGGTATGACAACCGAGCAGATCTTTGAGGCATTTCGTATCTTAAAGAGCAAGGGAGCAAAAAAATTCGGAATTCATGCATTTCTGGCAAGCAATACGGTGACTACGGAATATTATCCCCTTCTTTCCAAGGTCCTCTTTGAGCTTGCAGTGAAGCTAAAAAAGGAAACAGGAGCAGAGGTTACTTTTATCAATCTTTCCGGCGGAATCGGTATTCCTTACCATCCGGGTCAGGAACCCAATGATATTCTGGCAATTGGTGAGGGTGTTAGAAAGGTTTATGAAGAAGTACTTGTTCCGGAAGGAATGGGAGATGTGGCAATCTACACGGAGCTCGGCCGGTTTATGTTAGGACCGTACGGTGCGCTGGTTACCAGAGCTATTCATGAAAAGCATACACATAAAGAGTATGTGGGCGTAGATGCCTGTGCAGTAAATCTTATGAGACCTGCCATGTATGGTGCCTACCATCACATAACAGTTATGGGGAAAGAAGAAGCTCCCTGCAGCCATAAGTATGATGTTGTAGGTTCACTTTGTGAAAATAATGA
Source organism: Paenibacillaceae bacterium (assembly GCA_015057715.1). Classification (GTDB taxonomy): domain Bacteria; phylum Bacillota; class Clostridia; order Lachnospirales; family Lachnospiraceae; genus Lacrimispora. The sequence continues at coordinate 1,039 of SVDS01000066.1, forward strand.
TAAGTTTGCCATTGACCGCATGCTGCCGGAGATATCCAGGGGAGACCTGCTTTTTATTCATGATACCGGTGCCCACGGGTATGCCATGGGATATAATTACAACGGTAAATTAAAATCTGCAGAGCTGCTTCTCAAAGAGGATGGATCCGTTGAGCTGATCCGCAGGGCAGAGACTCCAAAAGACTATTTTGCAACCTTTGATTGCTTCGATGTGCTTAAAAACATCAAGTATGAATAATTGCATATAATAAATAAAAATAAGACCCCGTTTTCAGACATCTGTCAACGGGATCTTTTCATTTGCATAGAAAAATCCCTGTGTCAAAGACACAGGGAACTTTTCTTAGGATTTTCGGATTTTCAAAAAGGGTGAAAGGATAATTGTTACGTTGTGCATTTCTTATGTGTTTAGTATA
>SVDS01000066.1:1554-26836 GCA_015057715.1 Paenibacillaceae bacterium
ATGGAAAAGAAACCATGGGAAGCGTACCGGAATATCTTAATAAAAAAAGGAATCAGGTAGCGGACTGTGAATCAGGTAAGAGAAGTAATACACTGTGACAGTGCTCTTCGCATGGGACTGACCGGTCGTGGAATTGGTGTTGCAGTTCTTGATACGGGAATTTACCTTCATGAGGATCTTGAACATAGATTGGCAGCTTTTGTGGACATTGTTCACCGCAGGCGGGAGCCATACGATGACAATGGCCATGGTACTCATATATCCGGAATAATAGCAGGAGAGGGCAGAGCCTCCAATGGCCTCTATATGGGTGTTGCTCCGGAGTGCCACATTATTATGCTGAAAGTATTGGACAAAAAAGGAAATGGATATGCTTCAGATGTACTTTCTGGTCTGAAGTGGATCCGTGACAACAGAGAGAGGTATGGAATCAGGATTGTAAATATATCGGTTGGTTCCTTTTCAAGAAAAGGAATGACGGAAAATTCCGTACTGGTAAGAGGCGTGAATGCGGCATGGGATGACGGTCTTGTAGTATGTGTTGCAGCAGGTAACATGGGACCTGGAACCAATACCATTACAACGCCGGGAATCAGCCGGAAAGTGATAACGGTAGGTTGTTCCGATGATTACAAAGAGGTAAATGTAATGGGAAACCGGATGATTGACTATTCCGGCAGAGGCCCTACCGGTGCATGTATCTGTAAGCCGGAAATTATTGCTCCCGGAGCCGGAATCATAAGTTGTTCCAATGAACCAGGGCAGTATCAGACGAAAAGCGGGACTTCCATGTCCACCCCCCTGGTTTCCGGGGCCATTGCACTGTTGCTGCAGAAATATCCCTATATGAGCAACCGGGATGTAAAATTAATGTTAAGAGAACGTGCTGTGGATGCCGGGCTCCCCATGAACCAGCAGGGGTGGGGAATGCTTGATGTAGAGCAGCTGCTGCTATAGAAAATGGATACGGACTGTTCTTGTTTTAAAGGCGGTCCGTATCCGTCTTAGTTAAGAAAAACTTGCAGAGTCCTTTTGTCTGTGTTATAGTAAAACAGAAGTCATAAGGCAGTCTGCCTTTTTTGTCTCCCATTCAGGCGTTTCGCCCTATTTTCCAAAGTAGCCATATTAAGTAAACCCACTAAGGCAGGAGTGTGATGCGTATGATTGAAAAAGCGTGAAAAATACAGGTTGACATTTGCCTGGAAGTATACTATCATTATAATATTAAAAGAACATTTGTTCGTGTTGGAGGATAAGATGAATAAAGATGATAAGCTGAAAGCACTGGATGCCGCACTTACCCAGATAGAGAAAGCATATGGAAAAGGATCTGTCATGAAGCTGGGAGATTCTGGAACCAATATGAATGTAGAAACCATACCCACCGGAGCATTAAGTCTGGATATCGCACTTGGCCTTGGCGGAATTCCCAAAGGAAGAGTTGTGGAGATCTATGGACCGGAATCCAGTGGTAAAACCACAGTTGCTCTTCATATGGTTGCAGAGGTTCAGAAGCGTGGAGGAATCGCAGGCTTTATTGATGCGGAGCACGCCCTTGATCCTGTTTATGCTAAGAACATCGGTGTTGATATCGATAATTTATATATTTCCCAGCCAGATAACGGAGAGCAGGCTCTTGAGATCACGGAAACCATGGTTCGTTCCGGTGCAGTTGATATCATCATTGTAGACTCTGTTGCAGCCCTTGTGCCGAAAGCGGAGATTGAGGGCGACATGGGTGATTCCCACGTAGGTCTTCAGGCAAGGCTTATGTCACAGGCTCTCAGAAAGCTTACTGCTGTTATCAGCAAGTCCAACTGTATTGTTTTATTCATTAACCAGCTTCGAGAAAAAGTAGGAGTTATGTTCGGAAGTCCGGAGACCACCACCGGAGGTCGTGCACTGAAGTTCTACGCTTCTGTCCGTATGGATATCCGTAAGATTGAGACCTTGAAGCAGGGCGGCGATATGGTAGGTAACAGAGCCCGTGTGAAGGTGGTTAAGAACAAGATCGCTCCCCCATTTAAGGAAGCTGAGTTTGATATCATGTTCGGAAGAGGAATATCCAAAGAAGGAGATATCCTGGATCTGGCTGTGAAAGAGAATATTGTTGAGAAAAGCGGCGCATGGTTTGCGTATAATAACGTAAAGATCGGTCAGGGAAGAGAAAACTCCAAGATTTATCTTCAGGACAACCCGGCTGTTTGTCTGGAAATTGAGAATAAGGTTCGCGTGAAGTACGGTCTTGCAGAGGAAAAATCCCTTGCAGGTGACCGTGCACCGGAAAAGGAAAGCAAGCGTATTAAGCCGGAGGAAGAGAAAACCGGAGCTGTTAAGGAATAAAAACACTGGAGGGCATATGATAGTAACAGAGATAGTGCCCGTCGATAAACGCAGGAGTAAAGTCATTCTTGATGATGACTTTACTCTTGTTCTTTATAGAGGGGAATTAAAACGATATTTCATAGAAGAAGGAAGCGAGATTTCGGAAGAGGTTTATGGGGAGATCGTGAAGGAGATTCTGTACAAGAGAGCCAGGGAACGGGTTCTTTATCTTTTAAAGTCCTCCGATAAGACGGAGCAGGAGCTGAGGAGAAAATTAAAGGAGGGGTTTTACCCCCAGGAGGTCATTGATTATGCCATTCATTTCCTTAAGGAGCACCGCTTTATCAATGACCAGGAATACGCGAAAAGATATGTGGAATTTAATTCCAGAAAAAAGAGCGAACGGCAGATTGAGTTTGAACTTAAGAGAAAAGGTCTGGACAAGGAGATCATTGGAGATATATTGAAGGAGCAGCCTGTAGATGAGGCTGCCATAGTCAGAGATTATATCAGGAAAAAGCGCTTAAACCCTGAGCAGATGGACGCCAGAGAGAAGAGCAAAGTGATGGCATCCCTGGGCAGAAAAGGTTTTTCTTATGAAGCGGTAAGCCGGGTTTTGGGCGAAATTTTTGTCGAAGACTGACAATAGTGAAAATGTGTATAAGTATACCGGAAACAGAGGTGAAATACTTGACATAATGTATAAAACAGTTTAAAATTGTAGTGTTGTATTGTTGTACAATGAAAATAAAATAAGGAGGTGCTCCTGTGTCAGTATCAGTATTCACGGCTGCATTGATTACGATCATTGCATCAGTAGTAGTTGCTTTTATTGCCTGGTCTGCTGCGACCGCATATCGTAAGAACACTTACGAAAGCAAAATTGGCTCTGCAGAAGAAAAATCCCGGGAAATAATAGATGAAGCATTAAAGACCGCTGAGACAAAGAAGCGTGAAGCTCTCCTTGAGGCGAAAGAAGAGTCTTTAAAGACTAAGAACGAACTGGAAAAGGAAACCAGGGAGAGAAGAGCTGAGCTTCAACGTTATGAAAGACGAGTATTAAGCAAGGAAGAAAACTTGGACAAGAAGTCTGAGACTATGGAAAAACGAGAAGCAGGTCTTGCTGCTCGAGAGGAAGCCCTGAATAAGAGAAATTCCGAAGTGGAATCTCTTTATGAAAAAGGCATTCAGGAACTGGAAAAAATTTCCGGACTTACCTCCGAACAGGCAAAAGAATATCTTTTAAAATCTGTTGAAGATGATGTTAAACATGACACTGCGAAATTAATTAAGGAACTGGAAAACAAAGCAAAAGAAGAAGCTGATAAAAAAGCAAAAGAATATGTGGTTACTGCCATTCAAAGATGTGCGGCGGACCATGTGGCAGAGACAACCGTTTCTGTTGTTCAGCTTCCCAATGATGAGATGAAGGGCCGTATTATCGGAAGAGAAGGCCGTAACATCCGCACGTTAGAAACCCTGACGGGTGTGGAATTGATTATTGATGATACCCCGGAGGCAGTTGTTTTATCCGGATTTGATCCGGTTCGTAGAGAAGTAGCTAGAATCGCGTTGGAACGCCTCATTGTGGATGGACGTATTCACCCAGCCAGAATCGAGGAGATGGTGGAGAAGGCGCAAAAAGAAGTAGAGACCAATATGCGTGAGGAAGGAGAAGCTGCCGCTCTTGAAGTGGGCATTCACGGGCTTCATCCGGAACTCATACGTTTGCTTGGAAAACTGAAATATAGAACAAGCTATGGACAGAATGCGTTAAAGCATTCAATGGAGGTCGCTCAGTTATCCGGGCTGTTAGCCGGAGAGATCGGTCTTGATATCCGTATGGCAAAACGTGCCGGTTTATTACATGATATTGGAAAAGCTGTGGATCATGAGATGGAAGGTTCTCATATTCAGCTGGGACTGGAGTTATGTAAGAAATACAAAGAATCCGCAATCGTACTAAACACCGTGGAATCACATCATGGCGATGTAGAACCACAGAGTCTGATTGCCTGCATCGTTCAGGCTGCAGATACCATATCTGCTGCAAGACCTGGTGCCAGAAGAGAGACTCTGGAAACATATACAAACAGATTAAAACAGTTAGAAGATATCACCAACTCCTTTAAGGGAGTGGACAAGTCCTTTGCCATTCAGGCAGGACGCGAAGTTCGGATTATGGTAGTTCCTGATCAGATTAACGATGATGATATGGTACTCCTGGCCCGTGATATTTCTAAGAAAATCGAAGATTCCTTAGAGTATCCAGGACAGATTAAGGTTAACGTGATCCGGGAGTCCAGAGTTACAGATTACGCGAAGTAAAATAGTGCCCTAAAACCGTATACTTATTCTGGTGCGGCTTTAGGGCATATTTCATGTCAGGAGGATGATACGTGAAACGTCGGATAAAAGTACTGTTAAGCTGCGTACTGATTTGCCAGCTGTTTCTTATGACCGTTTATGCAAAACCGGATTGGCCGTCTGACACGGGCATCCAGGCAGAGTCGGGAATTGTTATTGATGCAGATACAGGCACCGTTATCTTTGGACAAAATATACACGCCGCTTATCCACCGGCAAGTATTACAAAGATACTGACTGCTTTAATCGTTCTGGAAAACAGTGATCTGTCCGATATGGTGACATTTTCCAAAGACTCTGTGTACAATGTGGAAGAGGGAAGCGGAAATAAACTGAATGTGACCAATGGAGACAGGCTGTCAGTAGAGGACTGCCTCTATTCTCTTATTCTCCATTCCTGCAACCAGGCTGCCAATGCTTTGGCGGAACATGTAGGAGGAAGCAGAGAAGATTTTGTAAAAATGATGAATGACAAACTGGTGGAGCTTGGCTGTACAGAAAGCCATTTTGAAAATCCATCAGGTTTAAATGGAGATACCCAGCATGTAACTGCTTATGATATGGCACTCATCGCACGTGCTGCTTATAATAATAAAAAACTGGTGGAGATCAGTTCTGCCATCAGCCATAAGATTCCGCCCACTGCCAATAATCCGGAAGGTCTGACTATTTATAATGAGCACAGACTGGTAAAAACCACGGATCAGTCCAGTGAATTTTATTATCCTGCGGCTGTAGCAGGAAAAACCGGTTATCTGATCAAAGCAGGTAATACCCTTGTGACATATGCAGAAAAAGATGGAAGAAGAGAAATTTCCGTTATATTAAAGGGAAGTCCAAGGCAGTATTTTATTGATGGAAAGAACCTCCTTGAATTTGGTTTTACCAATTTTGAAAATCTGCCCTTAGCAGGGAATGAAACGGAGTATACATCTGGGAACACCCCTGTATCCATAGGTACCAAAAGCTATCAGCCTTCCGATCTTGAACTGGAGCAAAACGCAGCAGTTACTGTTCCCAAAGGAGCAGAATTCTCTGAGGTTGATAAGGAACTGGTGACGGATCTGCCAGCTGGCAGCCCAAAAGGTGCAGTGGCACTCATCCGCTATACTTATAATGACAGAGCAGTAGGACAGGCCTATCTGTTTGCAAAAGAACAGGAGGAATCCCAAAGTGAGAAACCCGTAACAGAATCTTCCGGGAAACAGGAGGAAGAGACAAAGGCGGAAACAAATCATAACGCCCAAAAAGGAATTGGAGTACTGGGGACCCTTGGGATTGCTGCAGCGGTTATTGCATTAGCAGCCGGAACTGTGTTTGCTGTGAAAAAGAAAAGAAAAGAGTCTAAAGAAATTGCGATGCGAAAAGAAGAGCGAAGACGCCGCCTTCACGAAGACGGTGATGCGGCTGACTTTGAACGCATTTTAAAAGAACGCAGAAACAAAAAGAAATAAAACTTAAGAAGTAAATGAAAAAGACCAGCTGGGGAAGCTGGTCTTTTTTCGGAGAAGGTATTTCGTTTCTTATGGGGTGTAGCAAAAACTATATAATGTATTGGGGGGGGGTTACATGTAATAATATACCCCATTTTTCTTCAAAAGTGTCAACAAACATTAACAAATTTAAAAAATAAAATTGTGCATTTTACCGTGTTTTATTCATGATATTGTGGAAAAAACATAGATTTATATATTAATAACCCGATCTCTTGTGCTATATACCATCTTATACAGGAGTGAATTATTTGGAAATAAAGGGTCAGATATGGTAAAATATATAAAAACAACTTGTGCAATGGTGCGTACAAGTTATAAATTGTAAGTAAGAGGATGACTGGTTCACTCTCATGGAAAAATCAGGAGGTAGAAATCAATGAGGTTCTTTGTAGACACGGCAAACATTGAAGAAATCAGAAAAGCCAATGAGATGGGAATTATCTGCGGTGTTACCACCAATCCGTCTTTGATTGCCAAAGAAGGAAGGGATTTTAAACAGGTGATAGAAGAGATTACGTCAATTGTGGATGGTCCCATCAGCGGTGAAGTGAAAGCGACTACGACAGATGCAAAAGGGATGATTGAAGAGGGGCGGCAGATTGCAGCCATCCATCCCAATATGGTTGTTAAGATTCCCATGACTGCAGAAGGCTTAAAAGCGGTTAAAGTGCTGACAGGGGAAGGTATAAAGACCAACGTGACCCTGGTATTTTCTGCAACCCAGGCTCTTTTGGCTGCAAGGGCAGGAGCTACCTACGTATCTCCGTTCTTAGGAAGACTTGATGATATTTCAATGCCTGGAATTGATCTCATTGATGAGATCACCGAGATATTTTCAATCCATGAGATTGAGACTGAAATCATAGCGGCCAGCATACGCAATCCCATCCATGTGATCGATTGTGCAAAAGCCGGTGCTGATATCGCTACCGTGCCTTATCCGGTGCTGGAACAGATGACAAAACATCCCTTAACTGATCAGGGAATTAAAAAATTTCAGGATGACTACCGAAACGTATTCGGAGAATAAAACTAATTATCGTTTAGAAAGGTTGGACACTACTAATGGCATGTAACAAAGTAAAAATGGTGATTGACAAAGAATTCCGTATTTCAGAGGTTGATGAAAGGATCTATGGTTCTTTTATCGAACATCTTGGAAGAGCAGTATATGACGGTATTTATAGTCCGGAGCATCCGGCGGCAGATGAATATGGTTTCCGTAATGACGTAAAGGAATTGATAAAAGAGTTAAATGTTCCGATTATCCGGTATCCAGGCGGTAACTTCGTTTCCAGTTTTAACTGGGAAGACAGTGTGGGACCGGTGAGTGAGCGTCCGAGAAGACTGGAACTTGCATGGAAAAGCATTGAAGAGAATAAGGTCGGATTAAATGAATTTACCAAATGGGCAAGAAATGCAGGATCTGATGTAATGATGGCTGTAAACTTAGGGACAAGAGGAATCGCCGATGCCTGCAACATTTTGGAATACTGCAACCACCCGGGTAATACCAAATACAGCGATTTAAGAATCAGTCATGGATATAAGGAGCCTCATAATATTAAAACATGGTGTCTGGGCAATGAAATGGACGGTCCGTGGCAGCTGGGACATAAGACAATGGAAGAGTATGGACGCCTTGCGGAAGAGACTGCAAGAGCCATGAAGCTTATCGATCCTACCATTGAACTGGTTTCCTGCGGAAGCTCTTCGCTCACCATGCCTACATTCCCGGATTGGGAGGCAGTTACCCTCCAGCATACCTATGATCACGTGGATTATGTTTCCATGCATCAGTATTATGGAAATGGAAAAGGAGACAGTGAGGATTTCCTTGCCTCTTCCGACGACATGGATCAGTTTATCCGTACAGTAATCGCTACCTGCGATTATGTGAAGGCAAAAAAGAGGGGTAAAAAGGATATTAAAATCAGTTTTGATGAGTGGAATGTATGGTATCACTCCTCTGCAGCTGATAGCGAAACAACAGAAAAACATCCATGGCAGATTGCACCTCCCCTGTTAGAGGATATCTATAATTTTGAAGACGCACTTTTAGTAGGCCTGATGTTAATCACTTTGTTAAAGCATGCTGACAGGGTGAAGATGGCATGTCTGGCACAGTTAGTTAATGTTATTGCTCCGATTATGACAGAAGCTGGAGGCGGCGCAGCCTGGAAGCAGACAATCTTCTATCCATTTATGCATGCGTCAGCTTACGGAAGAGGAACCGCTCTCTTACCAGTGATCAGCTCACCGAAATTTGATACTGCCACCCATGCAGATGTAACAGCAGTAGAGGCAGTTTCTGTTTACAATGAGGAAAAAGAGGAAGTAACCATTTTTGCAGTCAACCGTTCTATTAAAGATGATGCAGAAATGACAACTGATGTCAGATGTTTTGAGGGATACCGTGTTCTGGAGCACACCGTACTGGAAAGCGATGATCTGTTAGCAGTGAATGGACCGTTTAATGAAAAAGTGGCACCGAAGCAGACCAGCCAGTCGTCCTTAGATGGCGGAACTGTAACAAGCATCTTACACAAGGCATCCTGGAACGTAATTCGTCTGGGTAAATAAAACAGGAGGGGGTTATACATATGAAACAAAAAGCGTATCAATTCTGGTTTGCAACAGGCTCTCAGGACCTTTACGGAGAAGCCTGCTTAAGGGACGTAGCAGAACATGCAGGAATTATAACCGGAAGGCTTAACGCCTCCGGCCTCCTGCCATATGAAGTGGTTTTAAAACCGGTTCTCATTGATAATGCCTCCATACGGTCTTTGTTCCGTCAGGCAAATGATGATGAGTACTGTGCTGGTGTTATTACCTGGATGCACACATTTTCCCCTGCAAAATCCTGGATTTTAGGCCTGCAGGAATACAGAAAACCCCTGCTCCATTTACATACCCAGTTTAACCAGGAAATCCCATATGATTCCATTGATATGGACTTCATGAACGAGAACCAGTCTGCCCATGGTGACCGGGAATTCGGACATATGGTAACCAGAATGGGATTGGTAAGAGAGGTAATTGCCGGTTTCTGGGATGATGACTCGGTAAAAAGAAGAATTGCTTCCTGGATGAGAACTGCAGTGGGAATTGTAGAAAGCAGCCATATCCGGGTGGTACGTTTTGCTGACAATATGCGAAACGTAGCAGTTACGGAAGGAGATAAGGTAGAGGCCCAGATGAAATTTGGCTGGGAGATCGATGCATATCCGGTAAATGAAGTTGCAGATTATGTTTCAGATGTAAAAGCGGGAGACGTTTCTGCACTTATGGAAGAATATTATGACCGCTACGATATTTTGCTAGAGGGAAGAGACCCTGAGGAGTTTAAAAAACATGTGGCAGTTCAGGCCCAGATTGAGCTTGGATTTGAAGCATTTTTGAAAGAAAAAAATTATCAGGCAATCGTTACCCATTTCGGTGATTTAGGTTCCTTAAAACAGCTTCCTGGACTTGCAATCCAGCGTCTCATGGAAAAAGGCTACGGCTTCGGCGGAGAAGGGGACTGGAAAACGGCAGCCATGGTACGCTTAATGAAGCTGATGACAGAGGGGACTAAGGATGCAAAGGGAACTTCCTTCATGGAGGATTATACCTATAATCTGGTTCCGGGCAAGGAAGGAATTCTTCAGGCTCATATGCTGGAGGTCTGCCCGTCTATTGCAGAAGGAAAAGCAGGAATCAAGGTAAATCCATTGTCCATGGGTGACAGAGAAGATCCCGCAAGACTTGTATTTACAGCGAAAGAGGGAAAAGGAGTTGCTGCCTCCCTCATCGATCTGGGAAACCGCTTCCGCCTTATTATCAATACGGTTAATTGTAAAAAGGTGGAAAAACCCATGCCCAAGCTTCCCGTAGCGTCTGCATTCTGGACTCCGGAGCCAAATTTAATAACTGGTGCAGAATGCTGGATCCTGGCAGGCGGTGCCCATCATACGGCATTTACCTATGATCTGACAGCAAAACAGCTGGGTGACTGGGCGGAAGCAATGGGAATCGAGGCTGTTTATATTGATGAAAATACAAATATTCGTGATTTTAAGAATGAACTGAGATGGAATTCAGTGGCATATCGCTGATACTGAAAGAAAGTTTGAGGGGGTTTCTATGGATAACGAAAAATTAATAGCAGCAATCCGGGAAGGAAATACCGCACTGGGAATCGAACTGGGATCCACCAGAATCAAGGCTGTTCTGGTAGATGAAAATCATAATCCCATCGCTTCCGGCGGTCATGACTGGGAAAACCGTTTTGAAAACGGAATCTGGACCTATGGTATTGATGATATATGGGAAGGTGTTAAGGAAAGCTACGGGAAGATGGCAGATGAAGTAAAGGAGAAGTACGGGGTAACGATCACTACCATCGGAGCCATTGGATTTTCTGCCATGATGCACGGATATATGGCATTTGACAAGAGTGGAGAGTTACTGGTTCCATTTCGGACCTGGAGAAATACCATGACGGAAGAGGCGGCCGGAAAACTGACGGAGCTGTTTTCGTTCCACATTCCTCAAAGATGGAGCATTGCCCATTTGTATCAGGCTATTTTAAATGGCGAGAGCCATGTTTCTGAAATCGATTATCTGATTACTCTGGAAGGATATGTTCACTGGAAGCTGACCGGTAAGAGAGTCCTTGGCATCGGTGACTGTGCCGGAATGTTTCCTGTAGACAGTGAGACAAAGGATTTTAATGAGCGGATGATCAGCCAGTTTGATGAACTTGTCTCAAACCGGAATCTGCCATGGAAATTAAGGGATATTATGCCTGAAGTTCTGACTGCAGGAGAATCTGCAGGTACTCTGACTGCAGCGGGAGCGGCTCTGCTGGATGAAAGCGGCAATTTAAAGCCTGGTATTCCACTCTGTCCGCCGGAAGGTGATGCAGGAACCGGTATGACTGCCACCAACTCTGTTGCAAAGAGAACCGGTAACGTATCGGCAGGTACCAGTGTTTTTGCCATGGTAGTGCTGGAAAAGGAGCTCTCCAAAGTTTATGAAGAGCTTGATCTGGTTACCACTCCGGCAGGAGATGCTGTTGCCATGGTACACTGCAATAACTGCACTTCCGACTTAAATGCCTGGGTAGCTTTATTCGAAGAGTTTGCCAATACCATGGGTATGAAGCCGGATAAAAATGAACTTTTTACCGCCCTTTATAAAAAGGCACTGGAAGGCGATAAAGATGGCGGCGGACTTTTGTCCTATGGCTATTTATCGGGAGAACATATCACTCATTTTGAAGAGGGAAGGCCATTATTTGTCCGAACTCCCAACAGCAGGTTTGACCTGGCAAATTTCATGAGAGTCCATCTTTATACGGCCCTTGGAGCCTTAAATATGGGCATGGAGATTCTGTTTAAAGAAGGTGTGAAACTGGATGTGCTTCTGGGACACGGCGGCCTGTTTAAGACCAGAGAAACGGGGCAGAGAATCATGGCTACAGCCGTGGGAGTTCCTGTTTCTGTTATGGAAACCGCTGGAGAAGGCGGAGCCTGGGGAGCAGCCCTGCTTGCATCATACCTGCTTCGTAAGAAGGAAGGCGAGTCTCTGGATCAGTACTTATCTGACCGGGTATTTAAGGATATGGCGGGTGAAACCATGGAACCTGATCCGGAAGATGTAACAGGATTCAAGACATTTATGGAACGATATAAAAAGGGTCTTACCATTGAACGGGCGGCTGTGGACAGCTTATACATATAGGGAAAGGATAAAGGCGATACGATGCTGGAAGAACTGAAATTAAGTGTATATGAAGCAAATATGGAATTGCCCCGGAGAGGGCTGATTACCTACACCTGGGGAAATGTCAGTGGCATTGACCGGGAAAAGGGGCTGTTTGTTATTAAACCCAGTGGAGTGGATTATGATAAGCTGAAACCGGAGGACATGGTGGTTATGGATTTAGACGGCAATCAGGTGGAGGGAGAGTTAAATCCCTCTTCGGATACAGCCACCCATTTGGAATTGTACCGGGCATTTGAAAAGATCGGCGGAATTGTACATACCCACTCCCCTATGGCTACCTCCTGGGCTCAGGCTGGAAGAGCGCTGCCCTGCTATGGCACTACCCATGCAGATTATTTTTATGGAGAGATTCCTTGTGCAAGAAACTTAACTCAGGAAGAGATTGATGAAGGCTATGAGAAAAATACGGGAACTGTAATTATAGAGACCTTTGAGGGGATTGATCCTATGCATGTTCCGGCGGTATTGTGCAAAAACCATGGTCCTTTCACCTGGGGAACTGATGCGGCCAATGCAGTTCACAATGCGGTGGTATTAGAAGAAATTGCAAAAATGAATTTAATGACAGAACTGTTAAATACAGCAGTAAAGCCAGCACCCCAGTCCTTGCAGGATAAGCATTTTATGAGAAAGCACGGACCGGATGCCTATTATGGGCAGAAAAAATAATAAGGAGCCCTTACAGTGTCGGACAGCGGAAAAACAAAGTATTACGTATTAATGGAGGAACTGAAAAAAGAGATTATCTCCGGAGACAAGAAGCCGGGAGACCGGCTTCCTTCGGAGAATCAGCTTTCGGAGGTTTACCATATCAGCCGTCATACGGTGAGAAAAGCCCTGTCCATACTGGAGCAGGAAGGCTACATTGAAGCGGAACATGGCAGAGGTACCTTCGTGTCCAGAAAAGCGGGTAGGAAAAAAGGGTCGGGCAATATAGCGGTGATTACCACCTATTTGTCCGACTATATTTTCCCGCGGCTGATTCAGGGAATCGATCAGGTACTGACGGAGAATGGGTACAGTATTATTATTAAAAATACAGGAAACAGCAGATTAAAAGAAAGCAGATGTTTAGAAGAAATCCTGGAAAAAGACGTGGACGGGCTCATTATTGAACCAAGCAAAAGTGAGATTCTCTGCGGGCACAGGGGACTGTATGACAAGCTTGATTTTTACAAAATACCTTATGTGTTTATACAGGGCTACTATGCCCAGATGAAAAGCAAACCCCATATCAGGCTTGATGACTGTATGGGTGGATATCTGGTAACAAAGTATCTCCTTGATCTGGGGCATGAGCATATACTGGGGATTTTTAAGGCGGATGACAGCCAGGGAAGGGACAGGCACAAAGGATTTGTAAAGGCCCTTCAGGAAAGTGGTTTTTCCTATGATCCGGATATGGTGATCTGGTATCATACTGAGGACCGGTCTGCCAAGCCTTCTGAGGTCTTAAAGATTATGCTGGAGGAGAAGATCCCTGTTGACGGGATTGTCTGCTACAACGATCAGATTGCCTTTGAGGTCATTAAGACCATAGAGAAAGAAGGGATTTCTGTACCGGAAGAGATATCTGTCACAGGGTATGATAATTCTTTCATAGCAGAAAATGGAATGGTGAAGCTGACCACCATTGCACACCCACAGGAACGGCTGGGGGCAATGGCGGCTGAACTGCTTTTGGAAAAGATTCATGAAATTCCGGACGAAGAAAGCCGGGTGGAACGGGTATTAAAGCCGGTGCTTGTGATCCGGGAGTCCTGCAAAGACCGGAGAAAGAATCAGTAACCGGTTAGTAATTCTTCAGTTTTCCCATATAAAGTACACAGCCCAGTATTAAGGATCCGGACAGCAGGAAGAGAATCTGCATACCGCTGACTGGCAGGTTCCCGATTTTAAAGGATGGGAGTATGGTCAGCAGACTGGCGCCTAAGAGGGTGGATAAGAAGCCGCAAAGCCCTGCATAGGATGAATTGGCACTGACGTATAAAACCCGTTTATCTTCCGGTGCATAATGATATTGCAGATTAAATACGGAAATTGCAATTCCGCCCCATGCAGCTCCGGATAAGGCCTGTAAGACTGGCTGGAGGGTATAGCAGGTATCAGGTGTCATAAAGAGCCAGCTGATATGGATAAATCCAAGCAGTCCCATGGAAAGTCTGCCGGCAAGAAGCCAGGAGGTGGCATCAGCCAGTTTCCCCCAAAGCCAGGCAGCGAGAATCCGGACGGTGGATGAAATCAGTCCAAGAAATGTGATATAAGTATAATCCATCTTCAGTCCGGTAACCATGTATACACTGAAAAAAGGACCTGCAATCTGCAGCGCCAGATTCCAGAATACATAGGTGATCATAACCTTCCGGTATTTTATGTCAGCGATTGGAGCCAAAAGAACATCTTTTAGTTTCTGTTTATGGGGAGTACTTTCCGGTTCCTTTATGGATAGCAGGCACCAGAAGTCTGTACATGCAATCAGAAGAACGGTGGCTCCTACTACCAGAAAGCCGGTCTGTTCCATGGAGTTGTTTCGAAACCAGTCCATGACTCTGCCCATAATAAGGCTTAAAACAGTGGAGAAAGCAAAGGCAAAGGAATCTTTTTTGCCAAGATAATCCCCTCTGATGTTCTGGGGAACCAACTGGAGTATCCAGTTGCCGGTTCCGGTACCGATGGATGCACCAAAGAAGTGGGCGATTCCATAGAGAATGACCACTGCTGTCAGACGAATGACCGGTTGTGTGACAAATAATGGCAGAAAAAACATCAGTGATAGCAGCAGTCTGTGGACAAAGGAAAAACCAACGATCAGTCCTTTTCTTCTCCTGAGGCTTTCTAAAATAATGGAAGAAAACATCTGAAGGCTGCAAAGAAGGATTGGAATGGAACCAATGATGCCGTTTAAAGAATCTTCAGCTCCCAGTGAACTGGCGTACCCGGAGAGAAATGCACCTGTGGTGAGAGTAACAATACCATTGGCACAGCATCCTTCCGCAATAAAAAAAATTCGTCCTTTTGAAAAATCTCCAGCTGTCATAGGCGTTGTTTCCTTACTGGAAAACGCCGTTTTTTTTCTTATCAAGTCTGTAACCATTCTATATAAACGGCAAATCTGCCGTGTTCCCCTTTTCTTTTATTCGTAGATCTGCTATCCTTTTTATAGAAATAAAAATACTTTCTCTATATTGCCAGTTTGAGTCAAAGGATACAAGAGGAAAAAGAAGCGAAAAACTGGATGATTCCGACTTGAAGACGACAGAGGGGGGCGACACATGGAACATTACTTACATCTAAAGGCAGTTCTTCCAGTAAGGGCATTAAATGCAGGATATCTGGTTACAGGGGGGAAGGGACGGCACGCAGACCGTGTCATGGATTCCTTTGAAATTATCTATGTCAATTCCGGTGTGCTGGGAATTGCGGAAGAAGATGTGGAATATGAAGTGGAAGAGGGGGAGGCCCTGATTTTATTTCCTGGCAGACATCACTGGGGAACCAGGGAATTTGGTAAGGACTTAAATTTTTACTGGCTTCATTTTCATCTGGAAGAGAAGGCAGAAGAGACGGGAACAGACATTATGTCCCTTCCCCAGCTCATACGGATCGGGAAGCCCCAGCAGTTTGAGGAACTGTTTCGCCGGTTTATAAAGAGGCAGAATGTATGCAGGGAGGACAGAACCATTTTAAATCTGGTTTTGCTGGAGCTGCTTTGCGAGCTGAGTGATTCTCTTTCTCCCATGGAGATAAACGGACAAAAAGTGCTTCTGGCCAATCAGGCAGGACAGTATATTAAAAACCATATAAAAGAACCGCTATCGGCCTCTATATTGGCGGAAAAGCTGGAATGCAGTCCGGATTATTTAGGGCGGACATACCATGCAGTTTATGGAAAGACTCTGACGGAAGGAATCCATGAAGCCCGGCTTAATAAGGCGTGCAGAATGCTGATAGAGACGAATCTCACGGGTAGTGAAATTGCTTACCGGTGCGGATATGAAGACGTAGATTATTTCAGAAGAATATTTAAAAAATATATGGGAATGACAGCAAAGGAATACCGGCAGACTTATAGTGTTATTGAACGGTAGAAGAAAGGCGGCAGGGAGATTCACTCACCTTGCCGCCTTTCTGTATTCAGCCGGGGAGATTCCGGCAGTTTTTTTAAAAATACGGCTGAAATAGAGGGGGTTGTCATAACCGATAATTCCACCTATTTCACCGATGCTGTAATCGGTACTTTCTAATAATTCCTTGGCTTTCCTGATCCGGATATCGGTAAGATATCTCCCGGGAGGCATTCCGGAATATTCCTTGAAACTTCGGATAAACCAGCAGGTGCTCATATGAAGTTCTCTTGCGTAAGTTTCAATTTCTATATTATTCGCCAGATTCTCATGAAAGAAGCGGACGGCTTTTTCCATCTGTTTTTGAATTTCAGTTTTTTTAAATCCACCTTCTTCTCTGATTCGTTTGAGGAGGAGGAGAAGCTGTTTTAAGTAAAGGGCAGACAGCTCCTCAAAGGAGGGGCGGGTAAGTTGGATTTCCCGGATTATTGAAAGGAACAGCTCCTGGTATTTGGAAGAAATCCCGGTATACAGAATATGGCTTTCATTAAACCCGGCTTCTTCAGTCAGGGTACCAGACTCACTGCCAGTGAAGTGGAGCCAGTAAACCTCCGGCTTATCGTTTATATAATAAGCATATAGCTGTGGAGTATGAGGGGGATACAAAACCATACTGCCTTCTAAGACTTCAGTTACAGATCCATTAAACGTAAAAAAGGCCTTTCCAGCTGCGATATAGAGTAGCTGATAGTCTGACCGGCCGATAGGGCGAGAGGTTGACATAACTGGAAGGGAGACCAGACGGTAAACGCCGCAGCTGTTGACTCTTAATGAGACTTTCATATTTTCCAGCTGGTCTTCTGTTAAATTCATATAGCCTGTGTTTGTGTACATGAATGGAATCTCCTTTGTTCTTTATGGCAGGCAATCTGGAAGAGACCGTTTAAGTGTGTAATAACATTGGTATTGTATCATTTTATCCTATCTTTGTCTATTTGACCAACTCTTTTAGATATCATATTAAATACTTGTTATAAAATATGATTTTATTAGTTGTTACATAAATAGTTACTTTTTATATGAATGATCATACTAATAATTATAAGTATAAACAATTAAGGTCGTGAATGAATGCCGCAATATCCCTTTAAAACAATTTGTTATAGAATTTGTCCAGGGGACACATTATTTTTGATTAGCCAGATGTTTGATACGACTATTGATGAAATTATGGCAGTTAATCCCGGATTAGATCCAGAAAATCTTACTGTTGGGCAAGTGATCTGTCTCAATCCAGGGCTAGGATATTTTAATTCAGTTCAATATGATGCTAATAAAATAAGTCAATCTCAGGCAGATTTAAGAGATTATATACATGAACTCTGGGAACAGCATGTTTTGTGGACCAGGCTGACTATTTTAAGTTTAGTATTCGATCTGCCGGATACAGAATTGGTAACAAACAGACTGCTCAGAAATCCAAAAGACTTTGAAGCATTATTAAGGCTTCTGTATGGAGATAAGGAAGCTTCTGCATTTGCAGATCTATTAACGAATCATCTTGTAATAGCTGCTGAACTTATAAAGGCGGCTAAAGCCGGTGATAATAATGGGGCGGCAGATGCAGAAAAAAGATGGTATGAAAATGCTGATCAGATAGCTGACCTTCTTGCGGCTATTAATCCCTATTGGTCTCGGGAAGATTGGAAGACAATGCTGTATAAACATTTGGCAATGACTAAAGATGAAGCTGTTAACGTGTTGACCGGTAAGTATTTGGAGAGTATTAATGGTTTTGATGAAATTGAAGAACAGGCTTTGGTAATGGCTGACATGATGACAAATGGTATTATAAATCAATTTCAAGATATTTTTAAATAAAAAGAAAATAGATTTACAGAGATGGTGAACAGCTCCGTCTCTGTAAATCTTTTTTTGTAGTATCATTTTGTGCATGTTTTGTCCAATCAAAGATATGGATTTTTTGCTGTGTGATCTTATAATAATAGGTATGAAAAGAAGGAGGAGTCGACTATGATCGTACCCAGACATTATGAAAATCTGCATCTGCTTCATGAAAACACCATGCCACACAGAGCTTATTATATTCCGGCTTCCAAGGCCCAGTTTGATTTAACACAGGAGAGGGTGAAATCTGACCGGTTCTTTTTGTTAAACGGTAACTGGAAGTTCCGCTATTATGACAGTATTTATGATGTAAAAGAAGAATTTTTCATGGAAGGCTTTGATACTTCCCATTTTGATGAGATTCCGGTACCTGGATGCTTTCAGAATTACGGCTATGATAAGCACCAGTATACCAATACCCGGTATCCGTTCCCCATGGACCCGCCTTACGTACCGGCTGAGAATCCATGTGGCGCGTATGTCCATCATTTTGTCTATAAGAGAGAGGATGAGGCACCCAGAGCTTACTTAAACTTTGAGGGAGTGGATTCCTGTTTCTACGTATGGTTAAACGGAAGTTACGTGGGATATAGCCAGGTTTCTCACGGAACCAGTGAATTTGATGTTACTGGGGTAATCCGGGAGGGAGACAATACTCTTTCTGTTCTCGTTTTGAAATGGTGTGACGGAAGCTATCTGGAAGATCAGGATAAATTCCGTATGACCGGTATTTTCAGAGACGTATATTTGTTAAAGAGACCGGAAGAAGGCATTTTTGATTATTTCCTGACTACCACTGTTGGAAACAACCAGGCGCATGTCCAGGCAGCGATCACATTTAGCGGAAAAGAGATTCCGGTGAAAGTAACGGTTACTGACAGAGATGGGAATGCAGTAGCCAGTAAAGAGGGATATCCAGTTGATGGAAAGATAGCGTTTGATATAGAAAATCCAGTGCTCTGGAATGCAGAAAAACCATATCTTTATACGGTTATGTTTGAAACTGGCCAGGAAGTAATCGTTGACCGTCTTGGTATCAGGGAAATCGCAATTCGTGATGGTGTTGTATATCTTAATGGAGAGAAGATCAAGTTTCATGGTGTAAACCGCCATGACAGTGATCCTGTAACCGGATTTACAATCAGCCTGGATCAGATGAAGCGTGATTTACGCCTGATGAAAGAACATAATGTGAACGCCATCCGGACCAGCCATTATCCCAATGCGCCTCAGTTCTATCAGCTTTGCGATGAATACGGATTTTATGTCATTGATGAGGCAGATAATGAGAGCCACGGAACCGGTTATATCTATATGGCGAACCGCACCACAGAGGTTTGGAGAGACCGTTGGAACCGCGCCATCGCAGACAATCCGGAATTCACAGAAGCGACCGTTGACAGAACGAAGCTTTTAGTTGAACGGGATAAAAACCGTCCCTGTGTAGTGATCTGGTCTATGGGAAATGAATGTGCGTATGGATGCACCTTTGAGGCAGCTCTTTCCTGGACAAAGTCTTATGATCCAACCAGACTTACCCACTATGAGGGTGCCAGATACATTGCTGTGGATAAAACCTATGATTTCTCCAATATAGATTTATTCAGCCGTATGTATCCCAGTCTGGATGAAATTATCGAATACACAAAACGGGAGACAGCAAAGCCATTTATTCTCTGTGAATACAGCCATGCCATGGGAAATGGACCTGGGGATTTAGAGGGATACTTCCAGGTGTTTGAACAGCACGACCGTGTATGCGGCGGTTTCGTTTGGGAATGGTGTGACCATGGGATTTATCAGGGAAGAACCATTGACGGAAAGCCCATGTATCTTTATGGAGGAGATCATGGGGAATATCCTCATGACGGTAATTTCTGTATGGATGGACTTGTCTATCCGGACAGAAGACCTCATACAGGTCTTATGGAATTAAAGAATGTAAATCGTCCGGTGCGGGTAGTTTCCTTTGATCAAAAGAAAAAAGAACTGACCCTTCATAATTACCTTCACTTTACTAACTTTAAAGAGTATGGCTACATTGGTTATGAAGTGAGCTGTGACGGAACGGTAATAGCAAACGGAATGGTTGGAGAAACCGACATGCCTGAACTTATGCCGCAGCAGGAGTGCAGACTTTCTCTAAACTTTGACGTTCCGGCAGCTGGTAAGTGTTACTTAAAGTTAAGCTATTATCTGAAAGAAAGCAATGCTCTTGTAAAAGCTGGAAGTCTTCTTGGTTTTGATGAGGTACTTTTGGAAAATGCAGACATGAGAAACCAGACAGCAGCTGAACTTTTAAAGAAGAAAGAAGAAAAGGGTGGATTTGAGGTTTGTGAAGATGATCGTTATATCCGTGTTGGCGGAAAAAGCTTTCTCTATACCTACAGCAAATTAACCGGAACATTTCAGGATATGAACTTTGAAAATCATTCCATTCTGGAACGTCCCATGGAAATCAATATCTGGAGAGCACCTACGGATAATGACAGCGATATTAAAGGGAAATGGAAAGAGGCTCACTATCACCGTGCATCTTCCAGAGGATATGAAACCAGATGGGAAGAAAAAGATGGCAGCCTTGTAATTACCACTACAATGGCAATGGTAGCAGCACCAATTCAGCGGATTCTTATGATTGATGCGGTCTGGACTATTGGTGCAGACGGCGCCTTAAACGGAAGACTGGATGTAAAAAGAGATGTGGAGTTCCCGGAACTTCCACGGTTTGGTCTCAGACTGTTCCTTCCAAAGCAGATGGGTCAGGTAACCTATTTCGGTCTTGGTCCTGTTGAAAACTATATTGATAAAAACAATGCCAGCTATCATGGTCTGTTCTCTTCCAGCGTAAAAGAGATGCATGAGGATTATTTAAGACCTCAGGAGAACGGCAGCAGAAGTGATTGTGACTTTGTAACCATAGAGGGCGAGGATTTTTCACTCTCTGTTGCAGCAGATAAAACCTTCTCGTTCCACGCTTCCGAATATACCCAGGAGGAACTGACGGAGAAAGCCCATAATTATGAACTGATTCCTTCCGGTTATACAGAATTCTGTGTGGATTACAGACAGAACGGTATCGGGTCAGAAAGCTGCGGGCCGGAACTTCGGAAAGAATTTATGTTTGTGGAAGAAGAATTTACATTTGAATTTAAACTGGTGCCTGGAAGTAAATAAAAGATTCTATAAGGGCGTTTCATACGTATAGACAGAATGAGGGGAGATGCAAAAGCACCTCCCCTCATTCTATTTTTCTAGAATCACTGCAATTGTGGGACTTTCCATATTCCAAGGGGAACCAGACACATCCCCATAGATTCCGTAAGTTTTAAACCCGCATTCTTCCACCTCTTTTACCAAAGAACTTTTGCTATAGTAGGTATTCCAGAGATAGTAAGAGGAAGTCTCTTCTTTCGATATAATTACATATTGATCCAGCGTCACATGCTGCGGATACTTACAGTAATTCTTAAGTTCAACATATTCATCCTCCCGCCAGAAGCCGTTACCCTCCTGAATATCCCATATTTGTTTTTCCTGAAATGCATTGTATTCATTTAAGGAAAAGGCATCAAATAAGAATTTTCCCCCAGGTTTTAGATGTTCATAAACCTGATTTAAAACTATTTTTCTTTTCTCAGCAGAGAGAGCGCCGTAATCACAGTAAATCATAACGGCTAAATCAAATTTACGGTTTAATTCAAGAGAAAGGTAGTTTTGGTAGAAATAATCAATGTTTAACTTCTTTTCAGCCGCTGACCTTTTTGCGTAATCAATGGAACGTGAGGAAAAATCCACTCCAGTTACCTGATATCCTGCTCTTGCAAAGAATTCCCCGTAAATTCCGGGACCGCATCCCAAATCAAGCAAAAGGGGATTGTCTGTGGGGGGAACCGTATTGGCAATCCAATCGGTAGATTTTTTGATAAAAGCCATTTTTCGGCTGGCCCCGTTAAATTCCGGGTCCAGATGGGATTTTAACATTTGTTTTGAGATATATTCATCATCCCAAAAAGGAATTCCGGTTTCCTGATATATTTCAGGACGTTTTAATAAATCTTTAATCTCATACAGCATAGTAAGCCTCCTTATAAGTGGGTAAAAAAATAGCCACGGATATTACTCCGCGGCTATTCTTAAATAGAGAAAGAAAAGACTGAGAGTAAATAAAATCAAAAAGCAGGCATGAAAATAAAGCTGACAATTCAGCTTGTTAATTTTCATCTGTTTCGTTGATTTATTTACTCATTTCCAGCGATATCCATGTCTTGAATTTATAACATCGGACATGCCGGGATTTCTTCACCTCTTTTATATTGTTTACCTCTTAATATTATTGCAACAGATGCCGTTTGTCAACGTAAGATCATCAGCCTATGAGCTGCCGCAGATAGGAGATCAGTCCCAGTCTGCGGAATGTTTCTAATATGAATGCGGCAAATACCGTTCCGCATAAAGTGCTCATCAAAAAAGGAATCACAAAGAAGAAAACCGCTACATCCTTGCCAAGTATCAAGGTCGCAACCGGAAAGCAGAGAATCGCGCCGATGAGTCCTGTCCCTGTAATTTCTCCCACATAAGCCCATAGAAGTTTTCCGGTCTTTTGAAACAGAAGCGCACTGAAAAATGCCCCCACCATGCTTCCGGGAAATGCAAGAAGGGTTCCGGTGCCGGATAAGTTTCTGATAAGAGATGAGGTAAATGCCATGGCAACACCGTAAGCAGGGCCTAAAAACACTCCTGCAAGAACATTTACCAGGTGTTGAATGGGAAAGCATTTAGAGGCTCCAATAGGAATGGAAAAGCCGGAAAGTGAAACGGTAAGTGCCACAAGCATTCCACTGGCTGCCAGTTTTTTTATTGTAACTCCTGAAGATATCCGGGACATGGCTGTTTTGCCTGAATCTGTTTTTGAATACATGTTTTTACTCCTTCCTGGTCAATCTCATTCATCATAGATGTTGACAATTTCACCGTCTAATATCCGGTTCATATTTTTCATTGCACAGAAGTTTCCGCACATGGAACAGGTATCTTCCTTTTCCGGCTTGGAGGATGCACGGTACCTTCTGGCTTTTTCCGGATCAATTGCCAGATTAAACATAGCTTCCCAATCAAGGCGTTTTCTTGCATCACTCATCTGGTTATCCCACTCCTTAGCCCCTTTTATGCCTTTAGCCAGGTCCGCAGCATGGGCAGCAATCCGCGCAGAAATAATGCCTTCCTTCACATCATCTGCATCGGGAAGCCTTAAATGTTCCGCAGGGGTCACGTAGCAGAGGAAAGAAGCTCCGGCAGCGGCAGCGATGGCACCTCCAATGGCAGCAGTAATGTGATCATAACCGGGAGCAATGTCTGTAACAAGAGGTCCTAACACATAGAACGGAGCGCCTTTGCAGATGGTCTGCTGAATCTTCATATTGGCGGCAATCTGGTCAAGAGGCATGTGTCCGGGACCTTCAATAATTACCTGTACATCCTTTTCCCACGCGCGGCGGGTCAGTTCCCCAAGAGTTACCAGCTCTTCAATCTGGGAAATATCGGAGGCATCTTCAATACAGCCTGGACGGCAGGCGTCTCCAAGGCTTAATGTTACATCGTGCTCCCGGCAGATTTCCAGAATGCGGTCAAAGTTTTCGTAAAATGGGTTTTCATTTCCCGTCATCTCCATCCAGGCAAAGATAATGGAACCGCCTCTGGATACAATATTAGTCAGGCGTTTTGCTTCTTTAAAACGATGAGCCGTCTGCTTGTTGATGCCAACGTGAATGGTCATGAAATCCACTCCGTCTAACGCATGCATTTCCACAATCTGAATCCATTCCTCAGAAGTTATTTCCTTAAGGGGTTTATGATAATAAACCACGGCATCATAAATCGGTACGGTTCCAATCATGGCAGGGCACTGGGTTGTCAGCCTCTTTCTGAATTTCCTGGTATCACCAAAGGAACTTAAATCCATAATGGATTCAGCTCCCATTAAAACTGCATCCTCAACCTTTTTCAGTTCTAAATCCATGTCGTTTAAATCTCTGGAAGTTCCAAGATTTACATTAATCTTTGTTTTCAGCATGGAGCCGATGGCGTTTGGCTCTAAGCAGGCATGGTGTTTGTTAGCGGGAATGACTGCCTTGCCTTCGGCTACCAGCTCCATTAACTCTTCCGGTTTCATTCCCTCTTTTTTCGCTGTAAGTTCCATTTCTCTGGTCAGAATGCCTTTTCTTGCGGCATCCATCTGTGTGGTGTAATTCATATGTAGTCCTCCTTCATTTTGAAGGGATTTACGGCACAGGACAAAAAAAGAGCCCATACCAAATAGGTACAGGCCCAGATAGATACATCCGTCTTGTATAAATCCCTACGTTGGCATTACCCAAATCAGGTTATAAAGGTCGAAGTTTGATAACTTCCTCTCAGCCCGCATACGAGCTCCCTCTTGTGGCACTAGTGTAGCACCGGTACATATGGATGTCAAGCAGATAATCATTCCGATATGGCAGATTTCATCTCTCTTATGTAGTCACAGACTGGTTCTACACAATCTTTGCCATGCAAAGCAGCCAGCTTTACAATGGCACTCCCCACGATAATGCCATCTGCATATTTACTTAATTCCTTCGCCTGCTCTGGTGTTGAAATACCAAAACCAATGGCACAGGGGAGGTTCTTAGAGGCTTTTACGAGAGAAACCATATCTCCGATATCTGAGGTGATTTCTTTTCTTACGCCGGTTACGCCCATGGAAGAAACGCAGTAAACAAATCCCTCCGCTTCTGATGCGATGGCAGTAATCCGTTCCTTGGAAGTTGGGGCGATAAGAGAAATCAAGTCAATCCCGTACTTTTGGCAGATGGGATGAAGCTCCTCTTTTTCCTCAAAAGGCATATCGGGCACAATAAGAGCATCAATGCCACATTCTGCCGCATTTTTAATAAAACGCTCACTTCCATATACGAAGATAGGATTAATGTAAGTCATAAATGCCAGAGGGACATTTGTTTTTTGCCTTATGCGGGTGACAGATTCAAAAATTTTATCTGCAGTCGTGCCAGAAGCAAGAGCACGCTGGTCTGCTTCCTGGATCACGATCCCCTCTGCAACCGGGTCGGAAAAAGGAATTCCCAGCTCTATAATATCAGCACCTGCCTCCGCCATGGCAGGAACCAGCTGCTCCGTTACGGTAAGATCCGGATCGCCGGCTGTAATAAACGGAATAAATGCTTTTCCTTTTGAAAATGCTTCACTGATTCTACTCATAGATTTCTACCCCCTTGTAACGAGCAATTGCGGCCACATCTTTGTCTCCGCGGCCGGATAAGTTGATGACAATAATCTGGTCTTTTCCCATAG
>SVDS01000067.1 GCA_015057715.1 Paenibacillaceae bacterium
CCTACCATCATATTGATGATGTCATCCTTGGTACAGTCTTTTGTTGTCAATGTGCCCACATAGGTTCCGTCACGCATAACCGTTACCCGGTCTGTAATCACTTTAATTTCATCCATTCGGTGGGATATGTAGATGATTCCCATCCCCCTGGATCGCAGATCCCGGATAATTTTAAACAGCTCTTCTATCTCTGTTTCCGTCAGCGCTGCGGATGGCTCATCAAATACAATCAGCCTGGCGTCTCTGGAAATTGCTTTCGCTATTTCACACATCTGCTGCCGCCCCACGGTTAAATTCCCCATAACCTCAGAGGGGTCGATCTCAATATTGAGACGCCCAAATAACTTCTTTGCCTCTTTATTCATCATGGAATCGCTGATAAATCCACTTTTCATTATTTCCCGGCCAATAAACAGATTCTGGGCCACTGTTAAGTGATTCATCATATTCAGTTCCTGATGGACAATTGCAATTCCGGCTTCCTGGGCCTTGGCTGGAGTGGTAAAATTCACTTCCTGACCCTCAAATTCAATGGTACCGGAATCTTTAGAATAGATGCCTGTAAGGATTTTCATCAGAGTGGATTTCCCCGCTCCGTTCTCCCCCATCAGTGCATGAACCTCTCCTGCTTCTACCTCCAGATCTACGTGATCCAAAGCATGTACCCCTGGAAAGGACTTGTCAATCCCCTTCATTCTCAGCATAACCCTGCCCACATTCTCACTCTCCGCTTCTTTTTGTCTGGAACACTTTGTTTTGTTCTCATGAGTCCATTATATCGGAATAGAAAATTTCTAATATAGAGGATCTTACAAAAAAAGAAGAAGATTTTACTTTCTTAAAATGGGAAGAGCAGTTTCTGGTTCTCATCGGTATAAATGTTGTCTGCAGTAATCACCTCCGTATCGCAGTATATATTTTTATCAGGCTTTTTCCCCCGCACGGATTCAACCGCAGTCTGAATCCCGATATATCCCATATTAAAGGGCTTTTGCACAATTAAAGTATCAATGATTCCCTCTTCCAGATACTGTATTCCTTCGATATCATTATCAAAGCCTACTACATGCACCTTCTTACTTAAATTCATCTCCCGGATGGCCCTTGCAACTCCAACAGTAGAATACAGATTAAGTCCGGCGATCAGCGTGATGTCCGGATTTGTCTTCATCAGTTCTCTCGTTTTTTCATATGCCTGGTTGTAGTCGGAATTGCTGTACAGGACTATTTTGATCTTGCTCTGATCCTCCCCCAGCCCTTGCCGAAGCCCTTCCTCCCGTTCTATGGCTGTGGAAGAACCTTTTACATGGGAAACAACGGCGATTTTTGTATCCGGTCCCACATAATCCCGCATCTTCTGCCCCATTTGAAGACCTGCGTTACGATTGTCTGTACCAATGTAGGTTTCCTCAAGATTCTGATCCAGTTTGGAATCGATAAGAATGAGTTTTATTCCTGCATCTGTCACCTGTTTTACGCAGTCCGTCATCTCCGAATACCGTATGGGAGCAAGTGCGATGGCATCGGGCTTCATCTTCACTGCCTCTTCAATATATCTTTTCTGGGTCTCATAATCATTTTCCTCATCTGGAGCCATAATCACAAGATTGGCCTGATATTCCTTACCTGCACTTTTTGCGCCGGATATCATGGACATCCAGAAGTCATTTGTCTTGTCCTGGACCTTGGGTATAAAGACAATTTTAACCGTTTTCTTTTCACCGAACTCATCCAGTAAAAAAACGCCTGACAGGAAGAAAACAGCCAGAGTTAAGAACAGAATTCCTAATAGTGCATTTTTATGTTTCTTCATTCACATCCTCCATCCGCCGGTAAGGGATGGTGATGGTCACAGTCGTTCCCTCTCCTTCCCTGCTGTCCACGCTTAAACCATATCCGGGTCCATAATACATGTTTAGGCGGTCCTGAATATTTTTCATTCCCACACCGTTATGCTTCTGATCTGTTTTCTTCTGAAAAATGCAGTTGAGAGCTTCCTTTGTCATGCCAACACCATCATCCATTACCTTTAATATCACGGTTTCATCCTGCCTGTATCCGAAGATGAGAATATTGCCCTGCTCTGTTTTATACTTTAATCCATGGTAAAGGGCGTTTTCCACCAATGGCTGTAAAACCAGCTTGACAATGGCACACTCCATAACCTCTGAATCAACCCGGATATCGAAAGCCACCTTATCCTTATACCTCATCTGCTGGATCAGCAAATAGTTTCTGGTATATTCAAGCTCCTGCCACACCGTCACATAGATGTTTGAATTGCCGATTGCCTGGCGGAAAAATCTGGCAAGTACAGAGGTCATATTAATAGCCTGTTCAGAATCCTCCGTTTCGATCAACCAGATAATAGAATCCAATGTATTGTAGAGAAAATGAGGATTGATCTGAGACTGCAGCGCCTTTAATTCGCTCTTTCTTTTTTCCGCCTGCTCCTTGCTGTTTTTCTTCATCAGCTCATCGATCCGCTCCGTCATGCTGTTAAAGGAATGGGTCAGGCTGGAGATCTCATCCTCTCCTGCCGTTTCAATACTCACCGGTTGGAATTTTCCTTCCTGCACCTCCTTCATGGCTGCCTGAAGCTGTTTAATAGGTTTCGTAATTTTGGCCGACAGAAAGACTGCAAACAGGCATGCCAGCAAAATCAGCAGAAATGCGGCTCCCGTATACATGGTTTTCATTGCCACTTCGTTGCCTGCCAGCTCTGAGGTATAATTCACGCCCACGATGGTCCAGCCTGTTTTTTGGGAATGAAACGGTGTATAAATCTTATTCTCTCCGTTTTCATCAATATGGGTCAGGCTGGTTTTGCTGGCTGATACTTCTTTTAAAAGTTCTTTTTTAACTCCGCTTAGGATCAGCTGCTGCTGGGGGTGATAGACGATTTCGCCTTTTCTGTCAAGGATATACACATACCCCTTATTTCCCAGGCTGATAGACTCGCATAAATCATTGATTACGTCATAATTTAAATCAATGACCAGCAGCCCTTCCACACGTCCCGTAGCCGGATTGGTAATCCCCCGGCTTAGGGTTACCACCCATTTATAATCGTTCTTTACCAGATTCTGTACGTGTGAGGAAGAAATAAGGATCTTACTTTCCGCCATTTTTGCATCCTGATACCACTCTTTGTCCTTAAGCCGTGCCCGTAAGTTTAAGCTGTCACTTCCATTGTTGATAAAATATCTCCCATTGTCTCCAAGAACAGCAATGTTATAAATATCTGTCCTGGCATGGAGGATGGTCTGAAAGGCTTCTTTTAAGCCTTCTCCTGTTTCTGTTCCGTCATCGAACAAATATCCGGTTATATCCCGGTTGTTCATGATTACCTGAGAGATGTTTTCCATGTAGTCAATGTAGTTTTCAATGTTAAAGTTGACCTGTTCAATCAGCTGCCTGCTGTTTTTTTCCGAATTGTCCATCAGATTACTTTTGGTAAACCGAATGGAGAAGAACAGGAATACCGTTACGGTTAAAAGAACCAGAAGAGAGAAATAAATGATCATATTGGTCCGTATACTTTTAAACCTGACTTCAAATCTCATAGTTGCCTTTCCGGTTTCTTCTTAAGCCCGCATATTCTTTCGGTGTCTTTTCCGTTGCCTTTTTAAAAATGGCACTGAAATAGTTGGCATCGTTGTATCCGCATTTTTCCGCAACCTCGTAAGTCTTTAAGGATGTATTTTCCAAAAGCTCCATGGCTTTTTCCATCCGCTTCTTTGTCAATGCTTCCACAAAGGTCATCCCAGTATAGTTTTTAAAGGCAGAACTGAAATAACTGACACTGATTGCCAGTTTTTCACATATCTCCTGAAGAGACAGACTGCAGTCTGAATAATGGCTGTTGATGTATTCCAGCGCTGCTACCGCCTGATGATCCCCGTAATTGCCCCGGTTGCTGTTTACAATCTCCAGTGCTGTATGAAAAAAGTCCAGCACTTTTTCTTCCATCTGGGAAATATAAGTGCAACCAAACAGTCCAGATATAATCTCCTGTTCTTTTAAGAAGAATTGGTCTTCCACAAGATTGAGCCGCTCCAGAAAATTCATGACTGCAAGGATCAGACTCTGGTAGATCACCACAACTTTATTTCTGGTAACCCAGTTAACCTGGCATTCCGTTCGGATCTGTGCTATCTCCATTTTAATTTCTTCTGCCAGATTACTTCTGACTGCAAGTACAATCCGTTTTTCCCGTTCTCCTTCACTCAGTAACCCCTGGGCGCTGAGCCTGTACTTTTGAAACCTGTCCCATTCATAGATTCCCGGCTCCCGCTCCAGATAAAGATACTCTTTCATCTCCATGGCCTTTTCATAAGAAAAGCTGAGTCCGCTTAAATTAAATACACAGGTTCCCACCAGGCAGTAAACAGTTTTCCCCATTTTCTTAAGAATGAGGTCTGCAGATTCATTGCAGATCACTGCAATTTCCTTTTTCATCTGGGAGCTGTTTTTCTTCTTCACATAAAGAAGTAGCTGACCGTCATCATCTTCTGTCACAAGCACGTCATCAGTCCATTTTTCCCGAACTAATTCCGCCATTTGGGAAATTTCTTTTTTTTCTGCCTGATCCCTGGGACAAAGGAGCGCTGCGCAGTAACATTCACCAGTAAAATCAATATGAAATTCTTTAAGTTTTTCCCCGATCTGATCCTCATGAATCCGTCCCTGCCCAAGCTGAAGCAGAAACTGGTTTTTTAAAAGGGGATAGCTCCCTTCGTAATAGGTCCTGACCTGGAGATTCTCCGCTTCTCCATCCAGGATCTTTTTTGCTTCCTTCAGCTTTTCAATCAGTTCTCCTGCCGTAACCGGCTTTAGCACATAGGAAAGCACATGGTATTCCACCGCTCTTTTGGCATATTCGAATTCGTCGTAGCCGGTTATAATTACCGCTTTTGTACATTTCCTGCTTTCATATAAATACTTCGCCAGTTCAAGACCATCTACATAAGGCATGCAGATATCCGTGAGTACAAGATCCACCGGCTCTTTCTCCATAAAGCTGATTGCTTCTTTTCCGTTTTCGCAGGTTCCTGCCAGTTCAAAACCCAGTGATCCCCATGGTATTCTCTGTGAAATCCGTTCTCTTATCAAAATTTCATCATCAACCAACAATACCTTATACATATAACTATCCCCTCATATCTCCAATAAGCACTACAGTCAGTATGCGCAGTTTCCAGAAAAGAAAATAGCAATAAGGCCGGAATTTCTGAAGTTGTTTTCCTGTGCTTCAAAAATTCCGGCTGTTTCATAAGTACCCGGTTATTTTACAATAAACCCATCCTCATCCCAGAGATCGTGCCAGTCATTGGCACCTTCCCAAAGAAATACCTGCCCTTTCACCAGACGGTTATTTCTTTCCAGGGTTGCGATCCGGCTCATTTCCTCTTCTGTAAGCGGATCTTCTGTCATTGCCTTTAAGTTGCTTACGTATTCCATTTCATGAATGGAGAAAGGAATGGGGATCTGTCCTCTCTGACGGGCCCATTTAAGTGCGATAACTGCTGGGTGAACACCGTGTGCCGCTGCAATTTCCTTCATTACCGGTGTCTGTAAATCTGCTACATCCTCCGGACACATATCTCGCTCTGGTCTCTGGGGAGAGCCTAATGGCATGAAACCGATGGGCTGAATGTTGTGGGCAACCAGATAATCAAACAATTTCTGCTGCTGGAAGCAGGGGTGAAGCTCCATCTCACAGGCAGCCGGCATTATGCTCATATGAGGCAGAACTGCCTCCAGCTTCGGAATGGTCATATTGGAAATACCGATGTTGCGGATCAGTCCTTTTTTTACCAATTCCTCACACTGACGGTAGGTTTTTAAAAATTCTTCCGGAGAAAATGGTCTGGAATCCGGATTACGGGAATCTACATCGCAGTGAGGTGCATGGTAATTTGGAAATGGCCAGTGAATGAAGAACATATCCATATATTCACACTGTAAGTCAGCAATGCTCTTTTGGCAGGATTCCTCTACTCTGTCATGCATGTCATTCCATACCTTTGTCATGATGAAAAGGTCTTTTCGCTCTACG
The DNA here is from genome assembly GCA_015057715.1 of Paenibacillaceae bacterium. Taxonomy (GTDB): domain Bacteria; phylum Bacillota; class Clostridia; order Lachnospirales; family Lachnospiraceae; genus Lacrimispora. The sequence continues at coordinate 6,062 of SVDS01000067.1, forward strand.
ACTCCCTCTTCAAATGCATGCTGGAATACTTCTCCGATCTGATCCTCATTTCCATAGCAGGCCGCACAGTCGAACATGCGGTATCCACAGCGGATTGCACCTCCTACAGCAGCCGATACTTCATCAGGAGTAAAGCGGTCGGAACCAAAGGTTCCCATGCCTACACAGGGAATCTCCTCTCCTGTGTATAATTTCACTTTTGGCACCAATGCCGGATTTACAAATTCATTCATTGTCATATTCTCCTTCTCTTTTTATAGGATTGTGATTTGATAGCTCAGCCGCTTTTCTTCCCCCGGCTTTACAATTGCTGCATTTCGTTTTTCTTCAAATATATCGTTCTCATCGCTGCAGGTGGACAGCCCGGTCCATGGCTCCAATGCAAGAAATGGTCCGTCGTTGGCTGCTGACCAGATTACCAGATAGGGAAATGATCCCATCTCCAGTTCTACCCCATGTCCTGTTTCTTTATGGCAGAGTGTTACTTTTTTTGATTTCAGCCGGTCGAATATAATGCCATCCTGGTAAAACAGGGAGTGGGCAAGAGGTAAAACAGTACCTTCCAGTGAATTCTCTTTCCGGTGTCCCATGTCCACCAGTCCTGTTTTCAAATCCGGTATGGGAGCGGTTTTTTCTTCTTCAGCATCAAAGACAACCTGATAATCCTCAAAATTCTCTGTCGGTAAAAGAGGGCACCTAAACGCCGGATGACCTCCTATGAAGAAAGGCATATCCTCTGTGCCGGTGTTTTTAACTCCATAGGTTACAAGAATGCTGTTCTCTTTCAGACTGTATTCCATGGTGAGGGTAAATGGATAAGGATATTTTCCCATCATCTCTTCATTTTCCGAAATGGAAAAACAGATGCTGTCCTCTTTTTCTGACTCCAGCTTAAATTCTTCTTTTCGGACAATCCCATGCCTTGGCATCTGGATCTGCTTTCCATCTTTTGTGACCGCCTTGTTGTCTCTTAAACTTCCGCATATTGGGAATAAAACGGGTGCCTGCCCGCTCCAGTACTCAGGATCTCCCTGCCATAGATATTCCGTACCAGTTTCATTTTTTATGGAGGTGAGAGCGCCTCCAAGAGAGGTGAAACCCACTTCCAGCTGGTCATTTTTTAATAAATATTTCATGTTCAACCCCCGATTCTTGTGATTTCTATCTGCGGCTGCAGTCTTTGCATATCTTCCATCAGGAAAAAGCCTGTTTCCTCTCTTAGTGCGGAAGCTGCTGAGACAGCACTTGCATTTCGTAATATCTCTTCCATGGGAAGCTGTCTGGAAAGACCAAGAGCAAAACCAGCTATCATGGAGTCTCCGCATCCCACTGTGTTCACTGCATCTATTTTGGGTACTCTGGCTCTGTAAATACCGGAGCTGCATACCACAAAGGAACCTTCTGAACCAAGGGAAACGGCTACGATTTCCACACCCCGTTTATGAATATCCTTTGCAGCTTCGATCATCTCTTCCAGGCTGTCGCAGCTTTTTCCTGTCAGCATACGGATCTCATCTAAATTGGGTTTAATCATGGAAGGAGCAGCTTCGATTCCCATCTTAAGGAGATTTCCGCTGGTGTCTAAAATCACCTTTTTTCCTGCTTCCTTTCCGATCTTCACCATTCTCTGGTAAGCAGTTCCGTCAAGTCCCCTTGGCACACTTCCTGATATGGCAATAACTTCTGCCTCATTTGCAAGCTTTTTATAATGTTCCAGGAATTGAAGAAAGTCTTCTTCTCCTACTTCAAAGCCAGGTTCCAGAAATTCTGTCTGGATCTTATTTTTCTCATCCCAGATATTAATACAGGAACGGCTCTCTCCTTTTAAATGGTAAAATGCACTGGTGATTCCAAAGGTACTCAAGGCTTCTTCAATGTAATTACCTGCATGGCCTCCCACGAAACCGGTTGCCACTACGCTGCCTCCTGCAATGACTGCTGGCTTTGAGACATTTAACCCTTTACCACCCGGCGTATAGGAACATGATTTCACACGGTTAACCTCTCCCTGTGAAAAACCATCAACTACATACCTTTTGTCAATGGCGGCATTTAATGTTACGGTCAGTATCATAGGTACCTCCTATTCGTTTACCAAAAGGATCTTTCCTTTTACCAGACCTGGTGTCTTAAACAGCTGGAACGCCTCCTGTGCCTGGCTCATTGGCATTTTTTTATAGACGAATCCGGGATCAAATTTCAGCTGTCCTGTTGCAAAATAATGGGCGGTAAGTTTCCACTCTTTTCCCGGGAATGGGGAACTGTAAGACATCCAGGATCCGGTTAACTTAAATTCTTTCCGGTTCATATTTTCCCACATGGAAGGGGTAAAGGACAAATCAACATGGGGAGTTCCGATGAAGCAGACGCTGGCTTTATTGGCTGCCAGTTCAAATGCCATCTGCATGGTCGGCACCTGTCCCGCTGTCTCAAATACAAAGGAAAAGCCTTTTCCTTCTGTCAGAGCCATTGCTTTTTCCTTAAAGCCTTCCTCGGTGGTATTAATCGCTTCATCTGCTCCCAGACGTTTTGCCAGCTCCAGACGCTCTTCACTGATATCAAATACAACCACTTTTTTTGCTCCGAAAATCTTTGCCCACTGCATGGTAAACATGCCGATGGTTCCGCCTCCTAAAACCGCTGTATACTCACCACCCCGATAGTCATTCTGAAACAGACCGTGTAGGGCAACGGTAGAAGGCTCAAACATAGCGCCCTGCTCATAGGAGATGCTTTTATCAAATACAACCGCATTCTGCTCCGGAATTACCACATAGTCTGCGTTGCTTCCCTGCTGCCTGGAACCGATAAAGCTATAGTGTCTGCAAAGAGAGAAGTTTCCATTCTGACAGTCATCACATTTCATACATGGGATCAAAGGTGCTCCGGAAACCCTGTCTCCTGGTTTTACTGAAGTAACTCCTTCTCCCACTTCCACTACATCTCCGGAAAATTCATGTCCCAGTACAATGGGATAAAAATGTACTCCGTTATGCAGTACTCTTGGAATATCAGATCCGCATATACCAGATGCCTTTACTTTGATTTTCACCAGTCCGGGACCTGCTTCCGGCTCCTCATAATCCATATACCTTACGTCCTCATTTGCACAAACAACTGCTGCTTTCATGACTCATTTTCTCCTTCCTGAACCATCATATCTTTCAAATGCTCATATAAGCTTAAATATTTCCGGTAATTCCGGTCATAGATGTTACGGTCTGCCTGATTTGGAACGTGATACCGCTTATTTTCCACAGTCAATTTTACTGCCTCTTCAAAATCTTCATAAATGCCAACTCCCACTCCTGCCAGAATTGCCGCGCCTAAGGTTGTGGCTGTATCGGAAGATGGAACAATCACTGGCTTGCCAGTCACATCGGATTTAATCTGAGTCCATAAGAGAGAGTTTGCAGATCCTCCCATGGCTCTTAATACATCAACAGATGCGCCTGCCTCTGCCGCCACTTCCAGATTATGTCTTAAAGACATGGCAACCCCCTCCATGACCGCACGTATGAAATGACCTTTGGTCTTTCCAAAATCCATTCCGTAATATACGCCTTTCGCATAGGGATTCCATAAGGGGGAACGTTCCCCTGCCATGTAGGGAAGGAAGATCAGTCCGTCACTGCCTGGAGCAATATTCCCAGCCTCTTCATTGAACAGATCCAGGGAGCTTTTCCCGGTTCTTCTGCCTTCTTCTCTTTCAAATGCGCCAAATTCCTTCTCAAGCCACCTCATGGCTCCGCCGCCTCCGGTAGTTCCGCCCTGTAAAAGCCATTTGCCAGGTACTACATGACAGCTTAATATCAGCCTTGGATCGGCTTTGTAGCTATCGATACAGATACTCATTCCGCCAGCCTGACCTCCCTGTTCCTGGGTTTCCCCGGCATGGATTACTCCGGCGCCAAGTGTTCCGCAGGCTGCGTCAAGACCGCCGGCTACTACAGGGGTTCCCTCAGCCAGTCCGGACTGGACAGCTGCCGCTTTCGTCACTGTTCCAATCACCTCATGACAGGGGTGTATATCCGGAAGAATGTGGGTTGGAATTCCAAGTGCTTCGCACATTGCCTGATCCCAGGTTCCGGTATGCATGTCAAAGCAGTGAAAACCATATCCCTGGGAAAGATCCTGGGTCATCTGACCGGTAAGTCTGTAAGCAATGTAGCTGTTGGATTGCAGTACCTTATAAATATTCTCATATACCTGGGGCATATTTCTCTTGTACCAGATGATCTTAGCCGTGCTGTAGGAAGGCTGCAGGGAATTGCCTGCTACTTCAAATATCCTCTGTTCTCCCACTTTCTCACTGAGTTCTCTGCAAATGTCATCGGCCCTGGTATCCATCCAGATGGGTGTGTTGGTTAACACGCTGCCCTCTTTGTCTACCGCTATGGCTGACCAGCTCTGTCCGTCAATTCCGATTCCTGCAATTTCTTCCGGCTTTATCTGGGATTTGGAAAAGATGGATTTCATGGTGCCACAGATCACCCGCCACCACTCGTCCGGATCCTGCTCTGCCCAGCCTGTCTGGGGATAATAAACCTCATATTCCCCGGTTGCAGTCTCTAATACAGTTCCATTTCTATCAAAAATGGCGATCTTACAGGCGCTGGTCCCTACGTCAATCCCTAATAAATATGGTTTCATGTTTTCCTCCTGATAAAATCAGTCCGCTTTATGGTCACATCCGCAGACCAGAATTCGGTTCTTAACGAACTGCTTCACTGCTTCCATTCCCACTGTGCCTAATTTTTTTGGATCAAAGGTGTCCGGATGGTCTTTTAAAAGTTTCTTTCCTGCATCGGTATAAGCGACTCTTAACTCTGTCGCAAAATTAACCTTACACATTCCTCTGCTCACACATTCTCTCACATCTTTGTCGCTTAAACCAGAGGCGCCGTGAAGAACAAGGGGCACTGACACCAACTTTTTAACTTCACTGATCCGCTCTTTGTCTAAAACAGGAGTGGTTGCATAAAAGCCGTGGGCAGTTCCGATTCCGATTGCCAGGGAGTGAACTCCTGTCCGTTCTACGAATTCCTTTGCCTGCATGGGATCTGTGTTGTTGTCCGCTTCTGCTTCCAGATCATCCTCTTTGCCGCCAACCTTACCCAGCTCGCCTTCTACTGTGATATTGCAGGCTCTTGCCGCATCTGCAGCCCGTTTGGTTAATGCGATGTTGCTTTCAAAGTCTAAGTGGGAGCCATCAATCATAACAGATGTATATCCAGCACGGATTGCCTGGAGAACCAGCTCGTAGCTGCTGCCGTGATCTAAGTGGAGACATACCGGTACGGTTGCCTTCTCAGCCTCGGCTGCTGCCATGGCGTAATATGTTTCCAGTGTTCCGTATTTAACCGTTGACGGTGTGGTCTGAAGCATAACCGGAGCCCGAAGCTCCTCAGCTGCAGCAACCACAGCTTTCAGCATTTCCATATTTTCAACATTAAAAGCTCCTACTGCGTATCCGCCTTTTTGAGCATCCAAAAGCATTTGTTCCGATGTAACCAGTGACATAATATTTTCCTCCTAACAATTTTACGGTCATTTGGTTCTTTACACTTACCATTATACCGTTTTTATTTCGGAAAATTAGAGGGGAACCAGACAGAAGGCGGGACTGTATGTCGTGTTATCGAACATCCCTTGACTTGCATCAATTATGCTGATAAAGTAAACTATAGGATAGAGATTGGAGGGGATACCATGAGGACGGGATATAAAGATTTAAATATAAAAATAGGGATTGATGATACCACTTTTTTGGTCTTAAACATCGTCTTTGAGCGGTTTCTCCGTTCCATGCCAAGACACAGCCATGGGAATAACAGTTATGAAATCCACTATATTCCCTATGGTCATGGCAAGGTAAATATTGATGACCAGATTTATAATATTACGCCCAATACTCTGTACATGACAGGCCCTCATGTGGAGCATGAACAGATACCTTTAAAGAATGATCCCATGGCGGAATATTGTATTTATTTTAAGCTGCAAAAAAATAATACTCACATCCAGCCTGAGGTGGATACGGTGGCTTATAAGTTCGAAAAAACCCATTTCTGGTTCGGACAGGATACCCAGGAGCTGTATCCGCTGATGCAGCAGATCTTTTTTGAACTGGAACACCGTTATACGGGGTACATGATTTTGGTAGAAGCCCTTCTCCAGCAATGCGTAGTTAAGATTGTACGGAATTACGAATATAAGGCCCAGTCCAAGGTTCATTTTTCGCCATCCAATCTGGTGGATAGTAAATATATTATTGTGGAAGAGTGCTTTCTTTATGAATATGAAACCATAACGCTGGAAAATCTGGCGGAGAGGCTTGGTTTAAGTGTACGACAGACTGAGCGGTTTTTAAAGGATTATTACGGCAGAACTTTTCTTCAGAAAAAAACAGAAGCCAAGATGTCCATGGCAAAGATTTATTTAAATGATGAAACGATTAATATATCGGAGATTTCTGACAGGCTGAACTACTCATCCATTCAGCACTTTTCCTATGCATTTAAGCAGTATTACGGGATCTCGCCGAGCAATTATAGGAAGAAGAACATGATACGGGAAAACAGTTAACCTCAATTTTAACGTATACATGATATATCTGATTTTCGCTTATTTACTTTTATCTTAATTCTAATCAGAATGCTTTTACTAATAATTGGAGTAATTTTTAAAAGAACGATAATCTATAAAAACTTATTAAATTCTTATTTAAACGAACTATAAAATGAAAATTTTAAATTAGATCTGTAATGTTTTAATTAGATTTTGAAACATCAATTTCTGCACATAATCTGCTGGGTGCAGGCCATCATTCATACAATCGTCACCGTAAATAATATCATCAATCACTAATTTTTCTTTTGCAAGATATTCCATAATATATTTGTAATTATCTATTAATAATATTTTTCTGCTATCTGCAATGCAACGTAAAATTCCAACGACTTCATCGGTATGATAAATTCTATTGGTATAATACTCATTACTGTGAACCGATGGAGTTGGGGTTAACAAACACACCATTTTACCATTATTAATCAGTTCATCAACAACATGCTCACAATTACGCTTTAATTCTTCCATACCATTTATCCGTTTACGGTCATTTAATCCCATTAAAATAAACACTAAATTATCGTCAATCGAAATAAGTGAATCAAGGTACTTATTTATCTGATATGAAAATACTCCTCCACATCCTTTGTTCACAACGCTGCAGGTAATATAATTATCTCGCAGGTATTGCTCCAATAATCCCCACCAACTGTTTGGTGCTACCCTTCTAAAGTATTTTGTACCATCCCCTTCAAATATAAGTTCTTCCGTCTTATAACTCATAGAACTACCAGCACCAGCAGCAATACTATCTCCTATTATTTTTATTTTAATACCTTTTGTTAATATATCTTTATACATCATTTGTCACCCACAAATTACTATTTATTCATTAGTCAATTTAGTATTACTACTTCTCAATATACTCTTAGTTTTTCATTTTAATAAATTTATTATTAAGACAGCCTTTTATATGCTTGTCACGTCATAGTGAAACCTCCTTTTCTACTTTATTCTCTTTCATTGAGCCCTCCCCATAAATCTAGATTTAAATCATCTTACATATTACACCGTATTTCTTCAAAAGATAAAAACATCTATTGACAGGTGCGGTCTTTATATATGGTTATATAAATTATAGTACATGGAATTAACATAAAGAAACACAAAAAATTTTATTGAAAAAAATCATAAGATATGTTATATTGGAATTATAAAGAGTAACCGCCACACAAAGTGGTAGTTCCCAGTATAACGACTAATGTCCTAATGGACACCGCCTATCCTGTTCGCTGCAGGGTAGGCTATTTTTTTAACTTATCTATGTAAGTCAGCAATGCCAAGATAAATGTTGCAAATAAAAGCATATCTGCAAATGAAAACATATCCGGCACCACCTCCCCTCTCGTTATGACTTGATGACATAAAAGCTGGAAGGTTCCACCCTGTATTCGGTTACTCCTGATAGCATATTACCATACATTCCCAAAGTTCACAATCTTCTTTTTCTATCAACTGCTCAATCTAGTCCCGATACCTCCTACTATGAAAAGAGAGAGAACTAATCACATCATTTGTCTTGATGGTTTGCTGTGTATGAAAATAGAGAATAGGCACTTCCTGTATATTTTTAATTTAACATATACTTTTTAAAGCGCAATTATTAACCCTTTTTTAAATATAAGGCATCCTGCCAACATAAAACGCAGGATGCCTTTTCCTATCAATGTAATTTTAATCCATCAGATATGTTTCTCAAGCCATAGTAAGATATCCGCAATAATCTCATCTCTGCACGGCTCGTTTAAGATCTCATGAAACAGGTTTGCATAGACATGCAGGCTCTTATCCTTTGAACTGATCTCCTCAAAGAGATCCAGGGAATCTTTTGCTGCAACCAGACCATCATCAGCTCCATGAAGAATCAGAACCGGATCGGAGAAGCTTTTTATATTGGCCTTCAGCCACTGTACGCCTGCATATATCTGGTTAATGAGTCCGGTGCTGATTTCCTTTTCTACCAGCGGATCCGAAACATACGCTTCAATCACTTTTTTATCGCTGCACACTCCATCTCCAAGCTGATTGGGCAGATAGGTATCATCAGGTGCCTCAATTGGAAACTGATCTCCCATAACAGGGTGATTGTAATGGGTCAGCGCACCAGAGGTAATAATTCCATCTGCCATTCCCGGATTCTTTGCACCAAACAGTGTTACTGTCTCCCCGCCCATGCTGTGCCCGAACAGGAAAACTTTTTTTCCCTCGCTCTCCTCTCTGGCAAGAGCAAGGATTTCCCCCAGATCGTCAGGCATCTCATTAAAATCTTTAAAATAAACCTTTTTCCCCTCTGATTTTCCATGTCCCCTCTGATCATACCGGTAAACGCTGTAGCCATTTTGGTTAAGCTTTTCCGTGAAATAATCGTACCGGTTTAAATGCTCACACAGCCCATGAGCAATGACGATCAGGGCTTTGGGATTCTCCACTGCATCTTTTTTAAATCTCAGTTTTGTGCCATCGAAGGAAATAATCATTCTTTCCTCCTGCATTCTGTTTTCCCCATTCATAATACCTACTCCTCTCATATCTCTATGGATTTCAACGGTTGTATATCAATAATTTCATCATACTACAAGGACTGCTTCATGGCAAGATTATATAATTTTACCCTTCCAGCCCGGTGAATTTTATATCACTAAAACAGGTTCGTCCATAGCTCAGAGAGCCAAATCCAAACATTCCCGATTCAAAAGAAGAGTCCTCTGCTTCCAGTATTTTTACACCATTGACGGATAAACTTATTCTTTGCCCTATTACCTCTGTTTCAAATAAATATGTGCTTTCCATATCCCATGGGTAGTCAGTTTCCGCCAAAATATAATATCCATACTCATTTTTATAGATTGCCAGTCTGTTCTCCCCGGAAAATCCTGCCCCGTAACCAAGCATTGCTCCTTTTGCCCGTACTGTCATTAAGTGGTTCTCCCCAAACAGTGGTTTGACAAGAGCACTCACCCGGTAGTCTTTGCTGTAATAATTTCCTGTATAAGCAAATCCTGTTTCGGCCCGGTGGAAATGAAGAAATTCTCCCTGTTTTGTCCAGTTACCACCGTCTATGGAAAATGGAGTCACTGTTCCAAATTCTTCTTTTTGTTTCGTTATATCAATCTCGTAATCTGCAAGTCCTGTTACCTGAAATTTTTTCATATGAATATGACCGGTTGTAGTTCCTTCCGGGAAGTTGCTTCCCCTAACAATAAATCCAACTTCCTCTACAAGATCCCCTTTTGTATCAGGTATTGTAAATTCCACCTTAAACCATTCATTTTCCGGATAGTCAACAAAACTAATTTCTACGATATCATGCTTCCCAAACGTCTTTATATACGGCACCAGATCAAGTTTCTGCCCTTTCAGCCATTGTACAGACAGTTCCATGGTAACCTTCTGCCCGGAATAAACCTTCGGAGAGAAAACCGGAGAATAGCGCTCATCAGAAAAATCTTCTCTTCCATAAAAACTTTTATAATAAATCCGGCAGGAATCATATCCAATATCATCAATGAGAATGCACAGTCCATTCCCATCCGCATAACTTTCACTTCCAGAAGGATTGATAGTGCCATAGAAGGGATTGGATACTCTCATGTTGTGTGTCATGCCTGGAAGAAGAAAGTCAAAGTTTAGCTCTTCCTGATTCATTCGAAGTTCATCTTCCAATTCTTCTCCCATTGCAGCATATCCATGTGCAGCTATTTCCTTGGCGTAGGTCGGAATGTCAAGAATATTGAGATAGCCGGATATCCCTGATAAAACCACCGAATCGTTGATAGGCCTGCGATATTTGTCCGGAATCTGGGTAAGACCGCAATATACGCCCGCTATTGTTCCCACATTGCCTGCGTTGCAATCCGTATCCCAACCGCACATACAGGCAATTTCCACAGTCCTGGAAAAATCACCATTTCCATAAAATAATGCAAGGGCGCAAACACCTGCATTGGGAATAATATGGCATGCACCCGGATATTTGTCATATCCCCAATCCTGTTCCAGCATATGAAAGCAGGCTCTGAAATCGCCGGGATTACTGCGATATAATCTCTCCACAGTTTTAACCACCTGATAATAAAGGCTTTCTTCCGGTATCTGATTTAAACCTGCCTCCACAATCTCATCTATTGATTGTGCCGTAAATGCATGTGCAATACAGGCGCAAATAAATCTGGCTCCGTTTATCCCCTCTCCGTCATGGGAAACACTGGCTGCCGCCGCTCCATCATCTGCCGCTTTTTTCCCATCACCGGGATGAATCAGACCCCAGGTATCAATAAAGATCTGTCCGCCAATCTGCTCCGCCACTGTACTTCCGTTGCACTCTGCAGATCCTGATAAAGGTGCCGGAATTCCAATCTTTAAATTCATATAAGCCGTATGTTCTGTGCTGATTCCATATCCGCCCCACCAGAACATCCCCTTTAAATACCTGGTATAATTTAACCATGCTTTCGCCACATCTTCCGGAGTTACCGGTGTTCCCTTCTCCTTCCTGTCATCCAGTGCTCTTAAGAAATAAACCGGGCCATTTACATCATCATCTGCAGCAAAATTAATATAATCTTTCACATAACCGTTTAAATCCCCATAAGTCTGAAATATCCGTTCTTCAGTCCAGACATCCGGCTCTATGGGTGCGCCTAAACGGATTCCGATATTCATGCCTAAAAAACCTGCATATACTTTTTCATAATAGCGTTCCACCATACCAATTACCTGCTTTCTATATATTTATTCCGACTGATATGCTATTTCAGGCGACGAAGAACACAAACTTCGCCGCCTGAACATTATCTTTTTTTCAGCTTTAAATACTCTTTATAGGAAAATGCAAACAGTCCGATGAGTGTTGAAACATAAGGAATTGTTTGCACCAGGCTGGAGGCCCAGCCCACTGTGGATGCCGCTGTGGAAATGGCATTGAAGAAACCGAAGGCAATGGATGCCCCAGCTGTTATGATGGGATTAGACCTGCCAATGGCTTCCGCTGCCACTGCAATCCAGCCTCTTCCCGATACCATATCTCTGGTAAACGATGACAGATAGCCCATTGACATAAAGGCACCGCCGCATGCACAGAGAAAACCGCTTAAAAGAAGAGCAATCGTCTGGGTAAGCTTCACATTAATTCCTACTGACTCCGCTGCTTTTAAGTTTTCTCCCACCGCCCGGATATGATAACCCAGGGTGGTTTTTCCAAGAAAAACAGCTACAATTAAAATCATGATAAATGCCAGATATGTCATGATATTCTGTCCGGAAAGGATGTCACCCAGGAACGGAATATCCTTTAACACAGGAATGGCGATCTCCGGCAGTGTTTTACTGGCAACAGAGGTGGAACTTCCTTTATCTCCTGTAAATAAGTAAAGCAAAAATACCGTACCTCCTGATGCTAAGGAGTTAATGGCTATACCGCCTAAAATAACATTTGCCCGGTAATATAAAGTAAATAGCGCCAGTATTCCGGAACAGATTAACCCGGATAAAAGGGCAATTAAGAATCCGCCCAGGGCACTTCCCGTCGCCGCACTGCCAAATACTCCAAAGAAAGCTGATATCAGCATAATTCCTTCCAGAGCGATATTGGCAACACCTGCCCGGTTTGCAATCACTGCCCCAAGGGAAGCGAACAGGATGGGGGTGGTCACCCGGAATACGGAATGCAGGAATTGTGCTGTGAAAATGATATTGATCAATTCTCTCATTTTGCAATCCCCCTTTCCATCCACCGCTGCTTAAAGGAATGAAGAAACCGTTCCGAAGCGATCAGCAGAATAATCAGACTCTGAAGGATGGTTGACATCTCAGCTGGAACATCAGAAAGCCTTGCGACAATATCCGCTCCTGTAGATAAATACGCCACAAACAGGGCTGCATAAATCACGCTTACAGGATTATTATTGGCCAGCATGGCTATTAATGCTCCTGTAAATCCATAGCCCGGAAGCCCGTTCCATTCAAAGCGGGTATGCATGGCAATGGATTCCACCGAACCGCCGATGCCCGCAATTGCTCCGGATACCAGATGAGCGATAATAATGGTTTTAACAATATTGATTCCGGAATAGGTTGCAAACTTTGCATTGATGCCTACCATACGGATCTCATATCCCCATTTGGTCTTATATAGAAAAACATAGACTGCTGCAACACAAAACAGTGCAATAAACAGTCCGTAATGTACTTTAAATGCCGGAATAATCACCGGTATTTTGGCAGTGTCCAGATAGGGATAGGAACCATTTGATGCCATGGGATCCTGAAGCACTCTGGTCATAAGATAAGAACCAAGTCCCAGCAAAATGCTGTTCATCATCAGGGAGGTAACAAGCTCACTGGCACCGTATTTTGCTTTTAAATATCCTGGAATCAGCATGATTAAGGCACCGATTACAGCTGCTGCAAGAATGATGACCACCTGGTGAACACCAACGGGGAGGGGAACCCAGATAGCAATCAGGGAAATAACAGCTCCGCTGAAATAAAAGATACCTTCCGCTCCCATATTAAACTGGCTGGCCTGGAAAACAACTGCCATGGACAGACCTGAGAATATAAGAGGAATTGCCGTATTAATTATGTTTCCAATATACCTTGGTTTACTGAAAGGCCCCAGTATAAATAAACGGATGGACTCTATGGGTGTGTCACTGACCATAAAGATGACTGCAAAGGCTGCAAGCATTGCAATGACCAGAGCCACAGTTGTTCTTAAGAGATGAAAGGATTTTTCCCTACTCATAGCGCATCCTCCTGATCTGACTCTCATCCTGCTTTTTAATACCCAGCATGTAAAGTCCAAGTTCTTCTTCGGTAATATCAGACAGGTTCTCATAATAAGCCACAAACCTGCCTTCATACATGACTGCCAGCACATCTGACAGCTTAATCAGTTCTGCCATATCTGCCGAAAACAGCAATACGGCACTGCCACTGTCCCGCAGCTTTACAATGTTCTGATGAATGATATGGGCTGCTCCGATGTCGACACCTCTGGTAGGCTGCTCGGCAATCAGAACCTTTGTCTCTTCCATACATTCTCTTGCAACAACGACCTTTTGCATATTTCCACCGGACAGACCGTCGATTCTGCCGTTTTCTCCTGAACATTTCACGGAATATTCCTCGATCATCTGCCTGGCATACTCACTGATTTTTTTCTTTTTCAGAATTCCCTTTTTGCAGAATTCTTCAGTATCATATTTGTTGGAGATCAGATTTTCATTGACAGAGGCAGTCAGGGCTACGCCCTGACGCTGTCTGTCTTCCGGGATATAACCAAACCCATTTTCCCGCATCTCCTTAATGGTCATGGACTGAATATCAGCCTGGTTGATCTCCACGCTGCCTGATTCCACACGCCTGCTTTTGGTTAAAATCTCAGCCAGTTCCACCTGCCCATTGCCCTGGACGCCGGCAATTCCCATGATCATACCGGATTTTACCTGGAAGTTTATATCCTGTAAGATTGGAACTTTCTCCCCTCCATAGTAGGACAAACCAGTCACACTGATTCTGGCTTCACCAAAGGCATGCTCCTTTTTATGAATGGAGGTGTCGATTTTCCAGCCTACAATTTTATTGGATATCTCCTGTTCCGAGATTTCACTGGTATTAAAAACTCCTTCGGAACAACCCGCCCGCATAATGGTCACTCTATCACTGATTGCCTTAATCTCTTTAATTTTGTGAGAAATAAAAACAATGGTATATCCCTGTTTTTTCAGCTTCACAAGTTCCTCAAATAGCTGTTCTGTTTCCTGAGGAGTCAGTACGGCTGTGGGCTCATCTAAAATCAGAATTTTTGCTCCTCTGGCCAGTGCTTTTAATATCTCAATTTTCTGCTTAATTCCTACAGGCAGAGTGCCGGTAACGGCTCTTGGATCTACTGCAAAATTATATTGTCTGCTTAATTGCTCGGTAAATGCAACCGCAGCATTTTCATTCACAAAATGATGGTTTGCGGGCTCGATCCCCAACGTAATATTCTGGGCTACCGTAAAGGAATCTAACAGCATGAAATGCTGATGCACCATACCGATCCCATGCTTTATGGCATCGTTGGAGGAATTGATATCCAATTCCTTGTCCCTTAAATACAGTTTGCCTGAAGAGGGTTTTTCCATGCCAAAGAGTATTTTCATCAGGGTTGTTTTTCCCGCTCCGTTTTCTCCCACAAGGGCATGGATTTCCCCTTCCTTTAAGGAAAAGCTGACATCCTTATTTGCCACAATACCATTACCGTATATCTTGGATACATTCTCCATTCTCAAAAGGTATTCCATTGTTATCCTCCAGGCATTAAGCTTTTACATACTAGTTTGGAGCAGCCTTGCTTCTGATTGCAGCAATGTCATCAGTAGACATAGACTGTACATCGGATAATTTCACTTCACCAGATATGATTTTCTGCTCTAACTCCTTAACGCTATTCTTTTGTTCATCAGACATCAACGCATCATAAAATTTATTTTCTGCCAGACCAACTCCACCGTCTTTCAGACCGAGAGCCAGAGATTTACCGCCGAAGGTAAGCGTTCCGTCTGCATACTGGTTTACTAAATCCACTGCGTAAACGGATACCTTTTTCATTGCTGAAGTAATAATGTGCTTTGCCTGATCCGGGTTACTTGCTTCCAGACTTGCAGCCTGGTCTGAATCAACACCTATGGCTAATTTATCAAGACTTGTGGCTGCTTCAAACACACCTAAACCAGCACCGCCTGCTGCCTGATAAATAATGGGAACTCCGGAGTTATACATAATCAGTGCCAGTTCCTTTGCAGTTGCACTGTCTGTAAAATCACCTACATAGGACGCCTTTACTTTCACATCAGGATTTACACTCTGAGCGCCTTCAATATATCCAACGAGGAAATAGTTGATACCTGGTATATCCATACCTCCGATAAAACCAATGGTATTGCTTCCTGCCTCTTTTGCTTTTAAAGCTGCTACTGCACCTGCCAGAGCACTCATCTCATTGCTCTTTGTAACTACAGCAAGAACGTTATCTCCAAAACCAACGCTGTCTGTATCCAGGTTGATAAACTTCTGATCCGGATACTGTGTGGAAACCTGTTTTAAAACATCATCGCCAGCTGTAGAAACAGTCATGATTAAATCATAGCCGTCTTCACAGTAGTCTTCATAGGTTGCAAGATATTTGGTGGTGTCAGTTCCCATCTCTACTACGTCTGTCTGGGCACCCAGTTTTTCCTTTATGGTATCCATGGCAGCTTTGGAACCGTCAAAAAATGATTTGTCTCCTAAATTACCTGGAATTAATAAAGCAATTTTTAATTTCTTAGCCCCTTCTTTGGTACCTTTTGTTTCTCCGGCTTTTGTTTCACCGGTTGTTGCTGCCGCACTGCCGGCAGTTGTTTCTTTCCCTGCACTGCCACCGCTTTTTCCGCATCCAGCCACACTGACAGCCATCAGACAGCATGCGAACAATACGCTTGTGATTCTTTTGAATTTTTTCATTTGATCTCCTCCTAAAAATAAATGATGTGTATTTATGCCAATCACAATGCCTGATTAAAAGACATTGATTAATTGCTATACTTCGGTACTACTAACGGAAAACCCGTTCCATCACTATATTCTTAAACCGCTGTAAATCTAAATCAACTGCGTAATAAAAATCTTTCTCTGTTTCACATACTGCATCGTAATAATTGGTTTTGTGAACAATGGTCCCTCTTGTCAGTTCCCCTTTTAGTTCAACTGTATAATCACCCTTTTTCAGTGTTACGGTTTCCCTGTCTATCAGGCAGGCAATCAACAGCGCATCGTGAAGGGTAATGGGAAAACCTGTTTTATCCATGAATATCTCCATGCCTTTATAAAGATATTGAACGACAGGCTGAGTGGAGTTTTTAACTTCCTCCATCTCTATTGCGGTAAGCTTTGTATGCTTTGTAACATCTAATCCCAGCATGGTTAAGTTTTCACCAAAATCAGTAACAATACGGGCAGCCTCCGGATCACAGATGATATTCCATTCCGGATAAGAATTTAAAAAGGCTCCGCCCATTCCGATGATTTCTACCCGTTTCATAATCTCAGGTGCCTTTAAAAATGCCAGTCCCAGATTGGTCAGTGGCCCCATGGCAACGATACAGACATTATCATTCTCTGCTGCTGTCTTAATCATAAAATCAACCGCATTAAGGCTCTGTTCTGGCTCATACTGATTCCTTAAAATGCTGTACTGAATGGGTTTCTCCATCTTTGGCCGTTCTATTAACGGCAGTCCCTGGCCTATATAAACAGGAATCCTGCCCATCTGATAAAATTCCAGCAGATCCTTCACCATCTCTGCCCGTGCTTTCGTATCTTTAAATACAGTGGTAATCCCTGCCACTTCTATTTCAGGAGACAAAACTGCAAGAGCTATGGCAACTGCATCATCCACGTCATCGCCCAGGTCTGTATCAATGATTACTTTCTTTGGTTTCATGTCATTCCTCCTGCATCAGACTTAAAACTTCCTCATTGAGAGGCATAGACGCCTGGGCGCCTTTTCGTGTAACGCTGATGGCTGCCGCGGCATTGGCAAAGCAAATGGCTTCTTCCATGGATTTTCCTTCTGCCAGCTTTACAGCCAGTGCTCCGTTAAAGCAGTCTCCTGCGCCGGTGGTATCCAGTGCGTCCACTCTGGTTCCTTCAAACATGCGGCAGCCCTCCTGACTAACCCACAAGGCTCCCTTGTCTCCCATTGTCACAATGACATGTCCAACTCCCTGGGACAACAGCTTTCCTGCGCCTTCCATGATCCCGTCCAGGCTGTCTGTCTTATGGCGGCTCAGTCTTGCCAGTTCACTTTCATTGGGAGTTATAATATCAATTTTCCTCATGAGCTCTTCCGGCAGACCATCTGGAGCCGGTGCCGGGTTTAATATAATGGTTTTTCCCGCTTCCTTCGCATGGTTAATTGCATAAAAAACTGCATCTGCAGGAATCTCCATCTGTACAAGCAGATATTCATAATCCAAGATTTGCGGTTCTGTCTTCTCTAAGTACGGAATATCACAGCTTCCATTGGCTCCTGCAATGGTCACGATACTGTTATTTGCCATGGAATCTACTAAAATTACTGCTGTTCCCGTATCCTTACTTTCACGGACAGAAATATAATCCGTACACACACCGTTTTCTCTTAACCCCCGGATCAGAGTTCTTCCAAACTCATCCTGTCCTACACAGCCAAGCATAACCACATCTGCGCCCAGCCTTCCTGCCGCAAATGCCTGATTAGCTCCCTTTCCGCCGCAGTTATAGGAGTAATCCGTTCCAAGTACAGTTTCTCCCACACCCGGCAAACGGTCTGCAGTCACCTGTATATCCATGTTTAAACTTCCGATTACCAGTATTTTTTTCATATCTCTTCCCTTATCTGTTTTTTTTGGTGCTCTCTCTGATCATCAGATCTGTCTCCAGATACTGATCTTCCTGATGTATGGTTTTATCCTGTATGGACGCCAGCAGCATTCTGGCTGCCTGGTAGCCCATTTCATACATAGGCTGGGATACTGTGGTGATAGGCGGAACCATCTCTCCGCTCATGGTGATGTTATCAAACCCCAGCAGCTGGATATCGTCTGGTACCTTTTTGTTTAATTCTCTTAAAGCCTTTAAAACACCGATTGCTATGGTATCGCATCCGGCAAATATTCCGTCAATTTTGGGATTGTCAGAAAGCATCTCCCTGGTTCTTTCGTAACCGGACTGTATATTGTAACCGCCATAGCTTAAATATTGTTTGTTTATTATAATGCCCGCATCCTCAAGGGCCATGCAATAACCTTTCAGCCGTTCTTCCACTGTATAAACGTCTTTTACACCTGCAATATATGCAATATTGGAAGCGCCATTCTCAATCAGATAAGACACACCTTCTCTGGCGGCTCTGGCATTATCAACGTAGACGCCGGGATACCTTGACAACTCCTTTATCTTTCTGTCCAGTATGACAATGGGGATGTTACTTTTGTGTATCAGTGCAGTCAGCTTTTTGTCATTTAAATCGCCGCTGGTATTGATGATGATTCCGTCCACTCTTTTTTCTAAAAAGGTATATAAATACTTCTGCTCTTTTTTAATATCGGAATCTGAATTACACAAAAATACCGTATATCCATTTTCCATGGCGCAATCCTCCACTCCCCTGATTACCTGAGGAAAAAAAGGATTCTGGACATCGGGTATTATGAGACCAATGGTCTTTGTCTCAGCAACCGTTATGCTCCTTGCCATCTTATTGGGTACGTAACCTACCTCGTCAATCAACTTAAGAATCTTCTCTCTCGTTTCCTCTGAAACACCTTCCGGATTGTGATTGATGACTCTTGATACAGTCCCTTTTGATACTCCTGCCATACTGGCGATATCTTTGATTGTCAGTGCCATAAAAGTCCCCCCATGCCTTTACTAAACCGGTTTAGTATTGTTGATAATAATGCTATCACAAGTAGATTTTTTTGTCAATAAAATAAGCCCTGATAAAACTGGTAAATTTACCAGTTTTATCGGGCTCTTTCATATTAAAACTATTAATCTTCTCTGACCCAGACGCGCATTTCATTTTCTCCTCTGTTGGCCCAGCTGTAATAAGGAATCCATTTGATTTTCGTCTTTGTTTTCTTTTCTGCTGCATTACTCTTACTATAAAGCCCTTCTGCCCCACTGTCTGTTTTTGTCTTCCAGCCGGAAGCAGTAAGTACTCCCACGCCTCCAAGCATGGCTTCGTCAAATTCGTACTCAAACTCCTCTTGTTTTTCCACGGACAAAAGGTGCAGGTTCGTACCATTATCCGCTTCTTCCATACAATACACAAGGGGACCTCTGGAAACAGCAAATTTCCCCAGATCGTTTTCCACCAGGGGATTGGCATACCAGCGCTTTGCCTGCATATCCAGTTTCAGCCGTATTGTATCTTTAGAGAAAACCTGATTCACATAGATAAATCCGTCTTTTTCCTCAAAAACTCCACGTTCCTGATTAAGCTCCACATCAAAGGTATCCGACCATGACGGTACCCGGATTCCCAGACAGACGCTGGCGGTTCCGTTGTAATTTAACTTTATGTCCACACAGCCATCCCATGGATATCCAGTCTTTAATTCTATCTCCAGAATACCATCCCCTATTTCAAATTTTCCCTTACATTCCACAAAGAGGTTAACTAAAAGCTTATCTTTCTTTTGTACAAACACATACTGCTCCACAGAAGCTAACAGCCTTGCAAGATTGGGAGGGCAGCACGCGCAGCCGAGCCACTGGGGGCGAACGCATTTAACATGGCTCTTTCCGGGATCCTTTGATGATTTACCAGGAACCACCTCCAGTGGATTCACGTAAAAGAAATGTTTTCCATCAAGAGCCACTCCACCCAGCACGGTATTGTAAAGTGCACGTTCCATTACATCCCCGTATTCTCCCTTTTCTTCTGACATCAGCATCCGGTATGCAAAGAATACCAGACCTACTGATGCACAGGTCTCACAGTACATGGTATCATTGGGCAAATCATAATCCAGAGTGAATGCTTCCCCTGAAACAGTGGAACCGATACCTCCGGTAATATACATACGCCGGGTTACAATGCTCTTCCATAACCGCCTGCACGCCAGAAGAAGCTTCTCATCTCCTGTCTCCCCCGCAGCATCCGCCATTGCAGTGCATAGATAGACCAGCCTTACTGCGTGTCCCTCAGCAGTATCCTGCTTCAGCACAGGAAGATGAGCCTGATAATAGGTCAGAGGAAGATGTTTGGAATTCATCCCTTCACATTCAGTTCCCCGCACCAGTAAAAAGTACTGAGCCAGTTTTAGATATCTTTCATTTTGTGTCAGCCTGTATAACCGCATCAGACCAATCTCAACCTCCTCATGACCGTCATAGCCATGAATCTTTCCTTCTTCATCTCCAAACACAGAATCGATGTGGTCAGCCAGTTTGCATGCGGTTTCCAAAACTTTCTTATTTCCCACGGATTCATAATAAGCCACAGCTGCCTCCATAAAATGTCCGGCACAATATAACTCGTGGCTCTCCCACAGACGTTTGTATT